>NZ_LMHO01000011.1:7500-164960 GCF_001428185.1 Mesorhizobium sp. Root695 | reverse complement strand
CTTCCGAAAAGCCACGATGACTGCTTCTTCCTCAAGCGACAGGACCGTTGATTTCGGATCTTTCGGGCCAGTCGGAAGATCCGCAACGGACGTGCGCTTCTTCCATTTGGCAACGGTCTTCTGATTGATGCCGTAGCGCTTCGAAAGCGCTCTCAGGCTCTCTTCACTATTCTGTATTGCTCGACGGACTGCCTCTGTCGTCGTGGCGCTGCCATGTAGAATCTGTCCCACAGTGCATCCCTCCATTCCAAGGAAAATAATGCACCATCAAAGCTCGGGATCAAACACCTAGGGTCTGGATTCCACGATCAGCGCCATGCGCACAAGATGTGAAAGGCTGGCCGCGCCCATCTTGCTCATAACGTTGGCGCGATGGATCTCGACTGTGCGCGGGCTGATTCCAAGATCATAGGCGATGGTCTTGTTGGGCAGACCCGACACAAGCCCGTCCAGCACCTGCCGCTCGCGTTCTGACAGGGTCGCCAGACGCCCGCGGATTTCCGTAGACTGCGGATGCGCTGCATTCGCCTGGTTGCGGTTGGCCAACGCGGAGCGAATCGAGCCAATCAGCATCTCGTCGTCGAACGGCTTTTCGATGAAATCGGAAGCGCCTTCCTTCATTGCCTGAACGGCGAGCGCCACATCGGCATGGCCCGTCATAACGATCACCGGAATTGTATGTCCGCTTGCTCTGAGCTGGCGCATGAACTCGATGCCGTCTATGCCCGGCATGCGTACGTCGGTGACGATGCAGCCGTCGAGACTGCGCGGCGCCGTCGACAGAAAAGCTGTGGCCGATTCGTGCAGGCGCACAGCGAAGTCCGCTGTGGCCAGAAGAAAACCGAGCGACTTGCGAACATCGACGTCGTCGTCGACAACATGGACCAGATCACTATCGGCCATTGGAAACCTCGTCTTTCCCCACGATGCGCAAGGTGAACCGAAAGGCGGTTCCGCCGGCCTGCATTGCCTCGGCCCATATGTGGCCGCCATGCGATTCAACGATGGTGCGGCAAATGGAAAGGCCGACACCCATGCCTTGCTTCTTGGTGGTTACAAATGGCTGGAAAAGTTGTGCCGAGATCTCCGGCGCGAGGCCTGGGCCAGTATCGATCACGCTCACCTCGGCCATCCCATCATCCCGGGCAACGGTTGTGACTTTCAATTCGCGGCGAGGCGCGTCCTGCATGGCCTCCACCGCGTTGCGCATCAGGTTGAGCAGAACCTGCTGAATCTGGATGCGGTCGGTCAAGACCAGTTCGGCGGCAGGGTCAAGCTTGTAGCTGACGAGGACATTTACCTCCCTTGCACCGACCAGGGCGAGCGACGAGGCTTCCTCGATCAGAGCCGGCAGTCGTTCGACCTGACGCTCGCTTTCGCCCCTTGCAACAAAATCCCTCAGATGGCGGATGACGTCTCCTGCCCGCAGGGCCTGCTCAGCTGCCTTGTCCACGGCATCCCGCAGCATAGGCGCGTTCTCTTCCGTACTCTTCTCGAGCAGCCGACGACTGCCCTTGAGGTAGTTTGTGATCGCGGTGAGCGGCTGGTTGATCTCATGTGCAAGCGTCGAAGCCATTTCGCCGAGTGCGGTAAACCTCGCCATGTGAAGGAGTTCCTGCTGTTGCTCCTGGATTCTTGCTTCTGCCCGGTGGCGTTCGGTCAGGTCGCGGCAGAAGCCGGTAAAGAAGCGTCCGGTTCCCGGATGCATCTCGCCGACGGAAAGCTCCATCGGGAAAGTCGTGCCATCCTTGCGTGCCCCGGTAACGGTGCGGCCGAGCCCGATGATCCGGCGCTCTCCCGTCGTCAGGTAGCGAAGCAGATAGGCATCATGCTCGTCGCGATAGGGTGAAGGCATCAGCATATTGACGTTTTTACCAATGACCTCGCCTGACTGATAGCCGAACAGCGTTTCGGCAGCGGTGCTAAACGACTGGATCCGGCCCTGTTCGTCGATGACGACCATCGCGTCCGGCACTGTTGCCAGGATCGATCGCAAATGGTCCTCACGCAGCCGAAGCGCGGCGTTTGCAAAGGAGAGTTCGCTGACATCCGTCCCCTCGATGAAGATCGCGGTGATACGGCCATCGTCAGCCTTGATCGGTTGATAGACAAAATCAAGGATGCGCTCTTCTGCCGGTCCGTCGGCTTTGTTGCGAAGGCCAACCTTCACCCCATGACCCCTATAGGGCTCGCCAGTCGTGTACACATGGTCCAGATGTTCGAAAAACTCATCTCCTTCGAGCTCGGGAAAGGCGTCCCGCACTGATTTTCCGATCACTTGCCTGTTGCCGATCAATCGCTGGTAGGCGGCATTGGTCAGCTCGAAAACGTGACCTGGTTCGCGCATGAGCGCAATAAAGCCCGGAGCCTGATCGAACATTCGTGACAAGAGTGATTTCAGTGTCGTCCCGACTGGCGCTTCGTCTTGGATCACCTGAGGTTCCTGGGTTCGAGACGGTGCTACTGGGGCTAACTATCACTTCTCGCCGCACACGCAAAACGGATCGAGACGTTTTCGGACGCAGATGCGGTTGGCGGTTGGCGGTCCTTGACGCGCATCAAGGCATTGAGCGCTCGCGAATGCAATTCATTACGCATTGCATCGTTTCAGCGAAAGGCGCCGTAATGTCCTATAAGTCAATTATCGTGAACCTCGCCATCGATGCGACTCCCGCACCCATTGTGCGGGTCGGGATCGAACTTGCCGAACGATTTGGAGCCCATCTTATCGGCTTGGCGGCAGCTGATGTCCCGCCGCTGGTCGCGACAGGCGACGGCATGGTCTACGAAGGCGAGATCATGCAGATTCAAAGAACGGAAATCGAAAAGCGGCTTGCCGAATTGCGTGAAGTGTTCGAGAGGCTGGTGCCAGCTTCGATTACAAGCGAATGGGGACAAGCCGTCTGCAGTCCGACCCGGTTCCTCAGCGTTTCGGCCAGGGCGGCCGACCTCATCGTCACCGGCGGCGGATATGGAGACAACGTCTTTCGCGCTGTGGATATCGGCAGCCTTGCACTCGGTGCCGGGCGGCCAGTCCTGGTCACCGCAGGCAATGTAGAACACATCCTTGCGAAAACCGTGCTGGTTGCCTGGAAGGACACCAGGGAGGCGAGACGGGCGGTGGCAGATGCGCTGCCCTTTTTGGCCAAGGCCAACGAGGTTGTCGTCGCCACGATAGACACCAACCGCGATGAGAGCTGTCGTGACAGCCTTGACGATGTCGCCGCTTTTCTTGAACACCATGGCATCAAGGCGCGAACTGAGCTGATCGCCGGCGAGGCTGACGGCGACCGGTTGCTAACATTCGCACGCTCGATCCATGCGGACCTCATCGTCTCTGGCGCCTATGGCCATAGCCGCTTGCGGGAATGGGCGTTTGGTGGCGTCACCCGCACGCTGATCGAAGAGAGCGGCATCAACCGTTTCATGTCGTATTGATGATAGGCGAAGCTGACCAGCAATCCGTCTCGCCAGAGGACGGTGCCTATTGGTCGATCGAGACCAATGACCTCCTGCTACGCCTTGAGACCTCAGCCTCGGGGCTTGCTTCGTCCGAAGCGGCATCGAGGCTCGCAAAATTCGGCCGAAACACACCGGCGGCGACGTCAAGCGCGTCGGCCTTGGCAGTGTTTGCCCGCCAGTTCCGGAGCCCGCTGGTCCTGATCCTCATTTTCGCGGCCAGCGTATCGGCCTTCGTCGGGGAGGGCCAGGAGGCTGCGATCATCGGCGCGATCGTGCTGGCAAGCTGCGTCCTGAGCTTCACCCAGGAGTACGGTGCGTCGCGGGCGACCGAAGCACTGAAACAGCGTATTTCGCGCAGAGCTATTGTGTTGCGTGACGGCGTAGAGTGCTCGGTTGCTGCCGAAGACATCGTACCGGGCGACGTGATCCGCCTCTCGGCCGGAAACCTCATTCCTGCGGACGGTGTCATTCTGGACGCGCGCGATTTCAATGTCAGCGAGGCCGTGCTGACCGGCGAAACCTTTCCCGTCGTGAAGGCGCCGGGGCGGTCGGCGCGCGAGGCTTCGGTGGCACAGCGCAGCAATGCGGTTTTCACGGGCACTTCGGTTCGCAGCGGCACAGCAACCGTGCTTGCGGCAGCGACCGGCCCCGGCACTGAATTCGCATCGATCGCTGCTGCCCTGGAGCGCCAAATCCCCGAAACCGGGTTTGCCCGGGGCATAAGACTGTTCGGCTATCTGATGACCGAGATCATGCTGGCGATTGTCATCCTGGTGTTCTTCGCCAACCTGATGCTGCATCGCCCACTGATTGAATCGCTGCTGTTTTCGCTGGCATTGGCGGTTGGTCTTACACCGGAACTCCTTCCGGCCATCATCAGTGTGACGCTGGCTAGAGGGGCTCGCGCGATGGCTGCCAATGGCGTCATCGTGCGCCGTCTCGACGCCATCGAGAATCTGGGCAGCATGGACGTGCTCTGCACCGACAAGACCGGCACGCTGACGGAAGGCGTGATCCACCTAGACGGATGGCTTGACGTCGACGGCAATGCGTCAACCGACATCCTGCTTTGGGCACGTCTCAACGCAACCTTGCAGACCGGACTGAAGAACCCGCTGGACGAGGCGATCGCCGGTGCACCGGGCAAAGGCGCATCATTGGCCGCTTTCACCAAGGTTGACGAGATCCCTTATGATTTCATTCGCAAGCGCCTATCCGTTGTTGTGCGGACCAAGGATGCCGAAGATCTTCTAATCACCAAAGGCGCCGTACTAAATGTCCTCGAAACGTGCGGCTTCGTCAGCACGGCGAAAGGGCTGGAACCCCTCGATGAGAAGCAGCGTGCGGCGATCGACGAAAAATTCCGGCGCTGGAGCGCGGATGGCTATCGCGTTCTGGGCCTGGCAATTCGTCGATTTGAGAGCCGGAAAACGTTCAGTAGGAAAGACGAAATCGATCTCGTCTTCGCGGGCTTCCTGCTTTTCCTCGACCCGCCAAAGGAAGGAGTCGAGAAGACGCTTGCCGAGCTCGCCCACCGCGGCATCGCGGTAAAAGTCATTTCGGGCGACAACCGGTACGTTGCCGCACATCTTGCCCAAGCGGTCGGCTTGCCCCTCGACAGAATCATGACCGGCGAGGAACTTTCGAAATTGACGAAGAGCGCGCTCTTTGCGGGCGTGCAGCACACCGATCTCTTCGTCGAGATCGATCCCAACCAGAAGGAGCGCATCGTTCAGGCCTTGCGGAGCAGGGGCCATGTCGTTGGTTACCTTGGCGACGGCATCAATGATGCGCCCGCCCTTCATGAGGCAGACATAGGCATCTCGGTCGACACCGCTGTCGATGTCGCGCGCGAAGCGGCCGATATTATCCTTCTCAAGCAAGATCTGGGCGTGCTCGTGCGCGGCGTCGACGACGGCCGCAAGACATTCGCCAATACGATGAAATATATTTCAATCACCACCAGCGCCAATTTCGGCAACATGATCAGCATGGCTGTCGCCTCGCTGTTCCTGCCTTTCCTGCCGCTTCTGGCAAAGCAGATCCTGCTCAACAATTTCCTTTCTGACGTTCCTTCGCTCGCCATCGCAAGCGACAACGTCGATGCCGACCAACTGCGCCAGCCTCGCCACTGGGACATCCGATTTGTGCGACGGTTCATGATCAGCTTTGGCCTGGTCAGTTCGCTGTTCGACTTTGCGACCTTCGCGTTCCTTCTGTTCTTCGCGCATGTCACGGAGGCCGCATTCCAGACTGCCTGGTTTGTCGAGTCGCTGCTGACGGAGCTTGCTATCGTGCTCATTGTGCGCACCCACAGCGCTTTCTGGGCGAGCCGCCCAAGCCCGTTACTCGCCTGGCTTACATTGGGTGTCGGGATTGTCGCGATCATGATCCCCTATCTGCCGTTTGCAGCCCGGTTCGGCTTCGTGCCCTTGCCGCTCCCCGTGCTTGCCGGGCTTGTCGCAATCACCTCGCTCTATCTGTTGGCCTCGGAGGCGACCAAGCGCTTGTTTTTCGGACAAAAGAGCCGCCAGTCGCACCGGAAGGGGGCGGAGCAGCTGATCGACAGAGGGCCAAAGGTTCATGCGGGCTATCCCAGATCATAGGCCGCGTGGGGAGGCTTGACGCGATGATGAGAAGAAGCGCGGGCATTCTGCCCTATCGTAGATCGCCAAGGCGCTGCAGGTGCTGCTCGTCCATCCGGGCGGCCCATTCTGACAAAGCCGCGATCTTGACGCCCGGTCCATCGCCAAGGGCGAGTTCGACGAAAGCGACCTTCCAGAAGCCGCGGCGCGGCGCGAACTCACGGAAGAGACGGGCTGGGAGCCCAAGGGAGCCCTGGTCAATTTGGGTGAGTTGCGCCAGCGAAGAAGCAAACTCATCACTGCTTTCGCGCTGAAGGCGATTTCGACACCGCGACGTTGCGCAGCAACATATTCGAGATGGAACGGCCACGACGTAGCTGCCGCGTGCAGTCGTTTCCCGAGGTGGACCGTGGTGAATGGCTGGATCTAGACCTTGCCCGGGAAAAACCTCTTGCTGGTCAGCGGCCCTTTCTCGACCGCCTTGTCGCTTCGGTTTAGCGCCATGCTTCCTGTTGAGCGCTCAGGGGTTGGCAATGATGCCGTCTGTTGATCGAGATCAACGCCGCCGGCCGCCAACAGTGCAATGATGGCCAGTAGGCAAGAGCGATCAACATGACCCTTCTCGATTACCTGATTTCAGTCGACGCCAGAACCGCTTTGATGGGTCGCATGATGCAGAAGCTCGGGGTCGACAAACAATTGAAATCGGTGCCGGACCATGCGGGCGTCACCAATCGGGCGGTGGACCGCTGTCGTTCTTGCGGGCATCAGGATGATTGCTCGACCTGGCTTGACGAACATCAGCAAGCAGATGTTCCGCCAGATTACTGTCGCAACCGCGACCTAATCGCACGACTGCAGGACGCAGCCGGCCAATCGTAGTGCATCGAGCAGATCAGCCTTGAGGAAGTCGTGACGTTCGTGGACGATCTGTTCTTTCTAGAAGCATTTCTGCTGTTTCGCAGGTGGACCTATCCTCCATGCAACGTCGAAACCCGCTGGCATGGCCGCTGGCGACACCAACCCGGTCGTGCCACCGCTACGAAACAAGGACGACGGACACGGGATCGGCGCAGAAGAGATCATCCTCGACAGCTTTGACGCCGGCGACGTTTTCGGCTGCTACAATGGCTGCCTGGCGCTCGCGTTCGTCGAAGATGGCGCCGCTCAGTTTCACCACGCCTTTGTTCACCGTCACGTTTATCAAGTCCTTGCCGGCCCATTTCTGTGTCGCTAGCTCGGTCATGATGTCCTGCCGAATCTGTTCGTCATCGATGGCTGAAGGGGCTGCATCAGGAAGGACGCTGAGCAATGCCCGCAGAAGATCAGAGCGGGTGATGATGCCGACGACTTTCCCAGCGTCGACGACCGGAATGCGTTTCACATGGTGCCGCGTCATGAGCTCGACGACCTCGGCGAGCGATGCGGTAGGGGATGCCGTGACCACATCTTGCGACATCACCTCCTCGATCCGTCGCCCATTGGCGTGGACATATTCATCGGCGGCCTTTCCGGGGCTGACGAGAAACTCCAGCCAGCGCGGGCGCTTGCGCTCCGTGCCCAGTTCCCCGCGACGCAAGAAATCTCCCTCGCTGACGATCCCCACCAGGGTGCCGTCGCCGCGAATGACGGGAAAGCCGCTGATCTTTTTGATGAGCATCATCCCGGCCGCCTCAGCGATCGATGCGGACGGATCTATGCCGACGACTGGCTTGCTCATTATGGCTTCGGCTTGCATGTTCGCTCTCCGGAGTTCTCCAAACCTCCGGCTTCTTAGAAGTCCCATGCATGAAGCGCCTTGATCTGAATCATTTTGCCACCGAGGCAAATGGTCCAAAGTCGAGATCGCGAATGACGGGCGCGTGCCCGTCACCCAGCGATTGCGGTCTTGGCGACATTCACGCCAAGTTCGTAGACAAGCAGTCCACCATAGTAGGCCGTCGCAGTGACCAACACCGCTCCGCCAATTTCAATCAGAGGAATGGTGATCGTCACAGCCCGAAACTCGCGGTTGCGTATCCAAAGCGCGAGCCTCACAAGTCCCCAGATCAGAAAGGCAAAGGCAGTGATACCCCCCAGGCTTTCGTGGATTTCCGCGATATCGCTGCTGAAGCCGGCCGCTTCGGCGTGATCCAGGGCAAGACCGCCGAAGAACCAGGTACCAATGGCGAACACTCCGGCAGCCAAGGCCACAAAAGTAGAGATCGTACCAGCGCCCGATTTCCCGGTGACGGCGCTGCCGCCAGCCAGCGCCACAAGGTCGATAGCCACAAGCGTGTAGATCAGAACAATAGGAAAATGAACAAGAATGGGGTGGATATGTTGAATGGGGACCACGAAGACTCTCCAGAAATTGGCAAGGGACCTTGGATAATTGCCGGCCTTGCAGCGAGCCTTGGCCGACGACATTTGCGAGCGTTATGTGCTGTAGTGGGCCACGCACTGCGAACGAGAGATCTAGTCGTTTTCGTCGGCCTCATCGCCCTGCCGGTCGTCACACGCATCGTCATCACCCTTGATGGCTTTCGGGGTGGTTGCGTCCTGCATCGGGATGGCCTGCAGGTCGATGGGGCCGGACGGGACAACAGACGGTGGCGCCCCACATGATCCTTCTTCCGATTCAGCGGCCGCCGGCAGGGCAAAGATCGTGAGGCCTGCAAGTGCTGCAAGGACAAACATTGAATTGCGCATGGTCTGGTATCCTTCTCGGCGCGGCCATGATTGGACGCGATGATGCCTTGATATGGACCCTTTGCTTGCTGCGGGCTGAGGATGACTGACAGCAAATTGAAAGCTTCAATGTGCGACATGCCTTGCCGATGAAAAGCCAGTTGAAGTGTTTGGCGGTGCTGGGTCTCGCTGGACTTGTCCTGGCCATGCCTCTCGCAACCCGTGCCGATGAGGACGACGACGGCGACCATGACCGGGCACGGGATTTGTACGAGCACGGCGAGATCAAAGGCCTTGCCGATATACTGGACGTTGTTCGCGCCAAAGCCCCCGGCGACGTTGTTGCGGTCGACCTCATCCGCCAGGCCAACAGATGGGTCTACCGGTTTCAGGTCGTCGGTGCCGATGGCCGGCGAAAGACTATCGACGTCGACGCCGGCGCCGGTGCCATCATGCGCGAGGGGGAGGGCGACTGATGAAGATCCTCCTGGCCGAGGACGAGCCTCGTATCGCGACCGATATCGCTACAGTCCTCAAGGCATCCGGAATGGCGGTTGATACCGTTCGCGATGGAGAGGCTGCCTGGTTCGCAGGCGATGTGGAGAACTATGATGCTGCGATCCTAGACCTCGGGTTGCCCAAGCTCGATGGTCTCACGATCTTGAAACGTTGGCGAGCCAACGCCCGCCGGTTCCCGGTTCTCATCTTGACCGCCAGGGGCATGTGGACGGAACGTGTCGAAGGCATCAATGCTGGCGCTGATGACTACCTCCCGAAACCTTTCGAAATGGAAGAGCTGCTTGCCCGGTTACGCGCAATCCTACGCCGCTCGACCGGGCAGGCCGCGCCAGTGCTCAAGTCGGGGCCACTGCTTCTGGACACACGCCAGATGCGCATTTCACTGCGCGGCATTCCCATTGCGCTTTCGCCGTTGGAATACCGGCTCATGGCGTTTCTGATGCATCATGCCGGGCGGGTGGTGGCGCCGACCGAACTAGCCGAGCATCTTTACGATTCAGGGAACGACCGCGATCCGAATGCGGTCGAGGTAATCGTCGCGCGTTTGCGTCGCAAGCTTGGGAGTGACGTCATCGAAACGAGGCGCGGGTTCGGGTACTTCGTCCCAGACGATACCCGCTGATGGGCAACTCGATCCGCTTCAGGCTCTGGTTGGCGGCAACGATTTCGATCCTTGTTGCTCTTGCCATCGCTGGTGTCGGACTGCGCTATCTGTTCGAGCTGAATGTCGAGCGGCGCGTTGTCAGCGAGCTGACCGTCGACCTGAACGACCTTATCGGCGCGACCAATTTCGCCGCCGATGGCCGTCTTTCGGTCCAGGCAACCCTGGCCGATCCGCGTTTCTCCATTCCCTTTTCCGGCCACTACTGGCAGGTGCAGGATACTGGTTCGGGCAACCTCGTCCGCTCGCGTTCATTGTGGGACGCGACGCTTGCTTTGCCTGATCACGCAACCAACGGCGAACTCAGGGAGATCAAGGAATTCAAAGGGCCACAAGGCGAGCTCACCATCGCCGTCGAGCGCACGATCATCGACGCCAGCGGCCGATCGTTTCGCGCCGTCGTGGCGGAAGACCATCAAACGGTGAAGGAATCCGTCGACGGGTATGTCCGCGACCTTGCACCAGCCCTCATTCTGCTCGCCATTGCTCTCATGGCGGCCTTCTTCATCCAGATCACCGTCGGTCTCGCGCCTCTGGAAACCTTACGGGTCTCGGTGAGAAACGTGATTGCACAACGAACTGCACGGCTTGAGGTGGCGGCACCAAGCGAAGTCCAGCCGCTCGCGGACGAAATCAATCGCCTACTCGATGCCCAGGAGAAGGCACTTGCGCGAGCGCGCTCGCGCGCCACCGATCTGGCGCACGGTCTCAAGACACCGCTGCAAGTCCTGTCGGCCGATATCCGCGCGTTGAGAAAAAAAGGCGAAACTGAGCTGGCCGATGAGATCGAGAAGAGCGCCGGAGCGATCCGGCGCCATGTCGAGCGGGAGCTCGCGCGCGCCCGCCTCGCGCCCGGCGTCTCCGGCAAGGCATCCTGCCTTGTGTCGGACGTGGCGGCCGGCGTCATTGCCGTGGTCAAACGGACACCAAGCGGCAAGCAGCTTTCATTCAAGCTGGATGTCGCGGAAAATCTGACGGCGCCGATCGACGAAGGCGACTTGTCAGAAATTCTCGGCAATCTGGTGGAGAATGCCGCGCGCTACGCAAAATCGTCAGTCCGTGTCGGTGCATCCATTGCCTGGGACGAGGTGACCGTCAGTGTTGCGGACGATGGCCCAGGTATACCGGATGTCGATCGGGAGTCAGCGCTGTCACGTGGTGTCCAGCTCGACAGCAAGGGCGGCAGCAGCGGTCTTGGCCTGGCCATCGTATCCGATATCGTC
The DNA here is from genome assembly GCF_001428185.1 of Mesorhizobium sp. Root695. Taxonomy (NCBI): domain Bacteria; kingdom Pseudomonadati; phylum Pseudomonadota; class Alphaproteobacteria; order Hyphomicrobiales; family Phyllobacteriaceae; genus Mesorhizobium; species Mesorhizobium sp. Root695. The sequence goes on along the minus strand of NZ_LMHO01000011.1, from coordinate 153,840 downwards.
GAAGCCTATGGCGGACGTCTTGCCATGGCCAATGCCGATCCGGGTCTGGCGGTGGCCATTTCCTTGCCGCGACACAGTTGAGCATGCTTCAGGCGAAACCCGGGAAATAGTCGACCTTTATCTTCGAGCGGCGAATGCCCATGGCCAGCAGCTTCTGACGCAGCGCCTTGACCATCGCCTGCGGGCCGGAAATGTAGAAAGTGCGCTCGAGGTAGTCGGGTATAGCCAGACGTATCAGGCGCTCGTCGATGTATCCGGGATATTGCCCGCGCTCGCCCCCTCGCGCCACGGCGTGGATCGTCTTGATACCAAGTTCCTGCCGGGCGGCGCCAAGCACGTCGCGATAGGCGATGTCCTGCTGGCCTTCTGTTCCGTAGAGAATGACGATCGGTCGCCGCTCCTTGCGGTCGAGGAGATATTGCAGCATCGAGCGAAACGGCGTGATGCCGATGCCTCCGGCCAGGAACGCGATCTTGGTTTCACGCTGGGCGGGCAGAGTGAAGTTGCCGGCCAGTTGCGCGGCATGGATCGTGCTGCCTGGCTTCATGGTCATCAATTCGCGCTTGAAGGCACTTGATTGCGGATAGAACTTGACACCGAGACGGACTGTCTCCTCCGTCGGCGCAGAGGCGACCGTGAAATAGCGGCGGTTGCCGCGATTGTCGGCACGATCGAGGCCAAGCGTCCATTCGAGATACTGGCCGGCCTCAAAGGCGAGCTTGCGCGGCGACCGGAAGACGAAGTCAAAGCTGTCGACAGCCGATTGCTCGATGCGTTCCAAGGTCAGCACGAAGCGTCCCTTGGGGCCCGCCGCATAGGCAAACAGGTTGCCGGCAAGCAGCGCCAGTTCCGGCGTGAAATAGAACGAGCCGATATGGATGTTGGGAGCAAACAGAAAGCCGACGATGGCGGCAAAGGCGATACGCGGCCAACGCATCGTCGGCGCGGTCAGCGGCTCGGTCAGCATCACAAAGGCAAAGAACAGCAGAGGCGACGAACCCAGTGTCTCCGTGAGCGCGGTCCAGTATTGCGATGGATCCGTGGTTGCCAGGATGGTCGCCAGCGCCACGACAATGAAGGTCGAGACGAGGTCAAGCCGGCGCAGTTTGCGGACTATGAGCATGCCGCCGACGAGAACGAGCGGAAGCAACGGCAGATTGCCGCCAACCCACCAGGTGGCTGGTTGGTCGAGCAGCAGCGCCGACAGCGCCACGCCCAGAGCAGCCGGGTTGAAAAGGTGCTTCCGGCCGATCGCGAGAATGAATTTGGATGAAATCGCCCAGACGGCTGCGAATGCCATCGCCGCAATCCCCTTTATGTCCGTGACGGCAACCGGATCGAGAATGAGCGCCAAAATGAGCGCGGTGATGTAGACGGACTCGTTGTTGGCCGGGACTGCGAAGACAAGCGCAAAGACCTTGTTGGTGATCCAGCAGGCGGCCAGCGCAAGCGCTGTCGTGAAGGCAAGCGCAGTCGGATCATGTGGTACCAGCTTGACGAAGCCGAGCACGAACGCCGCGCCGACCAGCGCCATCAGATAGTAGAGGACCAGCCTGTACATGGTCAGGTGATCGAGAAATCGGTCGATGGTCTTGATCATTGCAGGCAAAGGGCTCCGAACCCGGTTGTCGGCGTTGCGCGGCCATTGGCGTCGACGAGATATCCCTCCAGGCCAGGTGTCTGCTCGACGAAAAGAATGCCGTCCCGACCCATGGCGAAGGCCGCGGTGGCGAAACGATCGGCTTCGAGCACATCGGCGCCGATCACGGTCAGGCTGACGATGTCCTGGATCGGACTGCCAATTCCATGCGGGTTGTAGATGTGTTGACCGCGGACATAGGTGCCGGAGGTAGCGACGCCGCGACCGCGGGGATAGACGATCTTTACGATCTCATCCGCGTTGAAGGGATTGCGGATGCCGACGCTCCAGTCATGGCCCGATGCATTCTTGCCGCCAGACTGGATATCCCCGCCCGCTTCGATGAAGAAATCGTTGATGCCGGCTCGCTGAACGATGCCTGCCGCATTGCGAATGGCCCAGCCCTTGACGATGCCGGAAGGGTCGAGCGACCCGTCGGGCTTGCGAATATCGAAGTATCCGGCCGTCTCGTCTTTCGTCTGTTTGGCAATGGCCAGCACCTCCATCATTTCGCTGCTCCAGTCGACGACCGGAATGTCGCTGCGGTTGATGGCAGCGATCTCGCTGTCCGCCCGATATGTGCTGAAGCGCCGGTCGATATGTTCGAAATAGCCGAAGACCGTATCGATCAGCTCAGCGTTCGACGCGCCGCCGATGTCGACCGTAATGGGCATTCCCATCAAAATGCGCGTTTCACGCATGGAACTAGGACGATGCTTTCTTCAGCGCGCCGCCTAGCGACTGGATGAAAGCCCTGCTGGTCAGCGTCGCGCCCGAAATAATGTCCACATTGGCGCTTTGGGCGCGGATCGCTTCGTCGCGCAGCATGGGCAGCGCCTGCCTGTTGATGCTGATGGAGGTGCGGCGATCGGAAGGATATTTCAGCACTTTCAGCGCCGTAAGCTGCCCGCCCTGCACGAGGGCCTGAATCTGGATGATACCGTAATAGGCATCGGCCGCGGGGCCGGTGTAGACGCCATCGGTATAGCCATGTGCTGCGAGCTTCGTGCCTGTACGGATGATGCGCGCTGGCGTCTCCGGGTATGCTGGCCTCGGCTGGGGGACCGGTATGTAGACGGCGGGAGTTATGGCGAAGGAAGGTGCTGGTAGCGCAGGATCGGAGTCAGCCGAAGCCACTTGCGGCGCTAGTGGCGTTGGCGACGGTTGTGGTGCCACCGGAGCCACTGTCTGCTTGACTGGTTCATTTGGCCGTTTGGCGAGCACTGCTATGGCAGCCGTCGTTTCCCGGGCAATCGGGAACCTTGTTCTGAGCCGGGCATCGAGAGGCGCCGGCGAGGTCCGAAGCATCGGCAAAGCCACAGCGGATCCGGGCTCTTTTGGCTGCACGGAAGGCGCTCCGGCTGCGTTGGCCGGCAGCGCTTCGCCGAGCATGTCGTTTGCCGGATTCTTGCCGGCCTGATCCCAGACATAGGCGCCGGAGGCGGCGATCACGAAAAGCGACAAGGCAATCTGTTTCATCGGAATTGTATTTCCACGTTGAATCTTGCAGGGCGGTTCATCGAGTCCGCTTCGGAGGCAATATCCCACGACCAAGCTGACAACTGGCTGTCAGCCGAGTTCGAACTGCGAGGGGATAGTGAAAGCGAGAGGGGAACGGTGAATTGACTTGTCCTAGATCAACATGGTCGCATATGCAGCAAGGTAGGAAGGTTCTCTCAAGCGAGGTAGCTGCCTATGACTGTTGCCAACGAGCCGGCCGGATACACTGGAACCCAGATATTTCTGCATTGGACTATCGCAGGGCTGGTCGTTCTGCAGCTTGTAATCGGTGAGGACATCAAGCCGGCTTACCGGGCGTTCTCGCGCGGCACCGAGCCGGCAGCTGGCGACATCCTCAACGCGAATATTCATGTCTATGTCGGTTTGGCCGTTCTGGTGCTGGCGATCTGGCGGATTGCAGTCCGTCTACGGCATGGTGTGCCGGCCGCGCCGCCCGAAGAAAGCGTCCTGCTGAAGCGGACTTCGGCGGTCGCCCATTTCCTGCTCTACCTGTTCATTTTCGGGATGCCGATTACCGGGGCGCTGGCATGGTACTTCAGCTTTCGAGTGATGGGTGAGATTCACGAACTCGCCAAGCCGGTGATCATCATTGTCGTTGGCCTCCATGCCGCGGCGGCGCTGTGGCAGCATTTCTATGTGAAATCGGACGTGCTGGTCAGGATGCTGCTCCCGGCGGCCCGGCGTATGGGGTGACACCGTGAGCCGCTTGCATGCTGAAAACCATCTCATCTCCCGCATCGGCTGGCTGCGAGCCGCCGTGCTCGGCGCCAATGACGGCATCGTATCGACGGCGAGCCTGATCGTTGGCGTGGCGGCAGCCAACGCCGCGGCCGCCGATGTTCTCGTCGCAGGTGTCGCCGGTCTGGTCGCAGGCGCGATGTCGATGGCGGCCGGCGAATATGTCTCGGTCAGTTCGCAGTCCGATACCGAACAAGCCGACCTTGCCCGTGAGAAAGGGGAACTGGCGACGCAGCCAGACTTCGAGCGACAGGAACTTGCGGAGATCTATGTCAAACGTGGCGTGGAGCCAACGCTGGCCCTGCAGGTCGCGGACCAATTGATGGCGAAGGATGCGCTCGGCGCCCACGCTCGCGAAGAACTTGGCATCTCCGAGGTGACGACGGCGCGACCGATCCAGGCTGCCTTGGCCTCGGCGGCTGCATTTTCGGTTGGCGCGGCCATGCCATTGGCGATGGTGCTTGTTTCGCCGGCCGCCTGGCTTGCCGCAACGGTGTCTGTCGCCTCGCTCCTGTTCCTGGCGGTTCTGGGCGCCATTGGGGCCAAAGCCGGCGGCGCCAATGTGTTAAGGGCAACTGTTCGCGTCACCTTCTGGGGGGCGCTGGCAATGGCGCTGACCGCCGGTATTGGTGCCGTCGTTGGTACTGCCATCTGACGGGTCTTGCGAACCGTCGATCCAGGCTGTGCCATGGGCACTTATCGTCCTTCGAAACAACCCGAGAGGGTTCAGCGCCAGTTCTATGAAGTTGCGAAAGTGCAACGAAGGCAGCGCGGGCGGGATATATCACGAGGCTTCGCAAATCGCGGGGACCCCATCGTGAAGGAACTCAGTTCGATCGGTCGGGACATGGTCGTCGACGAGATCATGAGAAAATGGCCGGCAACGGTGGCGGTGATGCTGAGCTACCGGATCGAGGAGTCCTTGGCGTAGTGTGACGATCGAGCGCCTTTGAGGATCTCGCTTTGCTCCTGGGGCTCCATCCCCTGGAAGAGGGGCAGCAGCGATATCAGCGATCGGTCCAGCGCAGCCAAGCGGATACCTCACAGCCCATGGTCCGCATCAGTCGTGCGGGAGACCTTTCTTGTCCCAAGTTTGCGCCAGCGCAAATTGTTCCCAGCCGCATCTGGCTAGATGGCGTGGAACGGCGCAATGCCGCGAACACGAACAAAGGACAAATCGATGAAACTCTCCATCCTCGCCGCCGCAATCTCCATCCTTGCGCTCGCTAGCGGCGCAAGCGCCGAAGAGCATGTGGTGCAAATGCTCAACAAGGGCGAAAAGGGCGCAATGGTTTTCCAGCCGGCCTTCGTCAAGGCAGCTCCTGGCGACACCGTGAAGTTCGTGCCGACCGACAAGACGCATGATGCCGAGTCGATCAAGGGCATGATTCCGGACGGCGCCGAGCCTTTCAAGGGAAAGCCCAGTGAGGAAATAACCGTCACGCTGACGAAGGAGGGCGTCTACGGTGTCAAATGCGCGCCCCACTACGGAATGGGCATGGTCGCGCTGATCGTTGTCGGCAAGCCGGTCAACCTCGATACCGCCAAGGCGGTCAAGCATCCTGGCAAGGCAAAAACGGTGTTCGCCGACCTGTTCACCCAGGTTCCGGCCAACTGAGGCATACAGTCTGCCTGCCATAGGCGAGGCGGGCGCGGGCCGGACGAACCGAGAGCGGCGGTTCATCCGGCCCTGTTCATTTGGAGACGCAGATCATGGGAATTCCACGCCTGCGGGCCTACACTGGGCCCGCATTTCTTTCCTACGGATTCAGGCCCTTCTTTTTCCTCGGGTCGCTGTATGCCGCGCTCTCCATTCTGCTTTGGCTGCCGATGTATGCCGGCGAACTCGATGCCCACAGTGCGTTCGCTGCCGTCGACTGGCACATTCACGAGATGCTGTTCGGCTATCTGCCGGCGATCGTTACCGGGTTCTTGCTGACCGCCATCCCGAACTGGACCGGCCGGCTGCCCGTGCAAGGCTTGCCGCTGCTGGCGCTGGTGGTCCTGTGGCTTGCTGGGCGTGCGGCTGTTTTCTTCTCGGCCGATATTGGCTGGGAAGCAGCGGCCGTGATCGATGGCTGCTTTCTGCTTGCTGTCGCTGCCGCGGCGGCCCGCGAGATCGTCGCGGGACGGAACTGGCGCAATCTCAAGGTGCTGTTGCCGCTTGCCGTCCTGGCGTGCGCCAACGGCATGTTCCATATCGAGGCGCACCTTCAAGGCACATCCGACATCAGCCGCAGGCTCGGTATGGCCGCGGCGATCGTGCTCATCTCGCTGATCGGTGGGCGCCTCATTCCGAGCTTCACGCGCAACTGGCTCGTTCGCGAAAATCCTGGCAGGCTGCCCGCGCCGTTCGGCCGTTTTGACATCGTATCGATAGCCATCTCTGCTATCGCGCTGGGAGCATGGACGTTCGCCCCCGACAACCACGCCTCGGGAATGCTTATGGCGGTCGCTGCAATCTGCCAGGCGTGGCGTCTGTCGCGCTGGGCTGGCGAACGCACGTTGCGGGATCCGCTCGTGCTCATCCTCCATCTTGCATATGCCTTCGTGCCGGTCGGCCTCGGCCTTATATCGGCTTCGATCCTTTTTCCTTCCGCCGTGCCAGCTGCTGCGGGGCTCCACGCGCTCGGAACGGGTGCGGTCGGAGCCATGACGCTCGCCGTGATGACCCGCGCAACGCTCGGACACACAGGAAGAACGCTCAAGGCTGGGAACGGCGCCTCGTTCATCTTCGTGGCCATCCTGCTCGCGGGAACATTGAGAATCCTGGCCGCTTTCTTCCCCTCAGGCGCGGTGATCGATATGGCCGGCGCCGCATGGGTGGCTGCATTCGCCGGCTTCCTGCTGATCCACGGAACCGCATTGACGACACCCAAGGCACGGTGAGGCGAGGGGCGGCGGGCGGGCTCGCGACGGTCGAGAAGACGTGGCCCGCTATTCCTGCTTTTCAGACGATGCCAAGCCCACCAAGGATCCGGCTTGCCCATCCCGAATGGTCACGGACCAATCTGAATCCCAGATTGTCGGGAGGCGTGCCGACGGCACAGCCTCCGCTTTTCCCGTCACTGACGAAGTTTGACATGTAGGCTCTGTGAAGCCCCTCAAGGACGTGGACGCCGCAATTGTCGACCGAACTTGCAACGCTTCCATCCGCGGCCAACGTGGTGCGGACATAGCAGGTCGAAGTCCACTCCCAGACGTTGCCGGAAAAGTCGGCGAGGCCTTGGGAGTTCACACCAAAAGAGCCACGGCTCCTGGGCAATGGGTCTGGTTTGCGGTTGAGGTCCACCTCGGCCTTGTAGCTGGTGAGCCATCGTCTGGCGGGGTTGCTGGCGTCGTTTTCGACACCCTCGAATTCCCCTGCGAACCGCTCTGCCGCGGCAAACGCCCACTCCTCATCGGACGGCAGCCGCCAGTCGTCGCCTGTCACTTCCGAATACCATTGGGCGTAGGCATTGGCGTCGAGATAGCTCACTCCGGTAACGGGAGCATTGCTCGGGATCGCGCGCGTCTCCTGTGCCGGCTGACAGCCGCCAGCCGACACGCAGTCCGCATAGTCCGACACGCTGACCTGATAGGTCATGATTTCGATGGGTTCGTGGAACTGTCGCCTGAGCCGGAGATTTGCTTGCGGGCGTCCGTTCCTCAAGAACTCGCCCGGCAGGGGATAGGTGATCGGACCGGGCACCAAGGTGACTGTCATGGCGGCAGGGTGGGGCTCGCGATGTCCGTTCCGGCCGATGGCGGTCAAGCCCATTGGAACCGTTGCGGCCGCCATGGCAACCGAGAAAACTTTGAGGATGAAAGGAGACATTGCTTTTGTCCATGCCCGGACAGCGACGCTATCCGGGCAGATTGGAGTGCCGTCAGTTGGTGGCGACGGGTTTAGGCGGCTCGACCTGCGTCATCAGGTCGTCATCCCACTCGCCCTCGACCATGAAGTGAGCGGTCGCTCCGAGTTCCACAGCCTCGATCAGATTGTGATTGACGTAGGCGTAGACACCCGGCTGCAGGAACGTATAGAGCGCCGAGCCAGCCGAGCCGCCGCGGATGAACCAGGTTTCCAGATCCTTGGCCGGCGGATTGGCGAATTTGCCCTGCTCCCAGACATAATCGCCGTGCCCGCCGATCAGATGCGGCCGCGTATCGCGGTTGGCCTGCGAATGGACGATCAACACGGTCTCGCCGACTTTCGCCTTCATGGCGTTGTCGCCGGTCAAGGATCCAACCTTGCCGTTGAACACGACATGCGTGGGGATCAGCCCACGCATCACCTTGACGATGTCGTCGTAACCGTCACCGGCCGATTCGTAGCTCTTGAAGTTGCCCTTGTCGTCTCGCGGAATATAGAAGTCGTTCTCGCCGATGTAGAAGATCTTGTCGTATTTGACCGGCTCGCCCTTGTCGTTCCTGAGCCCATCGCGCGGCAGGACCATGATGGCGCCGCTCATGCCGGAGACGACATGCCAAGGGATCATCGCGCCACCAGGCGCGCAGTGATAGACGAACGTTCCCGTTCGCGTCGCCTTGAAGCGCAAGGTCACCTGTTCGCCGGGATTGATCAAGGTGAGGGCGCCGCCGCCCAGCGCACCGGTCGAAGCGTGGAAGTCGATGTTGTGGGCGAGGGAGTTGGTATCGGGATTGATGAGCGTCAGCTCAAGATAGTCGTCCTGATGCACGACCATGAGCGGACCGGGGATCGAGCCATTGTAGGTCATCGCGTTGAGCTTTGTACCATCGGCATCAATGATCATTGGCTTTTCCTCGATCGTCATGGTGAACTCGACGATCTTCGGTCCACCCTTGGCGACTTGATCGTGCGGATGCACGAAAGGTGGTGCCACGAGCTTGATCTTCTCTCGGGCGAGCCCTCGAATATCTGCCTTTGTCACAGTTGCCGAAAATGCCGGCAGTGCTGCCACGGCGGCAGCGCCAATCGCTGCACCGAACAGAGCTTCGCGTCGCGTGATCATTTCAGTCTCCTGTCTCTCAACCGTTGTGGATGAGGAGAACCTAGATGACCTGACGCAGCGTTTCTTTGCGCTGCCGCAAATTGATGGAGTTAATTTTGGGAATGCTAGAGCCTCGAACACATCGATCCAGCGCGTCATAGTCAAGGCGGAGAATGTCGTGGTCCGGTTATTTTGCCAGCGCTTGGCTAGCGGCCGAGCTTATCTTCCCGATCGATAAGGATCCGCTCGGCGGCGCCGTCCAGATCTTCGTACTGGCCACTCTTCAAAGCCCACAGGAAGCCCCCCAGGCCAAGCGCACCAAGGAAGAGGGCCACAGGTATGAGGTAGGCAAGGGTTGTCATGAGGATTGGGCCAATTTGGTGATGTTGGAACGCCTGTCGCGCCGCACATTTTTCGCCGGTGAATTTGGCATGGAAGTCTGCAATCTTAGCGCGTTCCCAATGACAAGGAGCGATGAGGCGGACATGGCGATCGCCGCTATCAATGGCGTGACGTGCCCCAGGATGGCGATCGGCACGGCGACGGCATTGTAGACGATCGCAATCGCGATGTTCTGGCGGATCAGATTTCCCGCCTTGCGCGAGACGTCCAGCGCGAGAGGCACTGCCAGAAGGCTTTCGCGCAGGAATACGAAGTCGGCCGCATTGCGGCCAATGTCGGCGGCGGTGGCCGGTGCGATCGAGACATGCGCCGCGCTCAGTGCGGGCGTGTCGTTCAGGCCGTCGCCAACCATCAGAACCTTGTGTCCGTCTTTCGTCATGGTCTCGATGCGCTCGACCTTGCCGGACGGCAGCAGGCACGGAACGAAGTCGTCGACACCCAGCATTTCTGCAACTTCGCCGCAGGCGCCGGCTGTATCGCCCGATAGCATTTCCACCGACACTCCGGCGTCGTTCAATTGCTCGATCGCCGCCCTGGCGCCCGCACGCAGCGCATCCTCAAAATCGAACGTGGCGACAATGAACCCATCCTTTGTCAGGACCGTTCCGCCATAGCCATGTTTGCCTTCGCCACCGGTCCGAGCCTTCCATCCAGCCCATCCGCGTCGGCCCAGCCGCCAGGTGCTTCCGGCATCAGTGGCCTCGATTCCAAATCCCGGGTGCTCGTTGACGGCATCGAATTTGTGTTGCCTGCCAAGAGCGGCAAAGCCGGCTATGGCCTTTGAAAATGGGTGGCGGGAATGCGCGGCCATGTCTGCGGCGATTGCCAGCATGCCCGGATCGATCGACGCCGCATTGACCAGCCGGGGCTGCCCGAGCGTTAGCGTTCCGGTCTTGTCGAACACCGCTGTGTCAATTGTCGCCAGGCGCTCCATGGCCGAACCATCCTTGACCATGATGCCGTTCTCGAACAGGCGCCGCGCCGCGACCACCTGAACGATCGGCACGGCAAGGCCGAGCGCGCATGGGCATGTGATGATGAGAACGGCAATGGCTATTGTGATCGCCCGGTGCCAGTCGCCGGTCGCCGCCATCCAGCCAAGGAATGTCGCTAAAGCGGTTAGATGAACCACTGGAGCATAGAGCGCTGAAACGCGATCGGCGATCCGGCGATAGTGCGCGCGACCGCCCTCCGCGGCCTCCATCAGGCGAACCATTTCCGCCAGGAACGAATCTTTCGCGGCAGCTGTCGCCTCGATCGTCAGCGAGCCGGTAAGATTGAGTACACCGGCCTGCACGGTTTCACCAGGCGCCACGTTTCTGGGCGTGCTCTCGCCGGAGACCAGCGAGTAGTCCAGATCCGTCGCCCCATGAATGATCTTGCCGTCGACGGGAATCCTTTCGCCGGCTGCGACGAGCAGCTGCATTCCCGGTTCGATCTCGCCAACCGGCAGATAGTCGCGCGCGCCGTCGCCGCGCAGCACCATGGCGCCACGTGCGGCCAGCTGTGAGAGCCCTTTTATGGCGGTCCGCGCACGCTCTCGCATCACGTGGTCGAGCGTGCGGCCGATCAGCAGGAAGAACAGCAGCGATACCGACGCGTCGAAATAGGCGTGGTCGCCATGGTTGATCGTCTCGTAGAGGCTCATGGCGTAGGCCAGCGAAACGCCAACTGCGATCGGCACGTCCATGTTCATGCGACCGTGGCGCAGCGCGTTCCAAGCCGAGCGGAAGAAGATGCCGCCGGCGAAGGCGAGGGCAGGAATGGCGATCAGCGCCGAGACCCAATGAAACAGGTCGCGGGTCGCGCCTTCAGCGCCGGACCAGACCGAGACCGAAAGCAGCATGATGTTGCCCGCCGCAAAGCCGGAGACAGCGACGGCGCGGATCAACTCTGAAAGCGTCTTGTCCTTGTTGCCGACCTCCGGGTCGAACAGATGAGCCTCGTAGCCCAGTCGCCCCAAAACAGCGACGAACGGTGGAACCTGGTCGCCTCGCCACCTGACCGCGACCCGTTTCGTCGACAGGTTGACGCGAGCACCCTCGACGTTGTCGAGCTTTGCCAGCGCTGTCTCGATCGCTTGGATGCAGGCCGCACAATGAACCGTCGGCACTGAAAGGTCGGTCTGGCGAAGATCATCGCCAAGCGATCGGCTTGCCAGCCTGATCTCCTGGCTAGACGGTAGGACCGAAGTGGTGCTGACGAGATCCAGCGCCATTTCAGCGCCCGGTGCACAACAACTCATTGCAGTGATCCATTGGAAATCATGATCCTGCGGACGTCGCGGTAGGGTTCATCCAGACCGGCATCGGCGTCGACTTCGATAATCCAGACGCCATCCTTCGGCATGTGCTGCGCGGCGAATTCCTCGCCGGAGGCGTGGGCGAGCGTGACGGACTTGTCCTCTTTCTCGTATGCGGGATGTCGAAACAGCACCTTGACGCCATGCAGGGGAACCGGCTTGCCGGCGGCATCGGTGAGGCCATAGCGGACCTCGCCCCATGCGATGGTCAGCTTGCCGGTCCAGCCAAGTGCTGCCTGCGCGCGACCCTCCTCGGCCTTCTTGTTGAATTGCTGGCTAGCCACATAGGTGTTTTCGACGACAAGGCCGGTCCAGCTCGTGTTGGCGAGCGTGGCCATGGTCAGATTGACCGCGATGACCACGCCGAAGAAGGCAAGGATGGTGAACAGCATGTGCCTGCCTGTGAATTCGCGGGTTTTTTGAGTTCTGGCGCTCATCTGGCAGTCTCCGGCGCGTTGAAGGTGGCGGTGTATTCGTCCGCCTCGAAGCTCGACTTGTCCTCGACACGGAACGTGAAGGTTTGCGCTGCGCCATGGATTTGGTCGGCCGGCTGGCGTACGAAGACCTTCAGCATTTTCAGGCGATCGGGCTCGACCGGGATGGCGAAGGAGCGGCCCGCCTTTACGTCGTCCCCGACCACGCTCATTTCGCCCCCTTGCAAGCCTTGCATCGTGACAACAATGGTCCTTGGCTCGGGGATCATGTTGAGCAGCTTGACGGTGTAGCCGTTGCGGATGGAGCCGTCGGACAGGGTGACGAATTGTGGGTTGCGGTCATGCAGCACGTTGACTTCGAGCCGATCGCGCGTCAGCAGCGAATAGAGCAGACCCAGGCCGATCAACGACCACATACCCATGTAGACGTAAGTGCGTGGCCGGAAGATCTTGCGAATATGGAAATGCGCCACCTTGTCGGAAAACAGGCCATCAGCGGTCCTGACCAGCGACGGGTTGACTGAACTGGAGCCGCCCGCGGTCGCCAGCATCATGTTGGCGTTGTAATCGGAGAGCGTCGCGTAGGAAATCAGTCCACGCTCCCTGCCGAGCTTGTCCATGACGCCGTCGCAGGCGTCGATGCAAAGCGCGCAGGTGATGCATTCGAGTTGCTGGCCATCGCGAATGTCGATCCCCATCGGGCAGACCGCGACACAGGCATTGCAGTCGACGCAATCGCCGACGGACTGCCCTGCAGCTTGCACCTTCTTCGCATGACGCGAACGCGGTTCGCCGCGCCAGTCATTATAGGTGACGGTGAGCGAATTTTCGTCGAGCATCGCTGCCTGGATGCGCGGCCATGGGCACATATAGGTGCAGACCTGCTCGCGCATCAGCCCGCCAAACGTATAGGTCGTCGCCGTCAGCACGGCGACAGTGATGTAGGCGACGGGTGCCGCGGTGCCGGTGAAGAGTTCGCCAACCAGCGTCGGCGCATCGGCAAAATAGAAGACCCAAGCGCCGCCGGTCGCAGCCCCTATGACCAGCCAGATGGCGTGCTTCGATACCCGCAGCGCAAGCTTGCGGGCGGTCCAGGGGCCGGCATCGAGTCTCATGCGTGCGTTGCGATCACCCTCGATGGCGCGCTCGACGACCAGAAACAAATCGACCCATACGGTCTGCGGACATGTATAGCCGCACCAAGCCCGGCCAACTGTCGACGTGATCAGGAAAAGACCGACGCCGGCCATGATCAAAAGGCCGGCCACATAATAGAATTCCTGCGGCCAGATCTCGATGAAGAAGAAGTAGAAGCGCCGGTTGGCGAGATCGAGCAGCACGGCCTGGTCCGGGGCAAACGGGCCACGGTCCCATCGCAACCACGGGATCAGGTAGTAGATGCCGAGTGTGATCGCCATCACCAGCCACTTGAACCGGCGAAAGCTTCCCGTTGTCCGTTTCGGGAATATCTTCTTGCGCGCGGCATACATCGGCTGGCGCACTTTGGCGGAGTTGACCGCTTCGGCTTCGAGCCGCTCTACCTGCGTATTGTCCAGCACATGCATCTCCACTCGCGCAGGCGACAATCTGCCCATGCCTAGGCTGTCAGCGTGGGCAAGTCTTGCCGCGGGGCGGGGGCTGGCGCGTTGATGCAAGTCAATCGCCGGTGCCGAATACAGGTCGAGGCCCGGCATGGCCGGGCCTCGTCGCTTGGCTGGCGAAGGGCCGGGAACAGGTCCCCGCTTCCTATTCCCCACCACCAAGCGAATGGATGTAGACGGCGAGTTCCTTGACCTTGGTCTCGCCCAGGCGTGCGCCCCAGGCCGGCATGACGCCCTGTTTCGGCGCACGGACCTGCGCGGCGATGGCTGCTTCGCCGGATCCATAGAGCCAGATCGCATCGGTCAGATCTGGGGCGCCGAGCTCCTTGTTGCCTTTTGCGTTGGCACCGTGACAGGCGACGCAATTCTCGGCAAAGACCTTGGCGCCAGGCTCGATGAGGCCGGCATTCTGGACCTTTCCCGACAGGCTGGCGACGTAGGCGCTCACCTGAGCGATCTGGTCGGCGGTGATGATGTCGCCAAAGGCGGGCATTTCCGACAAGCGCGTATCCGGATCGGAGGCGAAGCGGATGCCATGCGTGATCGTCTGCTGGATCTGCTCGGCTTTGCCGCCCCAAAGCCAGTCGTCGTCATTGAGGTTGGGAAAGCCCTTGGAACCCTGGGCGCCGGAGCCATGGCATTGGACGCAATTGACCTTGAAAGCGGCGCCACCGGCGGCGATTGCGAATTCGCGCAAGCCATCGTCCGCGGCGATCTCCGAGACGCTCTTGGACTCGACCGCCGAGATATATTTGCCCTTGGCGGCTTCAGCCGCAGTCAACTCGTTCCTGACTTCGTTGCGGCTGGAATAGCCGAGCACACCTTTTGTTGCCGAGTGCAGCAGCGGCCATGCCGGATAGGCGATGGTGTAGCCGATCGCCCAGACAATGGTGATGTAAAACGTGATGACCCACCAGCGCGGAAGCGGGTTGTTCAGCTCCCGGATGCCATCCCATTCGTGGCCGGTGGTCGAGATGCCAGAGATTTCATCGAGATGCTCGTCGCTCATGATCACTCGTCCTCAAGGGGAATCCGGGCAGCTTCATCGGCCAGCTTGCGGCTGCCGGGGCGGAGCGCGAATGCAATTGCGGCGACAAAGAAAAGGGCCATGGCGACCAGACCCCAGCTGTCCGCGAATTCTCGCATCAGATTGTAATCCATGGATAAAACTCCTCAGCGGAAACCGGCGGCTTCGTCGTAGTTCTTGAAATCGACCAGCGTCCCGAGCATCTGCAGATAGGCGACGAGGGCATCCATCTCGGTGACCTGTTGCGGGTTGCCGTCGAAGTCGCCGATCTTGGCTTTGGGGTAGCGGGCTTCGAGGCCGGATGTGTCGGCGTTGGGGTCGGCCTGCGCCATCAAATCAGCATTTGCGTGCGCGATCATGTCGTCGTCGTAGGGGACACTGACACGCCGGTTGGCGACCAGATGCGTCGAGAAATCCTTCACCTCGATCGGCGCGTCTTTCAGGAAGGCATAGCTCGGCATGATCGATTCCGGCACCACGGAACGTGGATCGGAAAGATGCGCGACGTGCCATGCATTCGAATAGCGGTCACCTACTCGGGCGAGGTCCGGCCCGGTGCGCTTCGATCCCCACTGGAAAGGATGATCGTACATCGACTCGGCAGCCAGACTGTAGTGGCCGTAGCGCTCGACTTCGTCGCGGAACGGCCTGATCATCTGGCTGTGGCAGAGGTAGCAGCCCTCGCGCACATAGATATTGCGCCCGACAAGTTCGAGCGGCGAATAGGGCCGCATGCCTTCCACCTTCTCGATCGTGTTGTCGAGATAGAAGAGCGGTGCGATCTCGACGATGCCGCCGACGGTCACCACAAGGAGGGAGCCGACGAGAAGAAGCGTAGCGTTCTTCTCGATCAGTGCGTGTCTGTCCATCAAGCCCATTTTCTGGCTCCTTATTCGGCAGGCTGAAGGGCGGGAACGGAGCCCGGCATCGGCTCCTCCTCGCGCTGGTATCCGAGGATGGTCATGGCGATGTTCCAGGCCATGATCAGGGCGCCCGAGAGATACATGGCTCCGCCGATGGCGCGCATGACATAGTAGGGGTGCATGGCGGCGACGGTTTCGGCGAAGGAATAGACCAGGAAGCCCTGCTCGTCGTATTCTCGCCACATCAGGCCCTGCATGACGCCGGACACCCACATGACGGCGGCGTAGACGACGATGCCGAGTGTCGCCAGCCAGAAGTGCCAGGTGACGAGCCTCAGCGAGTAGAGCCGTTCACGGTTCCAGAGCTTCGGCACCATGAAGTAGATTGCGCCGAACGAGATCATGCCGACCCAGCCGAGTGCGCCGGAGTGCACGTGGCCAATGGTCCAGTCAGTATAATGCGACAGCGAATTGACCGCCTTGATCGACATCATCGGACCTTCGAAGGTCGACATGCCGTAGAAGGCGATGGCCATAACCATCATGCGGATGATGGGATCTGTGCGGAGCTTGTCCCAGGCGCCGGACAGCGTCATCAGGCCGTTGATCATGCCGCCCCATGACGGCATCCACAGCATGATCGAGAACACCATGCCGAGCGTCTGTGCCCAATCGGGCAGGGCGGTGTAGTGCAGGTGATGCGGCCCGGCCCAGATGTAGAGAAAGATGATCGCCCAGAAATGGATGATCGACAGCCGATAGGAGTAGACTGGCCGGTTCGCCTGCTTGGGCACGAAGTAATACATCATGCCGAGGAAGCCGGCGGTCAGGAAGAAGCCGACGGCGTTGTGGCCATACCACCACTGCGTCAGGGCGTCCTGGACCCCGGAAAAGGCGGAGTAACTCTTGGAGCCCAGGAACGAGGCCGGCATCGACAGGTTGTTGATCACATGCAGCATCGCGATGGTCACGATGAAGGAGAGATAAAACCAGTTGGCGACGTAGATGTGCGGTTCCTTGCGTTTGAAGATCGTGCCCAGGAACAGGATCAGATAGGCGACCCAGACGATGGTCAGCCAGATGTCCACATACCATTCGGGTTCGGCGTATTCCCGGCTCTCGGTGATGCCGAGCAGATAGCCGGTCGCGGCCATGACGATGAAAAGCTGGTAACCCCAGAACACGAACCAGGCGAGATCGCCGCCGAACAGCCGCGCGCGGCAGGTGCGTTGCACGACGTATAGTGACGTGCAAAGCAATGCGTTGCCGCCGAAAGCGAAGACGACGCCCGACGTATGTAGTGGCCGCAAACGGCCGAAGTTGAACCAGGGCTGGATGTTGAGATCGGGGTAGGCGAGCTGCAAGGCGATGACCACGCCGACCAGCATACCGACGACACCCCAGAACATGGTGGCGATGGCGCCGTAGCGGATTGGACCATCCATGTAAGCGGATGGGTCGATCGGAGCGGCAGCTTCGAAGCTCGTGTTGCGGATGAGGATGCCGACAAAACCGAGCAACACAAAAAACAGCACCCACATGTGCTGTCGAAATGCCTCGTCCATGCCGAAGCCCGCGGCCACCAGGGCCGCAAATGTGAAAAGGCTCAAAGCGACGATTTCTGTGCCGAACTTCATGAGATATCCCCGACCTCGGATTCCGATGCGCGGACGCCGATCCACGTGGGACACCAATTCAGCAGCCGCGTTGTCGCCGCCTTGATCCATGTCAAAGCTCAACCCCATCTGATTGGGCAGCGTGCTCTTGCACATGAACGGAGGCCACCGTTGAGCCGGAAGAATGGGCCGGGATCGTCGCTGCTCAAAGCAGGCGATGAAAACCCCGCAGCAACTGATCGATCCAGCAGGGAAGTGGTCCCGGCCGTGATGAAGCGCGCGCACAGGGAAAAGCTGCAGCTCTGCGACGCCCTGGAAAGAATCGCGGACGCCTTGCCCAGCGTCGATCGAATGAAGTGCCTCGGCGCGGCCAACGCGATCGTTCCGCTGCTGCGCAACATTCATCAATACGAAGAGGCGGTCATCTTTCCTGCTTACGAGGACGCTGGGGCCGGCAGCAATGCGAACCTTGCCTCAACCCGGCGATTGCGGGCCGAACATGTGGAAGACGAATGCTTTGCCGGTGAGGTGACCGAAATTCTGCTGGCCATCGGTCATGGCGAGACGGTCGGGAACCCCGAAGCCATCGGTTTCATGTTGCGCGGCCTGTTCGAGAACTTGCGCCGGCACATCGCGTTTGAACGCGAGCATGTCCTGCCGATGATCGGGATCGTCGACCGAGACTAGGCGCCGGAGCGGCTCGCCAACCGAGCAAGGCTGTCCACAGTCACATGGCGGTTGTTGTCGATCTGGATCACGCCGTCTGTCCGCAGCCGGGTCAACTGGCGGCTCACCGTCTCGATCGTCAGGCCGAGGAAATCGGCGATGTCGGCACGCGTGAGCGGTAGCTCGAAGCTCGTCGCATTGGTGGCTGGATCGAGCGTGGGATCGATGTTTCTGGCGATCATCAGCAGAAAACTCGCCACTTTTTCAGCGGCGGTCTTGCGTCCCAGCGTGACCATCCAGTCGCGGGCTTCGTCGAGTTCGTTCAGTGTCTGCTTGAGCAGGCGATGCTCGAGGTCCGGCGATTGCCTCATCATCCTTTCGATGGACGCCCTTGGAAACGAACACAGCGAGACGGCCGTTGCCGCTTCCGCGTTGATCGCGCTTTCCACCTTGAATGGACGCCCCAGAAAATCGGGGGCGAACTGAAGCCCGACAATCTGCTGGCGCCCGTCGGAAAGACTCTTTGTCAGCTTCACCACGCCGGAAAGCACGTTCGAATAGCTATCGACGGTCTCGGCGTCGCCGATTAGTTCTGCCCCCGATTCGATCGTGTGCTTCGATGAGGTCTTGGCGAGCCCGACCAATTGATCGGGATCGAGCGCGCCGCAGACGCCACGGTGGCGTGCTTCGCACGATTGGCAAAGCACGGGAATGCCGGTGCTGTGAACATCCTGACGCACTGTCATCATGATCGTCCGAGGACCCAAATGCCGGCAAGATAGCATCGGCGGCAGGAAAATCCTTGCGGCAGTTTGTCCGTGGATGGCTTTGACCGAAATCAAGGCTGCCGACGTCCAATGGGACCAATGTCGTGCCATGCAAGGCGGAGCGGATAGAAACATGCGGCCAGAATTAGTTGCCAGACTTGGTGAGAACGTGCCGCGCTACACGAGCTACCCGACGGCGCCGCATTTTAATGCAAGCGTTGACGCTGCCGTTTGTCGTGACTGGCTGCAGGCGCTCGACGAGGGTGCCGAGATCTCGCTCTATCTTCACATCCCCTACTGCGACAAGCTCTGCTGGTTCTGTGCCTGCCATACCAAGCAGACACGCCACTACGAACCGGTGACCACATATCTGCGGTCACTGCATGCCGAGATCGCAACGGTCGCCAGTCTTGTCGCAGGAAAGGGCCGCGTGCGTGCCGTCCATTTCGGCGGCGGTTCGCCGACGATGCTCAAACCGGAGGACATGGTGGCGCTGGGAACCGTCCTGCGCAACAGCTTCGCGTTCCTTCCCGGCGCCAAGATCAGTGTCGAAATCGAACCCAACGATATGGACGATGCCCGCCTCGACGCGCTTGCCGAAATCGGCATGACAAGGGCGAGCCTCGGCGTTCAGGACTTCGATCCGAAGGTGCAAAAGGCGATCAACCGCGAGCAGACGTTCTTGCAGACCAAGACGGTTGTCGACGGCGTTCGTTCGCGTGGCGTCGAATCCGTCAACCTCGACCTGCTCTACGGACTGCCGCACCAGACCAGGGAGAGCGTTGCCTCCACGGTCACGCAGGCACTGACCCTGGAACCGGATCGGATCGCGCTTTTTGGCTACGCGCATGTACCATGGTTCAAGAAACATCAGACGATGATCGACGAGGCCTGGTTGCCGGGTCCCGCGGAGCGCTTTGCCCAGTCGCAACTGGCCGCGCAAGCGATCGTGGACAATGGATACGAAGCAATCGGGCTCGACCATTTCGCCAAACCGGGCGATGCGCTGGCGCTGGCGGCACGCGCCGGGACTTTGCACCGGAATTTTCAGGGCTACACCGAGGATCGTTGCGAAACCTTGATCGGCCTCGGCCCATCGTCCATCAGCCAATTTCGGCAAGGCTATGCACAGAACATGCCTTCGACCTCCGAGTATGGGCGCATGGTCGCAGACGGCGGGTTGGCCGCGGTCCGTGGGATTGCGTTTTCCGATGACGACCGCGTTCGCGGCTGGATCATCGAGCGGCTGATGTGTGACTTCGGCTTCTCCGCGATCGATCTGGTGGAGCGCTTTGGCGAAGCCGGTCAAAGGCTTCTCGTCAAAGCGAGTTCCACAGCCCTTCACGATCCTGCGCGGTTGCTTGAACTTGACGGTGACCGCTTCGTCGTGCCGGCGGAAAGCCGGCCCTTTGTCAGGAGCATCGCGGCAAAGTTCGACAAATATTTCGAAACCGGCAAAGCCAGGCATTCGGTGGCGGTCTGAGCATTGGCTCCCGTCAGAAATGTTCGCCGGCCTTGAACGGGCCGATGCGGGTGCCTGCCGCGATCAGATAGGCGGTCGACCAGCCGATTAGCAAGAACCCGTTTACGCCCTCCAGCGCCGCCAGGACACGCCACCCATGGGCGGGCACGATGTCGCCGTAGCCGACGGTCGAAAAGGTAATGGTCGAAAAGTACAGTGCGGTTTCGAAGTCGGCGAAGATATCCAGCAACCGGTATAGTCCTGCCCAGAGCCAGACCTCTGCGGTCATGACGGCAAAGAGTCCCATCACCACGCTGACCATCGCGACGATACGGCTGCGGCGTCCGTGCATGCGAAACCGGGCGACCAGGTGTCCCATCGCGTGTGTAATGGCGATCAGACCAAAGGTATGGATCAAGACCGTCAGGCTTATGACGACAGTGCCGATGAGCAGATTGAGAATCATGCGCGGAGTGTAGCCGTCGTGAGCCTTTCGTCCTTGTGTGAGATCAATCTGAATACCGACGAAGGTCGGAAAGCGCGGAAGCTTCTGAAACGGAAGCTGACACTCAACTCTTCAGACTGAATCTCAGATTTCGGCCATTTCGTCGTTAGGGCAGGCATGCCCAACGACTGAAGGTCTGCGAAATTCGCCGTACTTATTTCGCAAAAATCCTGCAAAAAAGTACGGCGTCAATTCGCCAAGTATTTGAAAACATTGGTGATCCCGACAGGAATCGAACCTGTGACCTACAGATTAGGAATCTGCCGCTCTATCCTACTGAGCTACGGGACCACGCGGCCCGACACATAGCCGCTTCGGATCGTTTCGCCAAGAGGCTGGCCGAAGGCAATTCGGCCAACTCTTGGCGTTGAAGGTATCAGGCGGCCAGGGCGGTTTCCGCCAGTTTCACCCAGTAGCTCATGCCGTGCGGGATGACCTCGTCGTTGAAATCGTAGGCCGGGTTGTGGAGACCGGCGGTGTCGCCATTGCCGATGAAGATGAAGGCGCCGGGGCGGGCTTCGAGCATGTAGGAGAAATCCTCGCCGCCCATCACCGGCTGGATGCCGCGGTGGACATGGGCGTCGCCGGCGACACCGGCTGCGACATCGCTGGCAAACACCGTCTCTTCCGCGTGGTTGAAGGTCACGGGGTAGTTTGCCTGGTAGTCGACCTCGATCTTGGCGCCGAACGCGGTCGCCAGCCCGTCGCAGATGGTGCGGATTCGCTCTTCCGACTTCTTGGCGATTTCCTTGCGCAAGGTGCGCACGGTGCCGGCGATTTCAGCGGTTTCCGGAATGATGTTGTAGGCATCGCCGGCGTGGAACTTGGTCACAGACACCACCACGGCCTCGACCGGGTCGGTGCTGCGCGAGGCGATGGTCTGCAAGGCACCGACCAGCTGGCTGGTGATGACGATCGGGTCGATCGTGCCGTGCGGCATGGCCGCATGGCCGCCCTTGCCGCGCACGGTGATGGTGAACTCGGCCGTCGCCGCCATGATCGGACCCGGGCGGATGGCGAACTGGCCGACAGGCAGGCCCGGCATGTTGTGCATGCCGAACACTTTGGAGATGTCGAAACGCTCCATCATGCCATCCTTGACCATTTCGTTGCCGCCGCCGCCGCCTTCCTCGGCCGGCTGGAAGATCACCGCCACGGAGCCGGTGAAGTTGCGCGTCTCGGCGAGATATTTCGCGGCACCCAAAAGCATCGCCGTGTGGCCGTCATGGCCGCAGGCATGCATCTTGCCGGGAATGGTCGAGGCGTAAGGCTTTCCGGTGGTCTCGTTGAGCGGCAGAGCGTCCATGTCGGCGCGCAGGCCGATGGTGGGGCCTTCGCCCTGGCGGCCGCGGATGATGCCAACCACGCCGGTCTTGCCGAGACCGGTGACCACATCGTCGCAACCGAAGGCTTTCAGCTTCTCGGTGACGAAGGCAGCGGTCTTGAAGACGTCGAAGTTCAGTTCTGGCGTCTGGTGCAGATGCTGGCGCCAGCCGGCGACTTCGTCCTGCATTTCGGCGGCACGGTTCAGGATTGGCATGATGGTTCCATCTCGCTGTTGGGGCAGGCGGGTGTTATCCGCCTTGCAATTGTGATCGCCAGGCACTTTGCCATGTTGGCGTCACATAGAGTAAATAGCACCGCAACGATGCGGTCCGGTTTTTGAGGGTCGGACCTATCATGCTGGCGATCGCGTAACGAAATCTTACGGAGCCAGGGGCGACTACGGCAAGAGGCGATTTCGGATTTGATCATGCGGCACAGGCATTTCTTCAAACTATTCTCGGCTGGCACAATGGCGCTGACGGTCGTGGCCGGGCCGGCGCTGGCCAATCCGGTGGTTGTGTTCGACCTCAACGGCGGAAAGATCCTGCAGCACCAGGATGCGTTCAAGCGCTGGTATCCGGCGTCGCTGAGCAAGCTGATGACCGCTTATGTGACCTTTCGGGCAATCGCGGCCGGCGAAGTGCAGCTTGATTCGCCGATCAAGGTGACGAAACACTCCGCCGCCGAGCCGCCAAGCAAGATGGGCTTCAAGCCGGGCTCGGTGATGCGGCTCGACAATGCGCTGAAGATGATGCTGGTCAAATCGGCCAACGACATCGCCATGGCCGTCGGCGAAAATGTCGGCGGTTCGCAGGCAGCCTTTGCCGAGCGGATGAATGCCGAGGCGACCCGGCTCGGCATGAACGGCACGCATTTCGTCAATCCGAACGGGCTCTATTCGCCGGACCAGTACACGACGGCGCGCGACCTCGCCGTGCTGGTGATGGCGATCCGCCGTGAATTTCCGCAATATGTGCCGTGGTTTTCGATCGAAGGTCTTGCTGTCGGCAAGAAGGCGATCCCGAACTACAATCTCTTGATCGGCCGCTATCCCGGCGCCGACGGCATGAAGACCGGCTTTGTCTGCCCCTCAGGCTTCAACATGATCGGTTCGGCGACCCGCAACGGGCGCACGCTGGTCGCGGTCGTGCTTGGCGAGAAGTCGGCAGTCACCCGTGCCGAGACCGCCGCGAGATTGCTCGACCAGGGTTTTGACACGCCTGCCGCCGGTTCGGCCACTGTCACCACGCTGGCGCCCTACGGCGACACGGTCTCGCCCAACGACATGCATGACGAGGTCTGCAAGAAGAAGGCGCCTGAGGAACAGTCCGAAGCGCCGCCGGCCGTCGCCAAGGACGTGCCGAAATCGCCCTATCAGGAAAAGCTCGACCATGTGCCGACGCTGGTTGCCGTCGGCCTTGGCGGCGCCACCGGTCCGGCGCCGAAGGCCATCCTCGATCACGGCGGCCAGGAATACGCCGACGTGCCGATCCCCAGCTGGCGGCCCGACAGACCGGCGCCGGCCGGCACCGGTCCGAAGATTGCCGGCTCCGCCGCGCAGGGCGACCAGCCGGCCAAGGTTGCGAACTAGAAGCATGATCCCGAAAAGTGGGCACCGGTTTTCGGAAAAAGATCATGCTCAAACAGACAGATAGAGTTCGATGAGCGGCTTCCCGATCCCCGTCTCGGTGCTGACCGGCTTCCTCGGCGCCGGCAAGACGACGCTGCTCAACCGGCTGCTCAAGGATCCGGCGCTGGCCGACACGGCGGTCATCATCAACGAGTTCGGCGAGGTGGCGATCGACCATCTGCTGGTCGAGCAGTCTTCAGACGGCATCATCCAGCTTTCCGACGGCTGCCTGTGCTGCACGGTGCGCGGTGAACTGGTCGATACGCTGGCCGATCTGGTCGACCGGCTGCAGACCGGCCGTATCGCCCGTCTTGCCCGCGTCATCGTCGAGACCACCGGCCTTGCCGACCCGGCGCCGGTGCTGCAGTCGATCATGGCGCATCCCGCGCTTGTCCAGGCCTTCCGGCTCGACGGCGTCATCACGCTGGTCGATGCAGTCAACGGCAATGCCACGCTCGATGCCCATGTCGAGGCGGTCAAGCAGGTCGCCGTCGCCGACCGCATCGTGCTCAGCAAGGCCGATCTGGCCACCGATCCCAGCGAACTGGAAACACTGCGGGCACGCCTGCGGCAGATCAATCCAGGCGCCGAACTGCTCGATGTCGCCGACACGGGGACAGGCGTGGTGGCGCTGTTTGACTGCGGCCTCTACAATCCGGCGACGAAATCCGCCGACGTGCGGCGCTGGCTTGGCGAGGAAGCAGCGCACGATCACGACCACCATCATCATGACCATGATCATCAAGATGGCCATGACCACGGCCATCGCCACGATTCGCCGGTGCGTTCCTATTCGCTGGTGCATGACGGGCCGGTGCCGTTTTCAGCCATCGAGATGTTTCTCGACCTGCTGCGTTCGACCCATGGCGAGCGCCTGCTGCGGATGAAAGGCGTCATCGAGCTCCGGGAAGACCCGTCGCGGCCGTTGGTGATCCATGGCGTGCAGAAGATCCTGCATCCGCCGGTGCAATTGTCGTCCTGGCCCGATGGCCAGCGCGGCACGCGGCTGGTGCTGATCACGCTCGACATGCCGGAAGATTATATCCGCAGGCTGTTCGCCGCCTTCACCAACCGGCCGTCGATCGACACGCCCGACCGCGCGGCGCTGGAAAACAACCCGCTGGCTATTGCCGGACGGTAAATCCTACGATTGCTGTTCGCCTCGCTCGACCAGGAAGCGATGGCCGCCTGATACCGACGCCGTTTCGATCAGACGGTGGCCGCTGTCGGAGCAGAATGCCGGAATGTCGATCACGGCCAGCGGATCGGTGGTTTCGAGCCACAGCTGGCTGCCCGCTTGCATCCCGGCCAGGCGTTTCTTCGCCTTGAGCACGGGCAAGGGACAGTTCAGTCCCTTGAGGTCATAGATATCGGCGCGGTCAGCCACGGGTGAAAATCAACCGCCGAACATGCCGAGCAACTTGTTCTTCAGCTTCGTCACACGGCTCTCATCGGCGCTTACCGCCTCCGTTTCGGCCACTGGCGCGGCTTCGGAAGGGGCCACGATGGTCGCGGTGGCGACAGGGGCTTCCTTGGCGGCCTTCTCGGCCTCCTTTTGAGCCAGAGCCTGGGCCTTGGCGGCTTCCTTGGCTTGCTTGGCCGCCTCTACGGCAGCCAGCCTCTGCTCTTCGGCCTTCTGCTTGGCGGCCTTTTCGGCGTCGAGGGCGGCCATCTTGCGGCCTGCCGGCGAATCGATGCGGCCCATGCGCGCCGTCTCGGTGACCGTGCCGTCATTGTTGAGCGACGGCGGGTCGATCGGCACGCGCTCGCCGCGCGCCCGGCGCTTGGACCAGTCGGAGACGATGCTGGCTTCCTTGATGCCGGCGATGGTCGGCTTGGGTGGGGGCACGCTGGCCTTGACCGCGCCGTTGAAAGCCGCGTCATAGGTGCTCATGTAGGAATTGTAGGCGCTTTTCAGCGAATCAGGCTGCGTCGTCGCCGGGCAGGCGCCGGTCGGATCGAATGTCTGGCCGTCAGCGGCAACCTGGTTGAAGACATAACGCTTTTCGCAGACATCGACCTTCGGCGGAACCTTGGTGATCTCGAAATTGTCGTAGCCGACCTTCAGCATCTTCCAGAATTCGTAATTCGGGTCGTTGCGATAGCGCGCCATGTTGGCGGCGGTCATGCGGAACGGAAAGGCCTCGACCTGGAACTCGGTCTGCCCGCCCTGAAACGCGTCGCGGCCAAAGGCATAGATCTGCTCGATCTGCGCATCGGTCATCGAATAGCAGCCCGACGACGAGCAAGCGCCATGCACCATCAGGTTCTGACCCGTGCGGCCATTGGCGCGGTCATAGGCGTTGGGAAAGCCGATGTTGAAGGACAGATGGTAGTTCGAGCGGGGATTCATCTGCGACGGCCGCACTGTGTAGAAGCCTTCCGGCGCCTGGCGGTCACCCTCGGTGTATTTGGGCCCCAGCTTGCCCGACCATTTGCAGATGTCGTAGCTGGCCACCATGTCGTACCGGCCATTGGTCTTGGCCTTCCAGATTTCGAGCTTGCCCTCTTCCTTGAAGATGCGGGCCATCACCGAGGAAGTGCGGACCATGCCCTTGGCCTTCATGTCGGCGAGGATCTTGTCGGGCAGCGGCTTATTGGCCTCCGGGGCAAAATCCTTCATCGACGAATTGTTGCAGCCGGCAACGCCGAGAGCGGCGATCAGAAGTCCGGTGCGGGCAATCTTGACAAACATGGCTGCGGATATCGTCTTTTCTCTGGCGCCAGGGCAATTCGTGCCACGGCTACTGCATTGAACGTGGACGGACCCTAAGCCCGTTAACCTTGAAAATTCCTTACCGCAAGTGTCGACGCGTCCCCTCGCGGCTGTTCCATTGAGCCGAATGCAGCGGCATTTTTGTGGCAAAAATGCTCCGGGCCGCCACATTGTGGCGGGCAAGGCTGCACGTGGTCAGAGACTGCGGCCCATAGCCAGGTACTTCTCGCGGCGCTGCTCGCGGAAATCGGTGTTGGCGCCGGCAAACTCTTTCATCGTCCTGGCGATCAGGTCGCCGGTCGCGGCAATCACGGTTTCGGCGCCACGATGCGCGCCGCCGAGCGGCTCGGGAATGATGGCGTCGATGATCTTCAACTCCAGAAGGTCCTGCGCGGTGATCTTCATGTTGGTCGCCGCGTCCTTCGACCGCGTCGTGTCGCGCCACAGGATCGAGGCGGCGCCCTCCGGCGAGATCACCGAGTAGATGGAATGTTCGAGCATGTAGACGCGGTTGGCGGTGGCGATCGCGATGGCGCCGCCCGAGCCGCCTTCGCCGATGACCACCGAGATCGATGGCACTTTCAGGCCAAGGCAGGCCGAAGTCGAGCGGGCAATGGCTTCCGCCTGGCCACGCTCCTCGGCACCGACGCCGGGATAGGCGCCGGCGGTGTCCACCAGTGTCAGCAGCGGGATCTTGAAGCGGTCGGCGAGTTCCATCAGCCGCACCGCCTTGCGGTAGCCTTCCGGCCGCACCGAGCCGAAATTGTGCTTCAGCCGGCTGGTCGTGTCGGAACCCTTTTCCTGGCCGATGATGGCGACAGGCTCGCCGCGAAAACGGGCGAAGCCGCCGACGATCGCCTGGTCCTCCCCGTAATTGCGGTCGCCGGCCAGCGGGGTGAAATCGTTGAACAGACCCTTGATGTAGTCGACGCAATGCGGCCTGTCGGGATGGCGCGCCACCTGCACCTTCTGCCACGGGGTCAGCGCCTTGTAGGCGTCGCGCAGGGCGTCGCGGGAGCGCTTCTCGAGACGGCTGATCTCGTCGCCAACATCCACCGCCTCGCCGTTCTCGGCAAGCTTCTTCAGCTCGAGGATCTTGCCCTCGAGGTCCTGCACCGGCTTTTCGAAATCGAGGTAATTATACATGCGTGAGCGGACCGATACGTCGGAAGGCAATGGCTGACGGAACCCTTGAATACAAGGCTCCGGGCGGTGGAATGTCGTCCTCACATAGCGATATGAGGTCTAGTCGGCAAGCGGATGATGATCGTTGACCAGCCGCACCAGCCGCTCTTCCAGCACATGGGTATAAATCTGTGTCGTCGATATGTCGGCATGGCCGAGCAATTGCTGCACGGCCCTGAGATCGGCGCCGTTCTGCAGGAGATGGCTGGCGAAAGCATGGCGCAGCACATGCGGCGAGATCTTCGCCGAGGCGATGCCGGCTCTTGCCGCCAGCCCTTTCAGGTCGCGCGCGAAGACCTGACGCGAGAGACAGCCGCTGTCGGAGGCGGCCGGAAACAGGAACGGACTGTCGGCGAAGGCGGGAACCTTGGCGCGGGCGGCAAGCCAGCTTTTCATCGCTGTGCGCGCCTTGGCCGAGAGCGGCACCATGCGCTCTTTGTCGCCCTTGCCGCGCACCATGAAGAAGCGGTCATCGCGCTGCGCCACCGTCACCGGCAGGCCGACCAGTTCGGAAACGCGCAGGCCGGTGGCATAAAGCACCTCGACCAGCGCATGCAGGCGCAGCGAAGCCAGCCATTCACTGTTGCCGAGCGCAGCATCGCCGGCCTCAAGTGCCGCGCGGTCGATCAGCCTACCTGTGTCGGCCTCGCTCATCGTCTTGGGCAGCGGACGGCCCTTTTTCGGGCTGTCCAGCGTGCCGGTCGGGTCATCGCCGCGCAGGCCTTCGGCGTAGAGGAATTTGAAGAACTGGCGGATCGCCGACAGTTTGCGCGCCTGCGACGTGGCGGCAAAGCCACGGGCGGCGATGTCGTCGAGATAGGCGCGGATATCGGCAGCGGCCGCGCCGGCGAGACCGCCATCGATCTCGCTTGAGGCGTCTTCGAGGTCACGGCGGTAGGAGGAAAGCGTGTTTTCGGCAGCACCCCGCTCGGCACTCATCATTTCCAGAAAGGCTTCGATGCGGGCGGCGCTGTTCATTCAGCTTTTCTTGTCATTCAACTTTTCTTGGGATTGAGCTTTTCCGGAGGGATGCGCACGCTCATTTCCCCCTTCTTGGGCTCGACGAACATCACCAGTGCGAACATCGTACCATAGGCAATGCCAGCCAGAATCGCGAGCGTAACGACAAAGCGAAACAGTGTCGGCATCAATATTCGCCCGTCTTCTTGTTCTGCGTTTCCAAACCCTGTCCCCTTATGGGACGCCAATCCGGCCAATTCAAGGAAGAAGCTGAGGCCCGCTAGCAACTTCTGATGCAGAGGTCAGCCATATCAGGCTCAAGGTGCTTGCCACGCTTGACGCAAAGGGGCTTTTCATGTCGATACGCCGGCAAAGAGGGCCGTGGAAAACATCCGATGAACGCGCTGCCAGCAAATCCTCCGGACGAGACCCACGCCGCGCTGCTTGGCCGGCTGGGCAGCCGTTCCGTCGTCTTTGTCGGGCTGATGGGCGCCGGCAAGACGGCGATCGGCCGCAAGGTGGCGACGATGCTGGCGCTTCCGTTCATCGACAGCGACCAGGAGATCGAAAGTGTCTCGCGCATGACCGTTCCGGAGCTGTTCGAGCGCTATGGCGAGACGGAATTCAGGGCGCTGGAGCAGCGCGTCATCCTGCGCGTGCTGGAAAACGGCCCACAAGTGCTGTCGACAGGCGGCGGTGCCTTCATGAACGCGCAGACGCGCGAGGCGATCGCCTCGCACGGCGTGTCGGTCTGGCTGAAGGCCGAACTCGACCTCCTGATGGACCGCGTCTCCAAGAAGCAGAACCGGCCGCTCCTGAAAAGTGCTGACCCGCGCGCCGTGCTGGAGCGGCTGATGGGGGAGCGTTATCCGGTCTACGCGACATCCGATGTCACAGTGCCGACCCGCGACGACCGCAAGGAGGTCATCGCCACCGAGGTGGTGGACGCGCTGTGCCGGCATTTCGGCATCGATGAGACTGCCGCGACAGGCGAGGTGGAATCGTGAGCGTCGATGCACCCGTTGTTGTCGAAGTCGGCCTTGGAGACCGGACCTACGACATTCTGATCGGCTCCGGCCTGCTGTCGCGCGCCGGTGCTGAGATTTCGCGCCGGTTGCCGGGCACGCGCGCCGCCGTCATCACCGACGCCAACGTCGCGGCTGCGCATCTCTGTGCCCTTCAGGCAGGCCTCGAAACAGGCGGCATCCAGCCGGCGGTCATTACACTGCCGCCCGGCGAGAAGACCAAGAGCTTCGCCCGTCTCGAAGAGGTGGTCGACGGTGTGCTGGCTGCGAAACTGGAGCGCGGCGACATCGTCATCGCCCTTGGCGGCGGCGTCATCGGCGATCTCGCCGGCTTTGCCGCCGGCATCGTGCGTCGCGGCATGAATTTCGTGCAGATCCCGACCTCATTGCTGGCGCAGGTCGATTCCTCGGTCGGCGGCAAGACCGGCATTAACAGCGCGCGCGGCAAGAACCTTGTCGGCGTCTTCCATCAGCCGAAACTGGTGCTGGCCGACACCGGAGTGCTCGACACGCTGCCGATCCGTGAATTCCGCGCCGGCTATGCCGAGCTCGCCAAATACGGGCTCATCGACCGGCCGGAGTTTTTCGCCTGGCTGGAAGAGAACTGGGCAAAGGTGTTTGCCGGCGGGCCGGAGAGGGCGCAGGCGATTGCCGAAGCCTGCCGCGCCAAGGCCGACGTCGTTGCCCGCGACGAGTTCGAGACCGGCGACCGTGCCCTGCTCAATCTCGGCCATACGTTCGGCCACGCGCTGGAAGCCGCCACGCGGTATGACGGAGCCCGTCTCGTCCATGGCGAGGGCGTCGCCATCGGCATGGCGCTGGCGTACCGGTTCTCGTCGCGGCTCAACCTGGCCAGCCCCGACGACGCAGCGCGCGTCGAAGCGCATCTGCGCGCCGTCGGCCTGCCTTGGCGGATAGTCGATATTCCAGGCGATTTGCCCGACGCCGAGGCGCTGCTGGCCTTCATCACCCAGGACAAGAAGGTGTCGCGCGGCGCGCTGACCTTCATCCTGACGCGCGGCATCGGCCAAGCTTTCATCGCCAAGGATGTGCCGGCCTCGGAAGTGCTGTCGTTCCTGAGGGAAAACCATCCAGTCAACGGGAAAGTCGGCTGAGATGGACATCGGCTGGATCGTCGTCGCCGTCCTTGCCATCCTCATCCTGCTGCTCGTTGCCGTGCGCACGCGCCTGCTTGCCATGTTCGGATACGAGCTGTCGCGCATCGAGCCGCAGCGCTCGACCCAGGACGAGTTGCGCGGCGCGGTGGACGATTTCCGCCGCGACGGCCAGGTGGTGCGCGAGGACCGCGACCGCGTCGGCGGCCTGTTCGATCTCGCCGAGCTCGAAGTCTCCGACATCATGGTCCACCGCACCAACATGCGCTCGGTCAATGCCGACAATGCACCGGAAGCGGTTGTGCGCGAGATCCTGCAGAGCCCGCACACCCGCATGCCGCTGTGGAAGGGCTCGCTCGACAACATCGTCGGCGTGCTCCACGCCAAGGACCTGCTGCGCGCGCTCAACGAAGTCGGCAACGACTTCTCCAGGATCGATGTGATGAAGATCGCCTCGAAACCATGGTTCGTGCCCGACACGACGACCTTGCAGGAACAGCTCAACGCCTTCCTGCGCCGCAAGGCGCATTTCGCAGTCGTCGTCGACGAATATGGCGAGGTCGAAGGGCTGGTGACGCTGGAGGACATCATCGAGGAGATCGTCGGCGAGATCGCCGACGAGCACGATGTCGACATCCAGGGCGTCAAGCAGGAGGCCGACGGCTCCGTCGTCGTCGACGGCACGGTGCCGATCCGCGACCTGAACCGGGCGCTTGACTGGAACCTGCCCGACGAGGAGGCGACTACGATCGCCGGCCTCGTCATCCACGAGACGCAGTCGATTCCCGAGGAGAAACAAGCTTTTACGTTCCACGGCAAGCGCTTCATCGTCATGAAACGCGACAAGAACCGGATCGCAAGGTTGAGGATCAAGCCGGTCGCATAGTGCCTCCGGCTTGTATGTTACCAATCCTTCATTGGAACTTCGCGGCACCAGGGTGCATTTGTCCGCCGGGGTGGCCAGGAGAGAATGATGATCGATCGGCGAACCCTGCTTCTGGCCTCGATGGCGGCTTTTCTGTCGAACGGCGCCTCCAGCGCATCGCGCGCGCCGTCGCCGAAAACCGTCGACTACGGGCCGGCCAAGCTCGACATCTACGCGCCCGATGGTGCAAGCGGCTTGCCGGTCGTGTTTTTCGTCCACGGCGGCACCTGGCAGTTTGGCAAACGCAGCCAGGTCAACGCCAAGCCGGCCTTCCTGCTGGCCAACGGCTTCTGCTTCGTTTCCATCGGTTGCCGCCTGTTGCCTAAGGCCGATGTCGCCGCCTAGGCCAGCGACGTCGAAAAGGCCTATGCCAATATCAGGGCCAACATCGCCCAGTATGGCGGCGACCCAAACCGCATCGTTGGCATGGGCCATTCGGCCGGCTGCCACCTGATCGCCCTGACCGGCATGCGCGGTGGGCTGCCTGGCATAGCTGCGCTCATCCTCGACGACACCAGGGCCTATGATCTTGCAGCACTTGCCAGAAATGGCGGCATGGTGCGGGCCTATGCGCGTGTGTTTTCCGACACCTCGCAATGGGCGGCATTTTTGCCGGCCGTCCATGTAGACGGCCACAAGTATCCGCCGACCTTCATTGCCTATTCGCGGGCGCCTGGCCGTGGCGAGGATTCGAAGGCCTTTGCCGAGCGCCTACCCGCAACTGGTACAGAGGTAACGTTGTTCGACGGCAGCGCCTATACGCACATGTCGATCAATCACGACTTCGGTGAGGACCGCGACGCGCTGACCGCTGCCGCGCTGGCATTCCTGAAATCGACGGTCGGCTGATTGAGGCTGGTACGCTAGCCACTGGATCAGATCAAAAGCACTGGCGGGATATTGCTGTGCGGGCGCCCCCGGGTGCAATTGCTCTGTCTGTTTGTTTTGACGCAATTCCGGACGGAAAACCGCTTCACACTTTTCCTGGAATTGCTCTTCGATCGTCGACGGGAGAGAACTGCATGAACGGCGCCGATGTCCTGTGTGACGTGCTTCTGGCCAATGATGTGACGGTCTGCTTCGCCAACCCCGGCACGTCCGAAATGCATTTCGTTGCCGCGCTTGACCGCAAACAGCAGATGCGTTGCGTGCTCGGGCTGTTCGAGGGTGTGGTGACCGGTGCCGCCGACGGCTATGCGCGGATGACCGATCGGCCGGCCGCGACGCTGCTGCACACCGGTCCCGGCCTGGCCAATGGTCTCGCCAACATGCACAATGCGCGGCGCGCTCTCAGCCCGATGATCAACATCGTCGGCGACCATGCGTCCTACCATCTGCCACTCGATGCGCCGCTCACCAGCGATATCGACGGCCTTGCGGCACCGATGTCGAACTGGGTGCGCCGCATCGGCGGCCCGGACGATGTCGCGCCGGCGACCGAAGCGGCCTTGCGCGCATCGCTGACACCCCCCGGCGTCACGACCCTGATCCTGCCGGCGGATGCCGCCTGGGGTGAAGTCGGGGCGGTCTCGGTTGGCAAGGTGAGGCTGGCGCCGCCGCCCGCCGTCGACATGGACGCGGTACGCAAGATCGCCGCGGCGATCCGTGCCGCTCCGGGTCGGGCCGGCATGGTCGTTCGCGGAAAGGCCGCACGAGCCGATGCGCTTGCTATTGCCGGGCAGATCTCGACGGGCAGCGATGTCCGCCTGTTCAGCGAGGTTCTGATCGCCCGAATGCAGCGCGGACGCGGGCGTGTCGCGCCCACGCGCATCCCCTATCCGGTCGATGCGGCGACGGCTCTGCTCGGGGATGTCGACGTCCTGATCCTGGTTGGCGGGAAGGAACCGGTTGCCTTCTTTGCCTATCCGGGAAAGCCGGGACGACTTGTTCGGGAGGGCTGCCAGGTGCTGACGCTGGCTGCCCATGGCGACGATCTGCATGCGGCGCTGGAAGCGCTTCGCGATGAACTCGGCATAAAGCCGTCGCAACAACAGGTGTTCGCGACCGCCTTTCCCGACGAGGCAACGCCGAACGGCAAGCTGACGGAAGATGCCATCGCATTGTCGGTGGCGCGAAAGCTTCCCATGGATGCGATCGTCTGCGACGAAGCGATCACCTCGGCGCGGCGTTTCTTCGCCCTATCGGCCTTTGCCGCGCCGCACGACTACATGATGGGCACCGGCGGATCGATAGGCGGAGGCATCCCGATGGCGACCGGAGCGGCGATCGCCTGCCCGGACCGCAAGGTGATCAATCTCGAGGCCGACGGCAGCGGCATGTACACGGTGCAGGGATTGTGGACCCAGGCCAGGGAAGATCTCGACGTGGTGACGATCGTCTTTGCCAACCGAACCTACGCGATCCTGCATGGCGAGATGAAGAATGTCGGTGTCGGCGCCATCGGCGAGAACGCCAGGCGCATGCTCGACCTCGACCTTCCGACGCTGGACTGGGTCTCGCTGGCCAAAGGCATGGGCGTGGAAGCGGCCCGGGCCGATACGTGTGAACGCTTTGACGCGCTGCTGGACAGTGCCCTGTCGCGGCGCGGACCGTTCCTCATCGAAGCGGTGCTCTGAGCGCGGCGGAAGGTGAGGGCGAGTCTGGCCTACCAGCGGGTCTTCTCGCCGGGAGCCGCCGGTTCGATCGCCAGCGCGTGCACGCCGGCTTTCAGTTCGTCGGCAAGCAGTTCGTTGACGGCGCGGTGACGGTCGATGCGGCTCATGCCGGCAAAGGCCGAAGAGACGACGCGGACGCGAAAATGCGTCTCGCCGGTGCCGTCATAGGCGCCGTGATGGTCGGAGCCATGGTGGTGATGGCCGGCATGGAGATGGCTCTCGTTGATGATGACCAGCCGGTCCGGCGAAAATGCCTTGTTGAGCTTGTCTTCCATGGTCGTCTGTATGGACATCGCCGTCTCCCTTCACCACATATGGCTCGCGCATCAGCCTTGAAACCGAAAATCGGTCTTCGCAAAAGGCGCTGCCGCGCAACAAAATCCGCCATTCGCCTGCTTTATGCCGCGATTCAGCGGTTAGGGCGATGATCGCGAAAATGTCAATTCTTGTTTCGCATCTGCGAACGCCCCATAAATGGGTTAGATGAAGCCGTACCCAAAATATTTCGAGAAGATTCGCGTCCGTCCCGACAAGGACGCGGAGCTGAAGTCGCACTCGCCGATTTGCCAGTGGGACGGCTGCAAGGAAGCGGGCACCCATCGTGCGCCGGTCGGGCGCATGAAGGAGGGCGAGTATTTCCGCTTCTGCTTCGACCATGTGCGCGAGTACAACAAGGGCTTCAACTATTTCTCCGGCGTGCCGGACACCGAGGTCGCGCGCTTCCAGAAGGAAGCGATGACCGGTCACCGGCCGACCTGGAAGATGGGCGTCAACGGCGGCTCGACGCGTTCGTCGCCGGATGTGGCGCAGATGCGTTCCGGCCGCGCCGGCTACTACAACCGCATGCGCGACCCCTTCGACCTGTTCAAAGGGCCGAAGGATCCACGCGAGGCGCGCGAGCGCAAGGCCAAGCCGCTTGAGGCCAAGGCGCTGGAAACGCTTGGCCTTGATACAAAGGCGACTGGCAAGGAAATCAAGGCGCGCTATAAGGAACTGGTGAAACTCCACCATCCGGATGCGAATGGTGGCGACAGAGGTTCGGAAGACCGGTTCCGCGATGTGCTGCAGGCCTATCGCGTGCTCAAACAGGCGGGCCTGTGCTGAGCGACCATACGGTTCGTGTCGTTTTCCAACTTTCATAAGGTTGGAAAAGGCTCTAAGACCGCCCCCGGACAAATTCGATTGCCGGCGAAATGAGGCGTTTCGCCCGTGGAGACGTTGAGAGATATGAACAAGGTCGATCGTGACATCGCCAACCTGCCCGACACAACGGTGTCGGTGAAGGAAAAATTCGGCTTCGAGTCCAAGATGGTGGTGCCGGCCTATTCGGTGACATCAGAGCATGTGCCCGACATCGATCCGGACTATCTGTTCGACAAGAACACGACGATGGCGATCCTTGCGGGCTTTGCCTACAACCGCCGCGTCATGGTGTCGGGCTATCACGGCACCGGCAAGTCGACTCATATCGAACAGGTCGCCGCCCGCCTCAACTGGCCCTGCGTGCGCGTCAATCTCGACAGCCATGTCAGCCGTATCGATCTCGTCGGCAAGGACGCGATCGTGGTCAAGGACGGGTTGCAGATCACCGAATTCCGCGACGGCATCCTGCCCTGGGCCTACCAGCATAATGTCGCGCTCTGCTTCGATGAGTATGATGCCGGCCGTCCGGATGTAATGTTCGTCATCCAGCGCGTGCTGGAATCGTCGGGCCGGCTGACGCTGCTCGACCAGAGCCGGGTCATCCGCCCGCATCCGGCCTTCCGGCTGTTTTCGACCGCCAACACAGTTGGTCTCGGCGACACCACAGGCCTCTATCACGGCACCCAGCAGATCAACCAGGCGCAGATGGACCGCTGGTCGATCGTCACCACGCTGAACTACCTGCCGCACGACAATGAAGTCGCCATCGTGCTGGCCAAGGCCAAGCACTATCGCGACGCCAAGGGCAAGGAGATCGTCAACAAGATGGTGCGCGTCGCCGACATGACGCGCTCGGCCTTTATCAATGGCGATTTGTCGACCGTGATGAGCCCACGTACCGTCATCACCTGGGCCGAGAATGCCGAGATCTTCAGTGATATCGGCATGGCGTTCCGGCTGACCTTCCTCAACAAATGCGACGAGCTCGAGCGCTCCGTGGTGGCCGAGTTCTACCAGCGCGCCTTCGGCGAGGATCTGCCGGAATCAGCGGCAAACGTGGTGCTGGGCTAAGCAGGGTCTCGATGGCGGGTCCGGGCGACAACACGCGCAACAAGTCGAAGACGGGGTCTGAAGCCGATAGCTTCAAGCGCGCCGTCACCGTCTGCATGCGCGCCATCGCCGGCGACAAGGAACTCGAAGTCGGCTTCGCCAAAGACAGGCCGGCGCTCGCCGGCAACCGGGCGCGGCTGCCCGAATTGCCGAAGAAGGCGTCGAAGACCGACATTGCGATCACCCGCGGCCTTGGCGACTCCATGGCGCTGAAGCGCGCCTGTCACGACGCGCGCATCCACACCAAGCTGGCGCCGGAAGGCAAAGCGGCCCGCGCCATCTATGACGCGGTCGAGCAGGCTCGTGTCGAGGCGATCGGCAGCCGCGCCATGCAAGGCGTCGCCGACAACATCGGCTCGATGCTGGAGGACAAATACGCCAAGGCCAACCTCGTCGACGTCAAGGACAAGGCCGACGCGCCGATCGAGGAAGCCCTCGCCCTGATGGTGCGCGAGAAGCTGACCGGCCAGCCCGTCCCGAAAAGCGGCGAGCGGCTGGTCGAACTCTGGCGCCCCTGGGTCGAGGAAAAGGCCAAGGCCGACCTCGACGGGTTGTCGGCAAAGCTCGGCGACCAGCAGGCCTTTGCCCGTGTCGTGCGCGAGATGCTCGCCTCCATGGAAATGGCCGAGGAGCTCGGCGACGACCAGGAGACGGAAGACTCCGAGGACAATGACGACAACCAGCCGCAAGGCGAGGAGCAGAGCGAGGAGGGCGGCGAAGAGGATTCCGGCTCCGAGCAGTCGCAGTCCGAGGATGCCGAGGCTTCGGCCGATGACGAGCAGTCGGCCGAGACGGAAGCCTCCGACGCCACCGCAGACGACCTGTCGGACGATGACGACGCCGATGCCGAAACACCCGGCGAGGCGCGCCGCAACGACAATCCCTTCACCAATCTGCCGAAGGAAATCGACTACAAGGTCTTCACCACCGCTTTCGACGAGACGGTCGGGGCCGAGGAGCTTTGCGAAGAAGAAGAGCTCGACCGGCTGCGCGCCTTCCTCGACAAGCAGCTTGCCAATCTGTCCGGCGTCGTCGGTCGGCTGGCCAACCGGCTGCAGCGCCGGCTGATGGCGCAGCAGAACCGGTCGTGGGATTTCGACCTGGAAGAGGGTTACCTCGACCCGGCAAGGCTGGTGCGGGTCGTCATCGATCCGATGCAGCCGCTGTCGTTCAAGCAGGAGCGCGACACCAAATTCCGCGACACGGTGGTGACGCTGGTGCTCGATAATTCCGGCTCGATGCGCGGCCGGCCGATCACGGTCGCCGCCACCTGCGCCGACATCCTGGCGCGTACGCTGGAACGCTGCGGCGTCTCGGTCGAGATCCTCGGCTTCACCACGCGGGCGTGGAAGGGCGGACAGGCGCGCGAGAAGTGGCTGAAGGACGGCAAGCCGCCGAACCCCGGCCGGCTCAACGATCTGCGCCACATCATCTACAAGTCGGCCGACCATCCGTGGCGGCGGGCGCGGCGCAATCTCGGCCTGATGATGCGCGAGGGCCTGCTCAAGGAGAACATCGACGGCGAGGCGCTGCTGTGGGCGCACAACCGGCTGATCGCCCGGCCGGAGCAGCGCAAGATCCTGATGATGATTTCGGACGGCGCGCCGGTCGACGATTCGACGCTGTCGGTCAATCCGGGCAACTATCTCGAGCGCCATCTGCGCGCTGTCATCGAACTGATCGAGACACGTTCGCCGGTGGAGCTGCTGGCCATCGGCATCGGCCATGACGTCACGCGCTACTATCGCCGTGCCGTCACCATCGTCGATGCCGAGGAACTGGCCGGCGCCATGACCGAGCAGTTGGCTTCGCTGTTCGCCGAGGAAAGCGCGCGCGACACGCGGCGCGGCGGCATGCGGCGCGCCGGATGATCTTTTCGCGCGGCGGCTTACGGCAGACGCTTTTCGCCGCCATCGCCCTATTTTCCGGCGTCGCTTCGGCGGCAGCCGGTTCGGCTGGCTCAAGCTCCGTCGAACCGGTCGAGGTGTCGGCCCGCCCGATCAGCGAATTCCACATTGGCCATGCCGACAAGCAGTTCGGCCCGCTCGAATTCGTCGGCGGGCTGGAGATGACCTCGCCGACGCGCGATTTCGGTGCGCTGTCGGCCTTCCGTTTCCTGAAAGCCGGCGGCGATTTCATCGGCGTTGCCGATACCGGGTTCTGGTTCTTCGGCACGGTGGTCCGCGACGCCGACAAGCGGCCGTCCGGCATCCAGAATTTCCGCATGCAGCAGATGGTCGACGAGACCGGCGGGCCGATCGACAAGAAATGGGAGGTCGATGCGGAAGGCCTTGCGGTCAAGGACGGCATCGCCACGGTCGGCTTCGAGCGCAACCACCGCGTCGCCCAGTTCGAGATCGACCCGGCCGATATGAAGGCGCAGTTCAAGCAGCTGGATTTCGTGGTTCCGGCCCGGGAGCTGCGCCAGAATCGCGGCTTCGAGACCGTCACCCATGCCGATGCCAACGGCCAGCATCAGGGCGGGCTGGTCGTGGTCTCCGAGAAGAGCCTCGACAAAGCCGGCAACATCTATGCCGCCATCATCGAAGGGCCGCACAAGGGCGTCTTCACCGTCAAGCGCAACGGTGATTTCGACATCACCGACGGCGCCTTCCTGCCGGACGGCGATCTGCTGCTTCTGGAGCGCAGCTTTTCGATGGCCAGCGGCGTCAAGATGCGGCTGCGGCGCATCTATGGCGAAAGCGTCGAGAAAGGCGCCGTCGCCGACGGGCCGGTGCTGCTGGAGGCCGACATGGGCTACCAGATCGACAATATGGAAGGGCTCGACGTCTGGACCCGCGACGATGGTGCGCTGATGGTGTCGCTGATCTCCGACGACAACCACTCGATCCTGCAGCGCAACCTCTATCTGGAATTCATCCTGCACCAGGATTGAGCCCCGCCGGCTCTATGTCCTGGTGGCGATCCAGATGACATGGCGCGCGCCGCGTTTGCCGTTGGCGCGGGTGTTGACCTCCTCGACCGCGAAGCCTGCCTGCTTCAGGCGCCGCGTGAAGCCGCTGTCGGGGCCTTGCGACCACACCGCCACCACGCCGCTTGGCCTGAGAGCGGTGCGTGCGTCTCCGAGGCCCTCCAGGCTGTAGAGCGCATCGTTGGATTTGTGGACGATGCCTTCCGGGCCGTTGTCGACATCGAGCAGGATGGCGTCCCATGCCGCGGGCTCCGAGCGTATCAGCTGCCCGACATCGGTCTCCTGGATGGTGACGCGCGGATCGTCGAGACAGCCGCCAAAGACCTCGGCCATCGGACCGCGTGCCCAGGCGACGACGGCTGGCACCAGTTCGGCGACGACGATGCCGGCATCATCGTCGAGTTCGGCGAGTGCGGCGCGCAAGGTAAAGCCCATGCCAAGGCCGCCGATGAGGATTCTTGGCTGCCGGTGGCCGGCAATCCGCTCGCATGATAGTTTTGCCAGCGCTTTCTCAGAGCCGCTGAGGCGGCTGTTCATCAGCTCGTTGGTGCCCAGCATGATCGAGAATTCGGTGCCACGCCGCTTGAGGCGAAGTTCCTGCCTGCCATCCGGGGTCTTTGCCGAATCGAGCTGGACCCAGGGGATCATGATCTTTGTCCGACCATGATCTTTTCCGAAAACCGGGTCCCACTTTTCGGGATCATGGTTTAAGCCGCAACCGCCGGCTGGCTCCAGTGGGCGGCGAGCAGTCGGTAGGGGATCAATGCCACCACGGCGATGATCAGCTTCACCGAGAGATCACCAAGCGCCCACGAAACCCAGCGCATGGCGTCGACATGGAAGACGCCCATCAGCGGCGCCGTCTCGAGCGCAAAGCCGTCGCTCGGACCAGCAAAGGCGAAGGCGGTCGAGAAAGCGACGGTGAAGAACACAGCGGTGTCGAACACCGACCCGACCAGCGTGCCGACGATCGGCGCCCGCCACCAGCTCTGCCGGCGCAGCCGGTTGAAGACGGTGACATCGAGCAATTGCGCGGCAAGGAACGCCGCGCCGGAGGCGGCTGCGATCCGCACCAGCCGGTCCGCGGCGGTCTCGAATTCGATCAGGCCGTGGCGGAACAGGAAGGGCGGGACAAGGATCGAGCAGACCACCGCCGTCATGAAGCCGACAAAGACGATCCTGCGCGCCACAGCGGGCCCGTAGCGGCGGTTGGCGAGGTCGGTGACCAGGAAGGAGAAGGGGTAGGTGAAGGCGCCCCAGGTCAAAAGGTCGGCCAGCGACAGGCCGCCGATCTGGCCCTGCATCGGGAATTGCACAAGAATGTTCGACGCAACGACGACAAGCGCCATGGCGGCCACGAATGGCAGGTATCGCGAGAAGGAAGTCATTTTTTTATCCTGGGTAATGGAACCAGCGGAGCATCATGTCCATCCGGGCGATGCTCGCTTCGTATTTGAGCATCGGATTGCCGAAACCTTGCGGGTTCGATCCGATGCTCAAGGCCAACAAGAGGTTGGCCAGGGCGGTCGTCCCCCGCCTTTAAACGATGTCAGGCAGCAGGCTGCTCG
The DNA here is from genome assembly GCF_001428185.1 of Mesorhizobium sp. Root695. Taxonomy (NCBI): domain Bacteria; kingdom Pseudomonadati; phylum Pseudomonadota; class Alphaproteobacteria; order Hyphomicrobiales; family Phyllobacteriaceae; genus Mesorhizobium; species Mesorhizobium sp. Root695. The sequence continues at coordinate 113,092 of NZ_LMHO01000011.1, read as the reverse complement.
GCGATTTTCTTGGCGATCTGCTTCTTCAACAGACGGGCGCGCTGCGACAATTCCTTGACGTCGGCCTTGGCCAGGAAGGCGTCGAGGCCGCCGCGATGTTCGACCGAACGCAGCGCGTTGGCCGAGATGCGCAGGCGCACGTTCTGGTTCAGCGCTTCCGAAATCAGCGTCACATTGACGAGATTCGGCAGGAAGCGACGCTTGGTCTTGTTGTTGGCGTGGCTCACATTGTTGCCGGACATGACTGCCTTGGCAGTGAGTTCGCAGGTGCGGGACATGGTTCTAACCTTCAGTTCTCGGGGTCTGCCAAACCTTTGTGCCCACGCCGGGTGGCGCGCGGTTCTGGTCAGGCGGCCTTATGGAAAAAGTTGGCGTTCCATAGTTGCATTTCGCCGAGGCGTCAAGCTCCGGCTTCCCCACGGAAGCGCCCGGCATTTCATATTAAGGCCGGATTTCTTCCTATAAGCGGTCTGATAGGGACATGCCAGGCCGGAGTTGCCCGCCTCCGGCCGAAAATCAAGGACCCGATCCCGCCATGCTTCGTTCGTCACAAGCCCTTGCCGCCATGCTTGCCGTTGCCTTGCCGTCCGCCGCATCAGCTGCCTCGCCGCAGTCGTTCAAGGGCGAGTACACGGTGTCGTTCCTTGGTTTTTCGATAGCGAAATCAACGTTTTCCAGCCATTATGAGAACGGCGCCTACGCGATCGAAGGCAGCGTCACCGCGGCCGGGCTCGCCAAGCTGTTCGACGACACGCGTGGCACGATCTCATCCAAAGGCACGATTGCGGGCAAGAAGATGGTGCCGCAGGCGTTCCGTGCCGACTACACCTCCGGCAAGAAGGCATCGGTGGTCGATATCCGTTTTGCCAATGGCGCGGTCACCTCGACGCAGGTCATCCCGGCGCCGGGCAAGCGCGATCCCAAAAGCTGGGTGCCGCTCGGCGCCAGCGACCTGGCATCGGTGCTCGATCCGATGGCCGCCACCGTCATCCATGCCGACAGCCTCGACCAGGTCTGCGGCCGCACGGTGAAGTTCTATGATGGCGAGATGCGCGCCAACCTGGCGCTGACCTACGCTTCGAAAGGCACGATCTCGGTGCCGGGCTACAAGGGGGACACCATCACCTGCCAGATGGGTTTCGAGCCGGTGGCGGGTTATCGCAAGGGTCGCAAGGCGCTCAACTATCTCAAGAACAAAAGCCGCATGATGGTGACGTTTGCACCGCTCGGCCAAACCGGCGTATATGCGCCGATCCACGCCACGGTGGGCACTCAGATCGGCACCTTGACCATCAGCGCCAGGCGTTTCGAAGCGGCACAATAGGCTTGGCGCCATACGCGCGCCACTGGAGACAGAATGGGGCGCGCAACACTGATCGGCTTTTCGGCGGTCGCCATGTGGGCGCTGCTGGCGTTGCTCACGGATGCGTCGGGCCAGGTGCCGCCGTTCCTGCTGTCGGCAATCACCTTCTCGATCGGCACCGGCGTCGGGCTCGTCGCGCGGCTGTTCATGCCGGCACCCGACAAGAGCCAGAAGATACCGCCGCAAGTGTGGCTGATCGGCATTGCCGGCCTGTTCGGCTACCACTTCTTCTATTTCACCGCACTGCGCAACGCGCCGGCGGTGGAGGCGAGCCTGATCGCCTATCTCTGGCCGTTGCTGATCGTGCTCGGCTCGGCGCTGATGCCGGCCGAACGGCTGGCCTGGAACCATATCGTCGGCGCGCTGCTCGGCCTTGCCGGCACGGTGCTGATCGTCACCAAGGGCGGTGGCCTGGCCTTCGACGCCCGCTATGCCTTCGGCTATGCCATGGCTGCCGTCTGCGCTTTGCTGTGGTCGTCCTATTCGCTGTTGTCGCGGCGCTTCCCGTCGGTGCCGACCAGCATCGTCACCTGGTTCTGCGCGGCGACCGCAGTGCTGTCGCTCGCCTGCCATCTGGCACTGGAACAAACGGTGCTGCCTGAGGGCGCCGGCCAGTGGCTGGCCGTGCTCGGCCTTGGCCTGATGCCGGTGGGTGCTGCCTTCTATGCCTGGGACATCGGCGTCAAGCGCGGCAACATCCAGGTGCTGGGTGCTGCAAGCTATGCGGCGCCGCTGTTGTCGACGCTGGTGCTGATCGCGGCCGGCGTCGCCGAGCCGTCGCTGCGCATCCTTGCCGCCTGCGTGCTCATTACCGGCGGCGCAGCGCTGGCGGCAAAATCCCTGTTCCTGCGCAAGCCGGCCGCGACCGAAAGCGGAGCCGGGGCATCCGAAAGCGGAGCCGGGGCATGACGATGCCGTTTGCGGGCGGCATCGACGCCAATGCCAATGCGACACTAATCTTTTCGCTGGCGGCGGCGGTCACCTACGCCTTCACGCTCGGCATGCCGCCGACGCTCGCCCGCTCGGCGGTCAAGACGCTTGCCGTGGCGATGCTTGCCGTGCTGGCGGCGCTGCAAGGCGGCCCGCTGCTGCTGGTCTCCGCGCTCGCGCTCAGCGCCGTCGGCGACGCCTTCCTCTCGCGCGATGGCGAAAGGACATTTCTCGGCGGGCTGGCCAGCTTTCTCGTCGCCCACATCGTTTATGTCGCGCTGTTCCTGCACAGCGGCGGCGGGTTGGAGTTGCTTGGCGCTGAATCCTGGCGCGGGGCGATCGCGCTCGCCATGGCGGTGTTTGCGATCGTCATGCTGGCGGCGCTCTGGCGCCGCGTCGGCCCAAGCCTGCGCGTTCCGATCACCGTCTATATCGCTGCGATCCTGGCGATGGGCGTTTCGGCGCTGACGACAGGCAGCGTCTGGATTATCGGCGGTGCGCTGTTGTTCATGGCATCCGACGGGTTGCTCGCCACGGAGAAATTCCTGGCGGCCGCCATCTCGCCGCATCGTGACTGGATGCGTTTTGCGGTCTGGGCGTTGTACTACGCCGCCCAACTCGCGATCACCTTGGGTTTTCTGCTGAATTAGGGTTGTTTCGGCTGCCAGCCCGGCTCAGCCAGTTCGAAGGCGGCAAACTCGAAGCCCGGCGCGACGGTGCAGCCGACCAGCGTCCACTCGCCCAGACTGCGCGCCGATTGCCACCAGCCTGCCGGCACGACGATCTGCGGGCGTTCACCGGCTGCAAGATCGATGCCGAGCACCTGTTCCACAACGGGGCTGCCTTCTTCCCACATCGCCAGCGCCAGCGGGGCGCCGGCATGGAAGTGCCAGACCTCGGCAGCGTCCTTGACCCGGTGCCAGGCCGAAACCTGATGCTGTTCCAGCAGGAAATAGATCGCGGTCGAATGGCCGCGCGCACCGCCAGCGCCATCGCGAAAGGTCTCGGCGTACCAGCCGCCTTCCGGATGCGGTTTCAGGCCGAGCGTCGCGATGATTTCGGCAGAGATGGTCATCGTCTCCGCAACCCCCTGGTGTTCAGAAATTGTCCTTGCGCTTGCGGATCTCGGCAAAGACCTCGGCGTCCGAGGCTTTCTCCAGTCCGAGATGCTTGCGGATCGCCGGATCGTGCCAGCGCAGGAAGGGATTGGTCGACAGTTCCTCGCCGATCGTCGTCGGCAGCGTCGGCTTGTCGGCGGTGCGAAGCGCCTCGATCTTGGCGGCGCGTTCCTTCAGCGCTGAATTGGTCGGATCGACGGTCAGCGCGAAACGAGCGTTGGAGAGCGTGTATTCGTGGCCGCAATAGATGACCGTTTCAGCTGGAAGTGCAGCCAGCTTCTTCAGCGAATCATACATGACCGGCGGCTTGCATTCGAACAGCCGCCCGCATCCCAGTGCAAACAGCGTGTCGGCGGTGAACGCCACACTCGAAGCTGGCAAGTAGTAGGAGACGTGGCCGGCGGTGTGGCCGGGCGTGGCAATCACCTCGATCCGCTCATCGCCGAGATGAACGACGGATCCGTCTTCGACGGTTTCGTCGATCCCGGGAATCTTGGCCTTCTCCGCTTCCGGGCCGACGATGCGTAGTTTGAAGCGCTCCTTCAGCGCCAGATTGGCCTCGACGTGATCGACATGGTGATGCGTGGTCAGGATCATCGTCGGCGTCCAGCCGGTGCGCTTGAGCGCGGCCAGGATCGGTGCCTCCTCGGGGGCGTCGATGATCGCGGTCTGGCCGCTTTTGGGGTCATGCACCAGCACGCCGAAATTATCGCTGCGGCACATGAACTGTTCGATTTCGACCGGCATCGCATGTCTCCATTGTCGCTGCAGACATAGGGCGCCGACGTGCGGATGTCATCCCGGATATTGAGCACCATCCGGGATGTTGAACAACATCCCGGATGTCGAACGTCATTCCCGGAATCTCGGGCTCATCGAGGCCTTTTGTTGAAACCCGCCGATATCGCGGCTACATCCCTGCCATGCATTCCGACATCGTCGATCTTCGCTCCTTCTATTCGACAACGCTCGGCCGGTTCGCCGAGCGTTCGATCACCATGGCGTTGTCGTCGATATGGGCAGCCGTGCCCAACGAGCGGTTGGTCGGCCTCGGCTATACCTTGCCGTGGCTGGAGCGGTTCGGCACCAACGCCGAGCGGGTCTTCGCCTTCATGCCGGCAACGCAAGGCGCGGTGGTGTGGCCGGCGACAGGGCCTACCGCGACGGCACTGGTCTTCGACGAGGAACTGCCGCTGGTCGATTCCTGCATCGACCGCATGCTGCTCGTCCATTCGCTCGAACATGTCGAGAACCCGCGGGAGACGCTGAACGAGATCTGGCGTGTGCTGTCGCCGGCCGGCCGCGTGGTCATCGTCGTGCCCAACCGGCGCGGTGTCTGGGCGCGCTTCGAGCACACGCCGTTCGGCAATGGCCGGCCTTTTTCGCGTGGCCAGCTCACCGAACTGCTGCGCGAGGCGAATTTCACACCTGCCGCCTGGTCCGATGCGCTGTTCTTTCCGCCATCGCGGCGCCGTTTCATGATGCGGTTCCACAATGTGCTGGAACGCGCCGGCCGGCGACTGTGGCCGATCTTTTCCGGGGTCATCGTCGTCGAGGCACAGAAGCGGCTCTATCAAGGTGTGCCGGTCGTCCAGCGCGCCTCGCGCCGTGTCTTCGTGCCGGTGCTGTCGCCGCATGGCGCCACCCGACTTGGCCGTCGCAATGGGGCCGGAGACACCAAGCCATCGGTTGCGCGGGTGACGGCTTCGTGATCACGGCAACAGTGCCTGGCGTCGTCTCCCTGCCTACCTGTCGCAAGTGGACACGACGGATGCCTTCAAGTCTCCCCAACCGGTTTCGGCACTGAACGCAAGGACCTCGGCCATGGCTGATCAACCGGACAATGCCGCCGCCGCTCAGCCGGTTGCCGTGGCGGTCGAAGCCAGTGCCCTGAGCGATCAGGTGGCGACGATCAGGCGGGCGCTGGCGGGATCGCCGGTTCGCAAGTGGTTGCTCTGGACATCCGTCGGTATCATGGCCGTGATCATCGCAACGTCGATCGGCCAGGTTCTGCTCAATCGCTGGAATCAGCCTTTCTACGATGCGCTCGCGCGCCGCGACATGACGGCCTTCGTGCACCAGCTCCTCGTCTTCGCCATGATCGCCGGCGGGCTGCTGGTGCTCAATATCGGCCAGACCTGGCTCAACCAGATGATCAGGCTCAAGCTGCGCGAGGCGCTGACGCTGGACCTGATCGACCAGTGGATGCGGCCGGCGCGCGCCTTCCGGCTGGCCAATGCCGGCGCCATCGGCGTCAATCCAGACCAGCGCATGCAGCAGGACGCCGCGCATCTTTCCGACCTGTCGACTGATCTCGGCGTCGGCCTGCTGCAGTCGTGCATACTGCTCGTGTCCTTCGTCGGCGTGCTGTGGCAGCTGTCCTCGGGCTTCGTGTTCCACATCGGCGGAACGTCGCTCGCCATACCGGGCTACATGGTCTGGGCCGCCATCCTCTATGCCGGCATCGCCTCCTGGCTGAGCTGGCTGGTCGGGCGCCCGCTCATCCGCCTGAACAGCGACCGCTACACACGCGAAGCCGAGCTGCGCTCCTCGATGGTGCGCGTCAACGAGAACGTCGATGCCATTGCGCTGTATCATGGCGAGGCCGACGCCAGGCGGCGGCTTGAACTCGACCTCGGCACGGTGCTGGGCGCCATGCGGCGCATCTACACCGCCCAGATCAACCTCTCCTGGGTGACCGACACCTATGGCTGGATCACCGTCGTGGCACCCATCCTGGTCGCCTCGCCGGTCTATTTCGCAGGGGATATCAGCTTTGGCGGGCTGATGATGGCGGTCGGTGCATTCAACCAGGTCCACTCGTCCCTGCGCTGGTTCATCAACAACATCGGCAGCATCGCCGATTGGCGCGCCACGCTAATGCGCGTCGCCGATTTCCGCATTGCGCTCGACGAAACCGATGTGTTGCACGACACGGAAAGGCGCATCGCCTTCGGCGAAAACGCCAACGGCAGCCTGACTTTCGAGACGCTCGAAGTGGCTTCGCCGGGGGGCTGCACCAAGCTCGCCGACCAGCATGTCGAAATCCGTCCCGGCGAGCGCGTCATGATCACCGGCGACAGGGGCGCCGGCAAGACGCTGTTCTTCCGCGCCATTGCCGGCCTGTGGCCATGGGGAAGCGGACGGATCGGCCTGCCGGCGGGCGAAACCCCCATTTTCGTGCCGCGCGTCCCCTATTTTCCGGTCGGCACGTTGCGCGAGGTCCTCGACCACCCGAACGGAGTTGCGCCGGCGAGCGATGCCGACATTTCGGAGGTGCTTGCCGAGGTCGGTCTTGAGCGACTGTCTTCGTCGCTCGACCGCGCCGGGCGCTGGGACCACGAACTGGGCGATGACGAACAGCGCTCGCTGGCCTTCGCCAGGCTCGCCTTGCGGCAGCCGAAATGGGTGATCATCGACGAAGCGCTGGATGCGTTCGACGGGCCGTCGCTAAGACGCGTGCTGTCGATGCTCGAAAAGCGTTTACCGGGGACCGCGATCCTCAACATTGGGCGCGGCCTGCACAACAATCAATTCTTTCCGCGCGCGTTGACGATCGTCAAGGATTCCGGTGCACCGGCGCTGAAGCCCGCCCGCGTCAGGGCCGGCGCGATCGAACCGCCGCCAGTCGCCGCTCGCCGCAAGACATAGGCCGATATCGGCTTGCTGATGCCAAGCTTTATTTTGCCGTGATCGCGAGGCAAGCTGTTCGGGAGAAACAACCTTGGCGACGGACATGCTTGATGCTCTGCGCCTGCTTGCCTGTCTTGCCTGCGCCCAGGCCGCGCCCGCCGCCTCGCCGACGGATGCGCTGGCCGTCGACGTCGAACTGGTGCTGGCGGTCGACATCTCGCTGTCGATGGACGAGAAGGAGTTCGCCCTGCAGCGCGCCGGTTATGTCGAAGCGCTGAGGCATCCCGACTTCATCCGGGCTGTCCGCGCCGGCGCCACGGGCCGCATCGCGCTCACCTATTTCGAATGGGCCGGCACGGTGCGCGACGACGCGGTCATCGGCTGGCAGATCATCGACAGCGCCGAGAGCGCCAACAGCTTTGCCGACAAGGTCGCGGCCCGCCCGTTCCGGAGCTTCCGCGGCACCTCGATTTCCGGTGCGCTGGCTTTCGGCGCCGAGCTTTTCGATCGCACTTCTTTCGATGGCGAACGCAGTGTCATCGATATTTCCGGCGACGGCCCGAACAATATCGGGCCGCCGGTCACCGCCACGCGTGATGCGGCGACCGCAAAAGGCATCGTCATCAACGGGTTGCCGATCCTGATCAGCCCTTCGCCAACCTTCAGCCATCTCGACCAGTATTATGCGCAATGCGTGACCGGAGGGCCCGGTTCCTTCGTGTTGCCGATCTATGCGGCCACTGAATTCTCGACAGCCATCCGGCGCAAGCTGATCCTCGAAGTGAGCGGCATTCAGGACAGGGTCATTTCCGTCGACGCCGCCGCGCCGATCGATTGTCTGCAAGGCGAGCGGGACAGGCGGTTCCTGTCCGATCCGTATTTTCCGGAACTCGACCGGTGAGTCTTGCCGAATTTAGGCCGGCCGGGCGCCAAACTTGTCGCGAAACTCATTGTAGAGATCGCGGCGCCAGCGTCGGCCATGGACATAACCGTGCATCAGCTCAGGTAGTGAGTAGCCGAGCGCTTTCGACGAGCGATTGGCCATGTAGCCCTTGAATGCCTCTGGCATCCGGCCTCTGAGAATATCGGCAATGATCTGCCGCGAGATCATGTAGGGCGGAATATGCGGGTAGGCGTGGGCAATGTGCGGGTGTTTGCCCATCAGGTTCGCATAGGCTTCGACATAACCGTCACGGCGGCCCGAAATCGAGTTCTCCGAATTGTATTTCGTCCAGTCGATATCCTCGGACAATTGAGCGCCATGGCGGCGGGCAAGCCGCAGCAGCAATTCCCGGTCCTGCATCCGGGTGATGTCGCTGTCATAGCCGCCAATGCCAAGCAAGGCCTCGCGGCGAGCCGTTATCGCGGAGCCGGCAATGAAGATCGTCTGCGCGACCAGTGTCCGCTCCAGCATTGTTGGGCTGACGAATGCATCGTGGTTGATGCAGTTGGTGGCGCGGTTGCCCTTCAGGGAGACAAAAGAGCTGATCAGCACCTGAAGTGCGGGATTGTCATCGAACCAGGCCAGGGTCTGTTCAAGCCGGTGCGGCAGGTAGACGTCGTCCGAATCGAGAAATGTCACGACGGGCGCCCGCGCCCGCTCGATGCCGGCATTCCTGGCGGCGTTGGCGCCTCGCCATTTCGCCCCGACATAGATCAGCCGCGGGTCTTGAATGCGGGCGAGCGCCGCCTCGGTTCCATCGGTCGAGCCGTCATCGACAACAATATGCTCGAGCCTCGGCATGCCCTGGGACAGCACGCTTTCCACGGCGCGCAATACCGTTTCGCGCCGATTGTGAGTCGGCGTTATGACCGTGATGAGAGGTGTTGGATCGATCCCGGCCATGTCGTGTCAGCCGTTTCCTGCGCGGGGTTGCGTGTCTATCCAGGACTTTTCGATTTTCAGAACGGTCGAATGGATCCGACTTTCCTTTCCGGTCATCATCTTCGACGCGACGCTACAAAAAAACAGTTTCCTGTGTCACGCACTGTGCCAGCACTCAACTCACGCGAGATAACGAATTCCCGATGTTAGCGTTCCAATTGCAACAGCATTGCCAGACTGGGCGTTTGCGAATCACCAGCGGAAATCGGCCGGCTGCCATACGATAGCATGTATACCATTACTTCAGACGTAATCGCTTCGCGCTCGACGTTTGGTCAGATTGCCCTTGCGAGGCCCGCAACGCGGCTTCGATTGAAAGGGGAATTCAGTCATGACCGCTTACGCCGTCGCCCATATGCGCCAAGCCACAATGGGTCCGCAGATCATCGAATATCTGCACAAGATCGATGCCACGCTGGAACCTTTCGGCGGCCGTTTTCTGGTTCATGGCGGCGATGTGGAGGTGATCGAGAACAACTGGCCTGGCCATCTGATCATCATCGAATTCCCCGACAGGCAGCACGTGCATGGCTGGTACAATTCATCAGCCTACCAGGCGATACTGGCGCTGCGCACGGACAATTCGGAGGCCGATGTGGTGTTCGCCGACGGCGTCGAACATCAGCACAAGGCCACGGATGTCCTGAAATAGCGAGCGGCTACTACCGCTTCAGCAAGAACACCGCCTGCTGGCCGAAGAAGTTCCAGAACCACCACGGCATCGACAGGCCGATCTTCTGGCCATTGGCGTCGAGCGCCGTCGCCTTCTCCACGGTCGCGCCGAGTTCGTCGCACAAATTGACGAAGTCGCGGATGGTGCAGAAGTGGATGTTGGGCGTGTCGTACCAGGAATAGGGCAGGTCCTTGGTCACCGGCATGCGCCCCTGGATGAACAGCGACAGGCGCACCCTCCAATGACCGAAATTGGGGAAGGACACGATGGCGCGGTTGCCGATCCTGAGCAATTCGTCGAGCACCAGCTTCGGGTTGCGTGTGGCCTGCAGCGTCTGCGACAGGACAACGAAGTCAAAACCCTTGTCGGGATAGAATTCGAGGTCCTTGTCGGCATCGCCCTGTATGACCGACAGGCCGCGCGCCACACATTCGTTGACGCCGCGCTGCGACAGCTCAAGCCCACGGCCGTCGACCTGCTTGGTGTCCTGAAGCAGCTCGAGCAGCGAGCCGTCGCCCGAACCGACATCAAGGACGCGCGACTGTGGCGGGATGAGGTTGGCGACGACCTCGAGGTCGACGCGCTGGTCGCGGTTGACACTCATGATGTGAGTCCTCTCGCCCGGGCCGCCGAGCCGATGAAGCCGTTGATGGCCGCAAACAGTTCCGGCTCGTCGAGCAGGAAGGCATCGTGGCCGCGGTCGGTCTCGATCTCGACGAAGGATACCGATGCGCCGGCCGCGTTGAGCGCATGCACGATCGAGCGGCTCTCCTCGGTGGGGAACAGCCAGTCCGAGGTGAAGGACACCAGGCAGAAGCGGGTTTTGGTGCCGGCGAAGGCGTCGGCCAGCCGGCCGCCATGGTCGGCGGCGAGGTCGAAATAGTCCATCGACCGCGTCATGTAGAGGTAGGAATTGGCGTCGAAGCGGTCGACGAAGGTCATGCCCTGGTGGCGCAGATAGCTTTCGATCTGGAAGTCGGCATCGAAGCCGAAGGTCAGCGCTTCGCGATCCTGCAGATTGCGGCCGAATTTCCGGTGCAGGGCGGCTTCCGACAGATAGGTGATGTGGGCGGCCATGCGCGCCACCGCCAGGCCCTTTTCCGGGCGTTTGCCGTGCTCGAAATATTTGCCGCCATGCCAGTCCGGATCGGCCATGACGGCTTGCCGGCCGACCTCGTGGAAGGCGATGTTCTGCGAGGAATGGCGCGCGCCGGTGGCGATCGGCAGCGCCGAGAAGACGCGCTCCGGATAGCTCGACGCCCATTCCAGCACCTGCATGCCGCCCATCGAGCCGCCGAGCACGCAAAACAGTTTCTCGATGCCGAAATGGTCGATCAGCATCTGCTGCGCGCGCACCATGTCACGGATGGTGATGATCGGCAGGTCGAGCCCATAGGGCTTGCCGGTGGCGGGATTGGTCGAGGCAGGTCCGGTGGACCCCAGACAACCGCCGATGACGTTGGAGCAGATGACGAAGAAGCGGTTGGTGTCGATGATCTTGCCGGGGCCGATCAGCACCTCCCACCAGCCCGGCTTGCCGGTCACCGGATTGGTGCTGGCGACGTGCTGGTCGCCGGTCAGTGCGTGGCAGACGAGGATGGCGTTGGAGCGAGCATCGTTCAGCGTGCCGTAGGTCTGGTAGGCGATCTGGAACGGCGACAGCAGCGTGCCGGCGTCCAGCTTGAGCGGCTTGTCGGACCCAAAACGCAAAACCGGGCTCGACGGCTGGTCGGCCTCGTTGTTGGTTTTGCGGGCGCGCAGAACGGCCATGACATCCATCTCACACTTTGAATCCACGCACCGTGCTTTTCGAAAATCGATGCCGATGTGGGTGTCCGGCCGGCGCGGACAACAAAAAACCGGCATTGCAGTCGCAAAGCCGGTTACAGGATGCAAACGGCCCTTTAGCAAGTTGTTTAACGTGGCTGCAAGCCGACCGGCCAAATCACCACGGGTGTTTGTACCCTTTCTAGGGCTGTGGCGCGCCGGCGTCAACGGCCCGCCTTGGTCCGGAGGCTGTCACCTCTCGACATTGCGGGCCACGGCTTGTATTTCCGCTGCGGCTTCCCTCAGGAAGCGCTCTCGACGGATTTTTGCGACATGAACCAGATACCGGACAAGGCACGTCCAACCCCACGCGCGGGCATCATGGACATCGACGCCTATGTGCCGGGCAAGAGCACGGCACCCGCCGGCGTCGCCAAGGTCTACAAGTTGTCCTCGAACGAGAATCCGCTAGGTCCGTCGCCGAAGGCGATCGAAGCCGCGCGCGAGATTGCCGGCAAGCTCGACATCTATCCCGACGGCACCGCCAGGCGGCTACGCGAAGCGATCGCCGAGGTGCATGGCCTCAACCCAGCCAACATTATCTGTTCCAACGGTTCCGACGAGATCCTCGGCCTGCTGGCGCAGACCTATCTGGCGCCCGGCGACGAGGCCGTCATCACCGAACACGCCTTCATGGTCTACAAGATCTACATCCAGTCGGCTGGCGCCGTTCCGGTGACGATCAAGGAAAAAGACGAGCGCGCTGATATCGACGCCATCCTGGCCGCCGTCACGCCGCGCACCAAGATCGTGTTCCTCGCCAATCCCAACAACCCGACCGGCACCTATGTGCCGTTCCAGGAGGTGCGGCGCCTCCATGCCGCACTGCCGAAGAACGTGCTTCTGGTACTCGACGCGGCCTATGCCGAATATGTTCGGCGCAACGACTACGAAGCCGGCATCGAGCTGGTCGGCAGCGCCGAGAACGTGGTGATGACCCGAACCTTCTCCAAGATAGGCCTTGGTGGAGCGCGGATCGGCTGGATGTACGCGCCGATGCACATCGTCGACGCCATCAACCGCGTGCGTGGCCCCTTCAACGTCAATGCGACGGCGATCGAAGCCGGCATCGCCGCGATCCGCGACCGCGCCCATGTCGAGCGCAGCGTGGCGCACAACGAAACCTGGCTGGCCTGGCTGAGCGAACAGATGGCCGGGCTCGGGTTGCGGGTGACGCCCAGCGTGGGCAATTTCATCCTCATTCATTTTCCCGAGGATGAGAAACATTCCGCAGCGGCGGCGGACGACTATCTGACGGCGCGCGGCTATATATTGCGGCGCGTTTCCGGCTATGGCTTTCCCAACGCGCTGCGCATGACCGTCGGCACCGAAGAGGCCAATCGCGGCGTTGTCGCCGCTCTCACGATATTCCTGAAAAGCTAGAACACCATGACATCACCGATGTTTGAGAAGATCGCGCTGGTCGGCATCGGCCTGATCGGCTCGTCGCTGGCCCGCGTCATCCGCCGCGAGGGTCTGGCCCGTCACGTAGTCATCTCGACCCGTAGTGCGGCGACGCTGGCGCGGGCAGAGGAGCTTGGGCTCGGCTCCTCCTACACCACGGATGCAAGAGAGGCGGTCCGCGATGCCGATCTGGTCATCGTCTCGGTGCCGGTCGGCTCATCCGGCGCGGTGGCCGAGGAAATCGCGCCGGCGCTGAAGAAGGGTGCGATCCTTACCGATGTCGGCTCGACCAAGGCATCGGTCATCGCGCAGATGCAGCCTTATGTGCCAGCCGGCGTCCATTTCATTCCCGGCCACCCACTGGCGGGCACGGAAAAATCCGGCCCCGATGCCGGTTTCGCCGACCTGTTCGACAATCGCTGGTGCATCTTCACACCGCTGCCCGACACCGACCCGGATGCGCTGGAAAGGCTGTCGGAATTCTGGCGCCGCTGCGGCGCCAACATCGACACGATGGATCCCCAGCATCACGACATGACGCTGGCCATCGTCTCGCACCTGCCGCACATCATCGCCTACAACATCGTCGGCACCGCCGATGACCTGCAGTCGGTGACCAAGTCCGAAGTAATCAAATATTCCGCTTCCGGCTTTCGCGACTTCACCCGCCTTGCCGCTTCCGACCCGACCATGTGGCGCGATGTGTGCCTGCACAACAAGGACGCCATCCTCGAAATGCTGGCGCGGTTCTCGGAAGATCTGGCGTCGCTGCAGCGCGCGATCCGCTGGGGCGATGGCGAAAAACTCTTCGACCTGTTCACCCGCACCCGCGCCGTGCGCCGCTCGATCATCGAGGCCGGCCAGGACATCGACGTGCCCGATTTTGGCCGGCAGGCGGTAGAGCACCCGGCCAAGAGCTGAACTGTTTCAGGCAGGCCAGGTCGCGGCAACCATGGCCAGAGTCTCGGCGCGGTTCGGCGCGCCCAGCCTGCCGCCGAAGCGCAGGCATTTGAGCGCGGCGGCCGCACTGGCAAAGCGCAAAGCCTGCTCGACCGGCATGGCTTCCGCCAGCCCGACGGCGAAGGCGCCATGAAAGACATCGCCGGCGGCGAGCGTATCCACCGCCTTGATCCTCGGCGCCGCGACATGGCGCACACAGCCTGCGGAACTGTCGTGCCACCAACTCCCCGCCGCGCCGCCGGTCACCGCGACAAAGGCGTCAGTGCGGCTGGCGAGATCGGCGCAAGCCGTTTCCGGATCGAGCGCCTGGCCGCAGACAATGCGCGCCGCCGGCTCCGAAGCGACGATGTGCGTGGCGAGCGGCAACAGCTGTTCCAGGACCTCCAGCGGCGCGGTGTCGGCATCGAGGATCGCCGGACGGCCACCGGTCCGCGCCGCCTTCAGGGCAAGTGCCGCCGCACCCGGCCAGCGGACATCGACCAGTACGGCGTCGAATGCCATGAGGTTAGCGACCGGCAAGGCTTCGGGATCGGCCTGGGCAAGCCTGTCATAGAACGGCACGATGATGCGCTCGCCATGCGCGTCGACCAGGATCGAGGCCAGCGCCGAGCTCGCGCCTCTGACGCGGCGCACAAAGGTGCAATCGACGCCTTCGGCCTCGATGCCGGCGATGAGCTGGTCGGCGACGGTATCGTCGCCGGCACTCGCCCACAGCGATACATCGGCGCCCAGGCGGTGGGCTGCGCAGGCAGCGCTCGTGGCCATGCCCGAGGCGATCTGGACTCCATCGGAGGCGATGAACTTGCCCTGATGCACGGGCAATGTCTCGACACGCAGGATGGTGTCCAGCGTCAGTGCGCCAACGCTCAGCAGCTTCACGGGTCTTGCCATGGCAGCGCTATTCCACCGGCTTGATCTTGCCCAGCGGAATGAAGCCGAGCGAGGCCTTGCCCTTGACCACCTTCAGCGGCATCGACGGTTCGTTGCCGAGCACCGCCAGGGCGGCAAAGCCCTGCTCGATCTGGCTTTTCTGCTCCGTTATGGCGGCGCCCAGGATGGCCGCCACCGCCTTCGGGTCCTTCAGCCTGATCATCAGATTGGCGTTGATCAGGCCCTCGGCATCGACCGAGAGCGGTCCCGAAACAGTGATGCGCGCCGTCCCCGACGACAGGTCGAGGCTGCGGATTTCGATCGCCTGGCCGCGCAGGCTCTTCACCTGCGTGCCGATCAGCGCGACGCCGTTCTTTAGCGTGACGTCGCCGCTGACGTCGAGCGCCGGCAGCACGCGCCCGCCGATCGCATTGGGATCGATCTCCAGATCGCCAAAACTGCCGATATAGTCAATGTCCTTGCCATTCGGCTGCAACTGACCTGATGCCTTGCCGGCGCTGAACAGTTGCACCGGATCGGTGTCGTCGGCCGGATCGGTCTGGCCGGACAGGCCCTCCGCTTCCAGAGAAATCCGCCGCGGCAGCGGCCACCACAATTTGACGTTGGCTTGCAGATTGTCCCAGTCGATCCAGAGCGGCACCATGTCCGGAACGGAGGTCCTGAGCGGACCGCGCAGATTGGCAACCGGTGACAGAGGCCGGATGATCTGGGCGGCCGCGTTGAAGCTACCGGCCGAAGCGGCGATGTTCCTGGCATCGTCCTCGTAGGCCAGGTTGTCGCAGGAGACGGTAAAGCTCAGGGGATAGCCGCTGACTTGCAGATTGGCGCAGCCGGCTTCGACACCGGTCTTGTTGAGCGTGGCAACCGCCTTGTCGGCCTCATTCCTGACGCGGTCGGCCAGATAGAACCAGCCGCCGCTGTAGATGGCAAACAGCACAACGATGAACGCGGCAAGCCACAACAGGCGGCGACGGTTACTCGGCTGGCGTTCGTCACTTGACGTCATGCTTTGGCTCTCGTTAACGCATGGGTGTTGCGGACGGACAGTCGATTCCGCCAACGATAGGTAGACAGAGACGAATAGTTAGACGGGACGGGCAGAAAAAACATCGGTCCCGGTGCGGTGTTGGCATCTTTTGCAATCAGGCGCGGCGATATGGGCGATTTTTGGGTGTTTGGCTATGGTTCGCTGATCTGGCGGCCGGGTTTCGCGCATGTCGAGACCCAACGCGCTCGCCTGCATGGCTACCGCCGGTCGCTCTGCGTCTATTCCTTCGTGCATCGCGGCACGCGTGAACGACCGGGGCTGGTGCTCGGCCTCGACCGCGGCGGCTCCTGCATCGGCCTGGCGTTCCGCGTTCCCGGCGACTTGCGCGACGAGGCCATCACCTATCTGCGCGAGCGCGAGCTGGTCACCAACGTCTATCTCGAGCGCTTGCTCAAGATTCGCCTAGACGGCGGTAGCACAGTCGACGCTGTAGCCTACATCGTCGACCGCCAGCATGAGCAATATGCCGGCGCACTCGATGCGGCGGATGCGGCGGCCGTGGTGCGCGGCGCGGTCGGCCAGTCCGGCAACAACGAGGACTATGTGCTCAGCACGCTGGAGCATCTCGAGGCGCTGGGCATCCGCGACCACTGGCTGGAGGATGTCGCCAGGCAGGTCGCGCCTTTGTGAAGCTGGCTCTGCGGAAAAAGCCGGCCAGGCCTTTGACCTCGATCAGGCAAGACCTAGGTTAGACCACGAACCTCAGCGCGCGGTCGCCATTCGTCCGCCCCAATCATCCCGGAGATCCGCCTTGCAGAAACGCCGCCTCGGTCGTACCGACCTGTCCATCGCGCCGCTGGTCCTGGGCGGCAACGTCTTCGGCTGGACCGCCGACGAGAAAACCTCGTTCGACCTGCTCGACCGTTTCGTCGGCGCCGGCCTCAATGCCGTCGATACGGCGGACGCTTATTCGCGCTGGGTCTCCGGTCACAAGGGCGGTGAGTCGGAAACCATCATCGGTAAGTGGATGAAAGACCGTGGCAATCGTGACAAGGTCGTGGTGATCACCAAGGTCGGTTCGGATATGGGGCAGGGGCACAAGGACCTGTCCGCCGCATACATCGAAAAGGCCGTCGACGCATCGCTGAAGCGGCTCCGGACCGATGTCATCGACCTCTATCTGTCACATTGGCCAGACCCGACGACGCCCTATGAGGAAACGCTCGGCGCTTACGAGAAGCTGCTCGCCAAGGGCAAGATCCGCTATGCTGGCTGCTCGAACCTCGATGCCGGCCAGTTGCGTGCCGCGCTCGATGTGGCCAGCCTGCGCAGCCTGCCGCGCTACGAGGTGCTGCAGCCGGAATACAATCTCTACGATCGCTCGTCCTTTGACGGGCCGCTGCGCGATCTGTGCGTGGCCGAAGACATTGGCGTGATCACCTATTTCAGCCTGGCCAAGGGTTTTCTCAGCGGCAAATACCGCAGCGAGGCCGATCTCGGCCAAAGCCCGCGTGGCGGTGGGGTGAAAGACTACCTCAATGCGCGCGGCATGCGCATCCTTGCAGCGCTTGATGCGGTGTCTGCCAGGCATTCGGTCAAGCAGGCTGAGGTGGCGCTTGCCTGGGTTATCGCACGGCCAGGCGTCACCGCGCCGATCGCTAGCGCCACCAAACCCGAGCAGATGGACAGCCTGATCAAGGCGGCGTCGCTGAAACTGAGCGCCGCCGACATGGCCGAACTCGACAAAGCGAGCGGCTAACGTTTTCGGCGGCCGCTCCTCGCACGAACGTCCAAGACGACCCTCTTGCCTTGCCATACCGTCCCTTTGCACGGGGCAAGGCAGAGGGTGAGATGACTGAGCCGCTTCTTTTGCAGCCGGACCTTTGGCGTCAGCTGCTCGCGCTGGTGCTTGCCTCGGCCGTCGTCATGGGCAGCCCGGGACCGGCAACGATAAGCGTCACCGCGGTCGGTGCGGCCTGTGGTTTGCGCCACTCGCTGGGCTATGCCTGGGGCATCATCCTGGGCACGATCACCGTGCTTTTGGTCGTCGCGACCGGGGTCATGGCGGTGCTGATGTCGGTGCCGAAGCTAGCGCCGTTGCTGGCTGTCGCTTCCACGGCCTACATCCTCTATCTCGCCTTCAAGATCGCGACGGCGCCGCCGCTGGCGACGCGCGCCGCCGGGGCTTCGCGTCCAACATGGCTGGCCGGGTTTCTTCTCGCGATCGCCAATCCAAAGGCCTATGTGGCGATCGCCGCCGTGTTCGCCGGTGCTTCGTCGAAACTGGACGCTGCTGAGCTTGGTCTGTGGCTGAATCTGGCGGTTCTCGCCCTGATGATCGTTGCCATCCATGCTCTGTGGCTTGTCGCGGGGGCAGCGTTCGCGCGCTTCCTGCGCCGGCCGGCGGCCTCGCGGATCATCAATCTGGTCTTTGCCGCGACGCTGGTGTTGACCACCGCGCTGGCCGTGTTCGGCTGAGACCTGCCGGCCGGAGACTTCCGGTTCAGACTTTGGTTCTTGCAGCCGCATCCAACTCTTGCAGCCTTTTCACCGCCGTCGGCGGCAAGGCAGGTGGGTTCGGGCCGCGCGCCGCATCAATCAGGAACTGGTCGCAGGCGGCCTCGGTTTCACCGATCAGCCGGGCCATGAATTCTTCCTTGCCCAGCCCCGGTGGAATCGGCGGCAGGAACCGCGCCTTGATGGTGCCGGGATAGCGCAGGAATTTGCGGCGCGGCCAATAGAGACCGGCGACATGGGCGACCGGCACCACCGGCACGCCAAGCTGTGCATAGATTTCGACGATGCCGTATTTGTAGGCCGGTTCGTCGCCCGGCGCACGGCGCGTGCCCTCGGGATAGATGATCAACTGGCGGGGATTGCGCGCCATCTCCTCCTTGGTCGCGGCGACCACGGCCTTCAGCGCCTTCGAACGGCTGCCGCGATGAACCGGGATCATGCGCATCTTCATGATGTACCAGCCAAAGAACGGGATCCAGGTCAGCTCGCGCTTGAGGATGTAGAGTGGGTCCTGAAGGAAGGGGAAGAAGGCGATCGCGTCCCAGAACGACTGGTGCTTGGGCGCCAGGATGAAGGAGCCTTCGGGCAGGTTTTCCTGGCCGGTGATGTCGCTCTTCGTTCCGGCGATCTTGCCATAGAGCCACATCGAGGTGCGCGACCAGAATTTGGGCACGAACCAGGCGCGGTGACGGGGCGACAGGAAATAATAGGGGGTCCAGAGGATCATCTGGACGATCAGGTTGACGTAGAAGACGAAATTGAACGTCAGCGATCGGACATAGAGCATTGGGGAGGCCCGGTGAGGAGGTGTGCGTTGGTTACACCAAGCACGGGGAAAAAGGAAATGGCCTCCGGGCACTCTGAACGGCGAAGAGAGCGATCCGTCGATCGGTGACCGGTCCGGTTCCGCTACATCAGTCGCGCCAATCGCTCCTTCACGCGTGGGGAAAGAGCGACATGGCTTCGAGGCGATCTATAATTTCTTCCAGAAAATGGAAGGACAGGTTACGAATATGTCATCTGCATTTGAATGATGGAAGGCATTATATTGCGTCTGTCGGCCTGCCTGTAGCATGGCCTCGTAAAGGAGTTGTCATGTCCGAAGCCCGCCCGCCACTGCCGCCGTTCACCGCCGAGACCGCAGCGCAGAAGGTGCGCATGGCCGAGGATGCCTGGAACTCGCGCGACCCGGCACGGGTCGCGCTTGCCTATACGACGGACAGCCGCTGGCGCAACCGTGCCGAATTCCTGCAAGGCCGCGATGCCATCCAGGCTTTCCTGACGCGCAAATGGAGCAGGGAACTCGACTACCGGCTGATCAAGGAGGTCTGGGCCTTCCACGGCAATCGCATCGCCGTGCGCTTCGCCTATGAATGGCGCGACGACAGCGGTTCATGGTTCTGCAGTTATGGCAATGAGAATTGGGAATTCGACGAACACGGGCTGATGCGCCTGCGCATCGCCAGCATCAACGACCTGCCGATCGGCGAGGCTGATCGTAAGTATCACTGGCCGCTCGGCCGGCGGCCGGACGATCACCCAACATTGTCGGAACTCGGGCTTTAGAACAATTCCAGGAAAAATGTGAAACGGGTTTTCCGTCCGGAATTGCGTGAACCATCGTAGGCCCTGTTCCGGGCAAGGAGGTTTCGATGAACGCGCATGCTTTCACCAGCGACGTCGCCTTCACGCCGACGGTCAAGGCGATCCAGGCCCGCAAGGGCTCGCGCCAATCCTATGCCCGCGTCGAGGAGCGTGGCGGCTGGCAAGCTGTCATCACCCCTGACCTTGCTGCCTTCATCGAGATGCAGACCAGCGTCTTCCTGTCGACGGCTAATGGCGAGGGCCAGCCCTACATCCAGCATCGCGGTGGACCCGCCGGCTTCCTCAAGGTACTGGATGAAAACATGATCGGCTTCGCGGATTTTGCTGGCAACCGGCAGTTCATCACGCAGGGCAATCTGGCCGACAACCCGCAGGCCTTCCTGTTCCTCATCGACTATATGCACCGCCAGCGCATCAAGCTCTGGGGCACGGCGCGCGTCGTCGAGAACGATGCCGAGTTGATGGCGAAGCTGATGCCACAGGATTACAAGGCGCGCCCCGAGCAGGTCATCCTGTTCACGGTCTCGGCCTGGGATGCCAATTGTCCTCAGCATATCCCGCAACGGTTCGAGGCGGCCGACGTGGCGGCCGCACTCGGCGAGCGAGATAAGCGGATCGAGCGCCTCGAACAGGAGGTCGCACGGCTCAAGGGGAATTTAGGCGCCGCCGCCGGGGCAGGCGCGGCCGCCGGGGAATAATGGTTCAGCCGCCGGCAGCGGTTTCGGCCAGCGCGATACCGTTGGGCGTCGGCTTGACCGGCACGATGCCGCGTGCGAGCGCCAGCAGATATTTGTTGTATTCGGTGAACAACACGCGCAACGCCCGCGGCTTGGTCAGCCAGCCGCCATTGTCGAGGTTGGAATTGACCACCGGATAGGGCTCGAGCTTGGCGCCATGCAGCAGCCGGCCCATCTCAAGCAGGCTGCGCGGCATATGATAATTGTTGGTGACGAGGATCACTGTGCCATAGGCGTGGCTCTCGACCCATTTGGCGCTTTCCTCGGCATTGCCGATCGTGTCGAGCGCGGCGCGGTCGATGTCGACGCAGCAGGAGAACAGCCGCTTGTCGCCACCGGTCGCCGCCTGCAACTGGCGACGGCTCGCGGAAGGATGCACGCCGCTGATCAGCAGCCGCTCGCCCTTGCCGGACGCCAGCAGATCCATCGCGGCGTCGAGGCGGGATTGGCCGCCGGTCAGCACGATGATAGCGTCTGCCCTGGCCGGATTGGCCGGCGTCGTCAGATGGCTGACCTTGTTGGCGAACCAGCCGAAGCCGCCGGCAAACAAAGTTGCGAGGACGAGCACAGAGAGAGCGGATATACGCAACACGGCCCTCAGACGGCTCACCGTGCGGCGGTCATGCGAACGGGCAACCACCACTGGCATCTGTCCAGCCGTACCGGTCGAATCCCGCGCGTCCATCGCCATATGGTTAGTCCTGAAATGCGGCCTTGGGTAGGTAAAAGACGCACTTTGCGTTACGTGAATTCTCCATCCGTGATCACCCTGCATCCGGTTGGCGGACTTCGATGTCGCTGAGATAGGCAACGACGGTGGCGTGGGACGTGGCAGCCGTGAGCCCGCCGATCACCAGCACCATCAAGACGACACCGAGATAGCCCGCCGACCCGATTGCGAAATTGCCGAACAGGGCGGTCGCCTGGTCGGCCTGCGGCGTCGCCATATTGCGCGACGACCACCAGGAAAAGACGATGAAGACGAGCACTGCCGCGGCACCGCCGGCCGCCGCGCCCTTCATGCCGGTCACCAGGAAATGTCGGCGGAATTCGCGTGCGATGAATTGTGCCTCGGCGCCGACGAAATGCAGCACCTCGATGATGTGGCCGTTGCCGGCCATGGCGCCGCGTGTGGCGAACACCACCGTCAGCACGGTCGCCGACAGCATCAGCGCCAGCACGGCGATGCCGATGGTCACCGTGGTGCGGGCCATGGCGACCAGCCGGTCGACCCAGGTGCGGTGATCGTCGAGCGATGCACTCGGCAGTTTCGGCGTGATCGCGGCGCGCATGGCGGCGAAGTCGGGCGGGCTGTTCTCGTCGATGGTGACGATGATCAGGCGCGGCACCGGCAGCTCGTCGATGTTGAGGCCAGAGCCCAGCCACGGCTCCAGGAGCCGCGCGGTCGCTTCGCGATCGATGATCCGGGTCGCCTTGACGCCGGGAAACTCGCCGGCGATCTGCGAGGCCTGGGCAAGGGCTGCCTCCATGTCGAGGCCGTCGACCGGCTTGATCTGGATCGTCGCCTCGCGCGAAATCTGGTTCTCCCAGACGGAAGCCGTGTCGCGCACCAGCGTCACCGCGCCGAAGGTCAGGCAGGACAGGAAGGTCATGATGGCGATGACCAGCACCAGCGCCCGGCCGGCTATGTTCTGCGCCGGCACGATCGGCGCCATCCTGCGCTGGGCGCGCGGCTTTGCCTCGGTCGCCTCGGCGTCCTGCTCTCGTTCCACAAGATGGTCGGCGGACAGCTCAGTCATAGATGTCCAGCCTTCCGCCGGCCAGGATCATGCGGCGCGCGTCGACCTGTTCCATCAGGCCGAGGTCGTGGGTGGCGATCACCACGGCGGTGCCCAGACGGTTGAGCTCGATGAACAGCCGCAGCAGACGTCGCGCCAGCGGCGGATCGACATTGCCGGTCGGCTCGTCGGCCAGCAGGATTTCCGGCTGCTCGATCAGCGCCCGGGCGATGGCGGCGCGCTGCTTCTCGCCGCCGGACAGAACCGGCGGCAGCACATGCATGCGTTCGCCCAGCCCGACCCACTTCAACAATTCGGTGACATCGGTGCGGTAGCTTGCCTCCTCGCGCCCGCGTACGCGCAGCGGCAGCGCGACGTTCTCGTAGGTGGTCATGTGGTCGAGCAGGCGAAAATCCTGGAACACCACGCCGATGCGGCGGCGCAGATGCGGCAGTTCGGTACGCGAGATGCGCGAGCGATCCTTGCCGAAGATGGTGATCAGCCCGCGCGTCGGCTTCAGCGACATGAACAGCAGGCGCAACAAGGTCGTCTTGCCGGCGCCCGAAGGGCCGCTGAGGAACTGGAAGGAGCGCTCCGGGATGTGCAGGGAGATGTCGCGGAGGATTTCCGGACCCATGCCATAGCGGAGGCCGACATTTTCGAAACGAATCAATTTCGACGACCTGAATTTCTTGGCGGCAGCAAGCCGGCCTGTTCTGGGTAAAGACCATCGGCCGGCATGGTTAACCGGCGGTTAATTCCTGAGTTGTTTCGGCTCGTCACGAGGGCTCCGGTGGGGAAGCGTTAACCATTTGTGTTTACGCAAAAGAAACGAAAAGCGAACACGTGCTGCAATGCTGGGGCCATGATGGCTGACGATCGAACCGCGCGCCCGGTTTCCGGCGAAATCATGACCGATCCGGCGGCAATTGCCGCTACGGACCGGTTCATGCGTGGTTCGGCTGCCGACATCGTCGATGCCGACTACGTGGTGATGCCGCGTCTTGTCCCCGCCATGGAAAGCGTTTCGCCGCCGCCGCGCGCGACCGTCACACCGCCCATCAAGGGCATGGACATGTTGCGCAAGCCCGAGGCCGCGACGGAACGGCCGCCGGCCTTGCGCGGCGGGCCGATCTTCTGGATCGCTGGCATCGGCGCCGCGTTGGCCGCCTTCTGGGTTTCCGGCGGGCACGCGCTGGTGCGCCAGGCGCCGTTCCCGTCCGGCGCGCAGGTGTCGGCGCTCAGCATTTCAGGCGTCACGTCACGCGTCGATGCCTCCGGGGCGAACCCCGCGCTGTACGTCGATGGCGAGGCCGCCAATGACGGTGCGAAACCAGTGCAACTGCCGCCGCTCGAAATCCGGGTGACCGGCAATGACGGGCGCACAACCCGCTATACGTTGGGGACATCCGGCCGTGTGCTGGCGTCCGGTGAAAGATTCGGCTTTGCCAGCCGGCTCGACGTGCCTAAGAACGGCGTAAGAACCATTTTGGTTACTTTCGCCCAATAGGCGATCACCGGGGGAAGACCACCAATGCCCATCGTGCGCGGCAAGGACATCGAAGTCCTGTTTTCGGCATCGGCGATCGCGCGGCGCAATCTCGAGCTCGCCAAGGAGATCGCCGGCCACGACTATCACGATCTGCTGGTGATCTCGGTGCTGAAGGGCTCGTTCATCTTCGCCGCCGATCTCATTCGCGCCATGCACGATGTCGGCCTGTCGCCCGAGGTCGAGTTCATCTTCATCTCCAGCTACGGCGCCGGCACCACCAGCGGCGAGGTGAGGGTGCTGCGCGACATCGACAATGAGGTCGCCGGCCGCGACGTGCTGTTGATCGACGACATTCTCGAATCGGGCAAGACGCTGAGCTTCACCCGCGACCTGATGCTGTCGCGGGGCGCCAAGAGCTGTTCCATCGCCGTGCTGCTCGACAAGCGCATGCGCCGCCAGACCGCCCTCAATGCCGACTATGTCGGCTTCGACTGCCCCGACTATTTCGTCGTCGGCTACGGCATGGACGTTGCCCACGCTTTTCGTGAGCTGCCGTTTGTCGGCGTCGTCAAAGGGGATGTCTGAGCGGCATCAAAAATGCTTGGCGATGCTGCGCTCCTTCAGGAAAAGTCAACTTTTCAGCGCCAAATATGCCGGCCATGGCAAAGCTTCTGATCGTCGAGGACGACGAGTCCGTCCGCACCCTGGCCGCCCGCGCGCTTGAACGCGCCGGGCACACAATCGATATCGCGGCGGACGGCGCGCAGGGGCTTTCGCTGATCCAGGCCGCGCGTGGCGGCTACGATCTTGTCGTCTCCGACATCCGCATGCCGGAGATGGACGGCATCGAGATGGCGATCGCGGCGGCATCGCTCTTCCCATCGATGAAGATCGTGCTGATGACCGGCTACGCCGACCAGCGCGAGCGTGCCGAGGAATTGAACGGCATTATCCTCGATATCGTGCAGAAGCCTTTTACGCTGGCCGAAATCCGTTCTCGCGTCGAACGGGCGCTGATCTGCTTCGCCTGATCAGACTGGATCGGCAGCAGTGAGCACGGGTGCAGCGCTCTTGCGCCGTTCGGTGTTGAGCGCCAGCAGGCCGGCGCCGATGATCAAGGCAGCACCGATCACGGTCGTCGACCGTGGTACTTCGGCGAAGAACAGGAAACCCCACAGCGGCGACCACAGGATGCCGGTGTATTCGAAGGTGGCAACGCGGTTGGCCGGCGCCATCCGGTAGGCCTGCGACAGCAGGATCATGCCGGCGGAAGCGACGAAACCGCAGGCCGCCATCTTGAGAAAATCCGGCAGCGTCGGCCACAGCCAGGGCCGCACCAGGAATTCCAGGCTCGGGTGGGCGGCGTGGGTTATGCCGGCAAGGTGAAACGCGCCGGCAACCACGGCGGCGCCAACCAGATAGGCGCCGTTCTGATAGAAGGCCATCACGGTGGACGATTCGGTATCGCCGATCTTGCGGGCCATCAGCTGCGAAAAACCATAGAGCGCCGCCGAACCCAGTGAAAGCAGCGCTGCCCAGTCGAACAGGCCGGCGCCCGGGCGCAGCATCACGAGGACGCCGAATAGCCCGATCAGCACGGTCGCCAGCGTCCACCAGGAGACGCGCTCGCCAAGATACGGCCCGGCCAGCGCCATGATGAACAGCGGCGCCATGAAATAGAGCGCCACCGCGTCGGCCAGCGGCAAAGCAGCGATGGCCAGGTAGTACACCGTATAGGAGGTGAACTGGATGAAGGCGCGCACCGTCAGCATGCCGAATCGCTTCGACAGGATCGCCCGCAGGCCGACATCGGCTTGGACCAGAAAGATCAGGATCGGCAGAGCGACGATCGAGCGGATCGCCATGACCTCGGTCACCGGATAACCACTCGACACGGCTTTGACGAGCGGATCCTGCAGCGAGAAGACCAGCACGCCCAGGCACAGGCTCAGGATGCCGCGCAACATCCGGTTCTGCATGAGTGTTCCAGGCTCCAGTACCGCCACCGCAAGCACGCTTGCTGCAAGCTAAAAAGAACCCGCCACCGTTTCGGGCAGCGGGCACGAGTGAGGACTCTTGATTGGTCCGCGGCTGATTTCGCAGCCGCATATCCAATGGGTGAGGCCACTATCATCCCGCGTTTGACATGTTGCAAACGAATTGGAATGATACCAGTGATCAAATTTCCTTATGGTGGATTTCATGCGACCGACCCTCGACAGCGATCTCCTGCGCACCTTCGTGGCGATTGCCGAGACTGGCAATTTCACCAAGGCGGCGGAGCAGGCTGGCCGCACCCAGTCGGCGGTGTCGATGCAGATGAAGAAGCTCGAAGCGCTGATCGGCGACAGTCTGTTCGAGCGCGGTTCGCGCGGCGTCGCACTGACACGGCGCGGCGGCGAACTTATCGTCAACGCCCGCCGCATTGTCTCGCTGCTCGACGAGACGGCGGCGTCGATGGCGGCAGCGCCGCTTGGCGGGCCGGTTCGCATCGGCATTCCCGAGGAATATGGCCACGCCATCCTGTCGCGCGCGCTCGGCGCTTTTTCGAAGCGTCACACGCAGGTCGAGGTCACCGTGCGCTACGCGCATTCGGGGGCACAGATAGCGGCGCTTGCCGCCGGCGAACTCGATCTGTGCGTGGTGTTCGAATGGCAGGATCCTGCCGGCGGCGAAGTGCTGATGCACGACCCTACAGTGTGGGTGACGTCGACCCTGCACCACATGCATGAGGAGCAGCCGGTGCCGATCGCACTCTACAACCGGGCCGGCTGGTGCAAGGACTTCGCCATCAAATCACTGGAGCAACGCGATCTTGCCTATCGTGTTGCCTATACCAGCGACACCACCGGCGGTCTCAAGCTCGCCGTCACCTCCGGGCTGGCGATCGCGCCGATTTCGCGCAGCAACATTCCCGACGGCTGCCGTGAGCTGACGACCGCGGACGGGTTCGGGGCCATCGATTCCTCGAATGTGGTGATGCACCGCAACCCGAATGCGTCAGGCGAGGCGATCGACGGCATGCAGGAGGCTATCCGCGAAGCGTTCGTCAACCGGCTCAGTCAGCCCGCCGTATCCTCGTAGAAAGCAGGCGATCGCCGAACGGATCGGCGACCGATACCTCGCGGGTCTTCCACGGCGTCTCTTCGAGGCCCGGCCTGGCGAAGCGGCAATTCTTGGCCGCCAATTCGCCCTGCAGTGCCGCGATGTCCTCGACCTTGATGCGCACGGCAATGCCAGGCGCGCCATCGCCGTGGTGTTCGCTGAGATGCAGGACGCAGCCGTCGCGGCCGACCGCCATGTAGAGCGGTGCGTTGTCGTCGAAGCAATGCTCCCACTGCACCTCGAAGCCGAGGAAGCCGACATAGAATTCACGCGCCTTGGCAATGTCGAAGATGCGCAGATGGGCGTGACAGCGTCAAGTTTGGGCATGGTGACGCAACCGTTCGAGAGGGTTTCGGGGGAGGCAGGGCGGCAATCCCTATTTCAGCTCGAGCAGCCGTTCGAGATAGCTGCGCTCGATGTCGGGGCTCAGCGTATTGCCGAGCCGCTTGCGGATCGCTTCCAGAATCTGGCGGGCACGCTGCACGTCGATCTCGTCGGGCACCTTCACTGAATCGCCGAAATCGGGACCCTGGCTGGCGCGTGGCCGGCCGAGCGGATCACGATCGGCGTTCTGCTGGCGGCCGCCGTCCTCGCTACCGCCCTGGTCGCCCTGCATGGCCTGCATCTGCTTCATCATGTCCTTGGCGCCCTTGCGCAGCGCTTCCAGCGCCCGGCCCTGATGGCCGACAGCCTCGTCACCTGCGCCTTCGCCGAGCGCCTGTTCGGCATTGCCCATGGACTTGCCGGCCTCGCCAAATCCTTCGTTGGGCTCCATGCCCATGCCTTCGAGTCCCTTCTTCAGCTGCTCGAGGTCGCTTTTCAGCTGGCCCTGGCCCTGCTGCAGCTGTTTCAGCGCGTCGGCGAATTCCTGTGGTGTCATCGGCTTTTGCCGGCCGAGCGGATCGGAGTTCTCGCCGATCCCTGGCTTGTCCTCATCCTGGCCACCGCCTTCGCCGAGCTGCTCGTCGCGGTTCTGTCCACGCTGGCGCTCGCCGCGCTGCATCTGGTCCATGCGGAAGGTGTCGTTCATCATCTCCTGCTGGCGCCGCAGGATCTCGCCAAGCTTGTCCATCTGTTGGCGCATCTCGCTGTCCTGCTGGCCGCTTTGCTGCTGACGGCCGGCCTGGAGATTGTTCATCATGTCCTGCAGTTGCGACAGCAATTGCTGCGCCTTGTCGCGATCGCCAGATTTCGCCAGATTCTCGATCTGGTCCATCATGCGGTCGATGTCGCTCTGGCGCAGTTCCTGGCCGTTCTGCTGCATCTGCGGTGCATTGGGGTTCTGCTTGGCGCGCTCCGCGAATTCCTGCAGGAACTGGTTCATCGCCTCGCGCAGTTCCTTCATCGCCTTTTCGATTTCAGCGTCGCTGGCGCCATTCTTGATGGCGTCCTGCAGTGCCTGCTGCGCCTGGCGCAGCCGCTTTTCCGCGGCCGACAGATTGCCTTCCTCGATACCGAGTGCGATTTCCCAGAGATAGGAGACCTCGTTGCGCAATTGATCGTCGCTGTCGGCCATCTTCAGCCGGCTGCGGGCGCTCATGATGGCGAGGTAGTGGGACATGTTGTCGAATGTGTCTTCCGGCCGCAGCGTGATGGCGTCCATCAGGTCGAGCACGCGCGGCTTGGCGTTGGCGTCGAGCGCCAGCAGGCGGCGCTGCTCGATCACCGCGCGCGCCAGCGGATTGGCGAAAGGCCGCTCCGGCATCAGCAGCGTCTTGGTCTCGCTCGATGCGGTGTGCCCGGCATCGTCTGTGGCAACCAGCGTCAGCTTGATGCTGCTGCCCGCCCAGACATGCTCAGTCAGATCCTTCGAGGTCCTGGCGGCGTTCGACTTGCCACCACGACGGGGCAGCGACAGCGGCATTTCAGGCGGACCATAGAGCGGATGTGCCTTGGGCGCCTGCGGATCGGCGAGCGCGAACACCGCCTTGGCGGTGGCGGCACCGTAGTCGTCGTCGATCTGGTAGTTGAGTTCGAAAGCGCCGTTGGCGGCGCGCTTCGGCTCGCCGACGAAGCCAATCTGCGGCGGCTTGTCCGCTATGACCGCGAAGGCCCAGCGGCCGAGCTGGTCCTCGCCCGATGTCAGCGTCAGCGTGCCGTCGCTGGTCAGCTTGCCGGTGAATTGACGTACCTTGGACGGCGTCGCCGGGCTTGCCGCCGGCTTGGCGGCGACCTGCGGGCCGGCCGGGTCGATGGCGCGGGAATTGCCATTGTTGTCGGCGTAGCCGAGCGTTTCATCGCCTGAGCCGCCGGTCACCCGCAGCGAGACGTCGCTGCCTTCGGGAACGGTGAAGGTCGGCGTCGCCTGGTTGGCGTCGGCGGTCAAAAAGATCGGCGGCTTGCCGGTATAGGCCGGCGGCGTCACCCAGGCGTCGATGCGCGGCGGCACGGCGTCATGCGCACCATGGGCATTGAACCCGTCGCTGATCCTGCCACCCGTCGGCCCGAAGGAGAAGGCGAAGGCGGTAACGAGCACAAGTGCCGCCACGGCGCGCAGCCCCCAGGGGTCACGTTCTGGCACGCGCGTGCGCGGCAGGTCGGCGCCGAGGCTGTTGAGCTTTCCGGCCATGCGCTTCTGGTGTTCGCGCCACAGCGCTTGCGAGAAGCTGCTTTCCCGGCCACTTGGCCGGTCGGTCTGCACCAGCACCGGGCTGTGCAACAATTGATTGGCCGCCTCGATGCGGCGGTCGATTTCGGCGGCGCCAGGCAGGCGGAAGAAGCGCAGCGGGTAGAGCGCACCTAGTGCGGCGACGCCGAAGGCGGCGACAAGGCCGATGCGCGCCATATCTGGCAGCCGGGAGAAGAGGCCGAGCCAGGAGACGCTGAGGAACAGGCTTGCGACGATGACGAGCGGAAGCAGCAACGGCCAGCCACGCTCGACCATCATCGAGGCCCGCGTCGCCAGCCGGCTCAAGGCAAGGCGCCCGGCCAGGCCGCGATCGCTGCTGAAGGTGGGTCGTTCCGTCATCGGCCCTTCCACGGGGCGGGCAGGATAGCCCAACGCCTCACGACTCAAAGAATACCAGCAAACACGGCAAAGGCGAGGCAGTTCGGAAAAACGTGAAGTCGACCGTCATAATTCCGCATTGCAGTCAGAAGGTTGCGGGGTTGGCATTCGCCCCGCAGACTAGCACGGCGACGCGTTCGCCCGGCGCTGGCACATAGCGGCCGGACAGGATCGCGGCAAAGGCGGCTGCGCCACCCGGCTCGGAGATGATGCGGACCCGATTCCACAGCGCCTTCTGCGCGGCGATGATGTCGTCGTCGCTGACCAGGATCGAGCGTTCGACAAAGGCCTCGGCGATCGGGAACATCATTTCGCCGACGCGCTTTGGCGCCAGCGAATCGGCGGCGATGCCCTCGGCTGGTGCGTCGACAGGGTGTCCGGCCTCGAAGGCGTGATGAAGCGTCGGAGCCCCTTCCGGCTCGACGGCGATGATGCGGATGCGGCCGGCAAACCAAGCAGCGATGCCGCCGATCAGGCCGCCGCCGCCGACAGCGACCAGCAGCGTGTCGATCTCAGGCAAGTCGCTCTCGATTTCGAGCCCGAGCGTGCCCTGGCCGACCAGCGTTTCCTCCTGGTTGAAGGCATGGATCTGCAAGGCGCCGGTTTCCTCGGCGAAACGTTCGCTGGCGGCCAGCGCCTCGGCGTAGCGGGCGCCGCCGACGATCAGCTCGGCGCCGTAGCTGCGGATCCGCTCCAGCTTGGCCGCCGGGCTCACTTCGGGAACGAAGATGGTCGCCTTGTGGCCCAGCCGCATTGCGGCATAGGCGACGGCCGCACCATGATTGCCGCCGGATGCGGCAACGACACCGGCCTTTGGAACCGCACGCTCCAGCAGGTTGGTGAAGGCGCCGCGCGCCTTGAAGGAGCCGGAATGCTGCAGGCATTCGAGCTTCAGGTCGACCGCCAGCGGCGCACGGTCAAAGTCGGCCATGTCGACGCGCAGCACCGGTGTATGGCGCAGATAGGGGCGGATGCGCGGTTCCATCGCGGCAATGCGCTCGCGTGTGACAGTATTGCCCTGCGACATGGTGACCTCCTCGGGATTGACAGCAATTAGTAACTTGGCAAAATGGCTAAATGCAAGAGGTTGATGTCTTCAAGGCGATCGCCAATGAACGCAGACTGCGGATCCTCGACTGGCTGAAGGATCCGCGCGCGCATTTCCCAGCCCAGGCGGATGGCGATCTGGTCGAGGACGGCGTTTGCGCGCTGCTGATCGCCGAAAAGCTCGGCATAACGCAAGCGACGCTCAGTGAGCACATGCGCGTGCTCACCCAGGCCGGCCTGCTGCGCGCCAGGCGCATCAAGCAATGGACGTTCTACCGCCGCGACGAGGACAGGATCGCCGACATCAGGGCGCTCATCCGGAGCCGGTTGTAGCGTTGCCGGCCGGTATCTTGGCCGGGCAGCTTCTATGCAAGCCAGTCGGGCACGGAATCCAACCCGATCAGATCGTCATAGGTCAGGCGCGGACGCACGACGTGGAACCGGTCGCCGTCGACCAGCACCTCCGGCACCAGCAGGCGGGTGTTGTAGGTGCCGGCCTGCACCGCGCCATAGGCGCCGGCGGTGGAGACGGCAATCAGGTCGCCGGCCTTCAGCCTGGGCAGATCGCGATCGAGGCCAATGTAATCGCCGGTCTCGCAGACCGGGCCGACCACATCGACCATCATGCGCGGCGTGTCGGCCGGCGGCTGCACGACCGGACGGATGTCGTGGAAAGCATCGTAGAGCGTCGGCCTGATGAGATCGTTCATGGCGGCGTCGACGACGAGGAAGTTCTTGGCGTCGCCCTCCTTCAGGAAGATCACTTCCGAGACGAGGATGCCGGCATTGCCTGATATCAGCCGGCCGGGCTCGAACATCACCTTCAATCCGAGCGTGGTGACATGCTTCCTGACGATCTGGGCATAAGCATCGGGCAGCGGCGGCGGGTTGTTGTCTACGCGATAGGGAATGCCGAGACCGCCGCCGAGATCGACATGCTCGATGGCATGGCCGTCGGCACGCAGCGCGCCGACCAGATCGACGAGCAGGGCGAAGGCGTCGTCGAAAGGCTGCAGTTCGGTGATCTGGCTGCCGATGTGGGTGTCGATGCCGGTGATCCTGATGCCGGGAAGCTTTGCCGCGCGGGCATAGACCTGACGCGCCTTCTGCCATGGAATGCCGAACTTGTTCTCGGCCTTGCCGGTGGAAATCTTCTTGTGGGTCTTGGCGTCGACGTCGGGATTGATGCGCAGCGAGATCGGCGCCACCTTGCCAAGTGCGGCGGCTCGCGCCGACAGCAGCTCGAGTTCAGGCTCGGATTCGACGTTGAAGCACAGGATGCCGGCGGCAAGGGCAAAGTCCATTTCGCGCGCCGTCTTGCCGACGCCGGAAAACAGGATCTTGCCCGCCGGAATGCCGGCGGCCAGCGCCCGGCGCAATTCGCCTTCCGAAACCACGTCGGCGCCGGCGCCGAGCTTCGCCAGCGTCCGCAGAACAGCCTGGTTGGAATTGGCCTTCATGGCGTAGCACACCAGCGCGTGGAGCCCGGCAAAGGCCTGCGCAAACACCCGGTAGTGTCTGGTCAACGTGGCCGTCGAATAGCAGTAGAACGGCGTGCCGACCTGTGCGGCGATGTCGGGGATCGCCACGTCCTCGGCATAGAGCACGCCGTCGCGGTAGTCGAAATGGTTCACGAGAGTGGTTCCGGAAGGTTGGGGCACGATGAGACCGGATTTGGAAAGACCAACTCCGGTGTCATCGGCTAGATCAGCGGGTCGAGGATGAACTTCTTGTCCACGACCGGTTTTTCCGGCTCCGGCGGGACAGGCTGGTGGGCCTTGGAGGCATCCTTGCGCGCTTGCACGGCTGCCTCATAGGGCGTGTCGAGACCGCCCCTCCTGCCGCAGGCCGAAACGGCCGCGATCGCAACCAGCAGCGTCAGCGTCACCAAAATCCTGCTTCCGGTCATCGATCCATCCGTCCGAAACGTTTGCCAGCCGCCGCTTTTAGCCGAGTTCTCAGCGCATTGCACCCCGGATATTGCTGGTCGCAATATCCCCGGGATATTGCTGGTTGCAATATCCGGCATCATGCTTTCGCCAGTCGCTTTTTCCAGGCGCGGATCTGCTTCCTCACTTCCGACGGCGCGGTGCCGCCGAAGCTGGTGCGGCTCTTGACCGAGTTCTGCACCGCCAGCACCGAAAATATGTCCGCCGTGATGCCGGGATTGATCGACTGCAAATCCTCCAGCGAGAGCTTCTCCAGCCCCACTTTCTTGTCGTCGGCCAACGCCACCGCCCGGCCGGTAACATGATGCGCCTCCCGGAACGGCAGGCCGAGCGTGCGTACCAGCCAGTCGGCGAGGTCGGTCGCCGTCGCGTGGCCGGCGCCGGCGGCCTTCTTCATCGCGGCTGCGTTGACCGTCATGTCCGAGACCATGCCGGTCATCGCCGCCAGCATCAGGTCGAGCGTCTCGGCGGCATCGAATACCGATTCCTTGTCTTCCTGCATGTCCTTGCCATAGGTCAAAGGCATGCCCTTCATCACCGTCAGCAGGCCGACAAGGTGGCCGGTGACACGGCCAGTCTTGCCGCGCACCAGTTCGGCGGCGTCGGGATTCTTCTTTTGCGGCATGATCGAGGAGCCGGTGGAAAACGAGTCCGACAGCCTGACGAAGCCGAACTGCGGCGTCGACCAGATGATGATCTCCTCGGCCAGCCGCGACAGATGCGTGGCGCAGATCGCCGCCATGCCGAGGAACTCGAGCGCGAAATCGCGATCCGAGACGCTGTCCAGCGAATTGCGCATCGGCTCGCGGAAGCCGAGTGCCTTGGCCGTCTGGTGACGGTCGATCGGGAAGCTGGTGCCGGCAAGGGCCGCGGCACCGAGCGGGCTCTCATCCATCCGTTCGATGGCGTCGCGCACACGCGACAGGTCGCGCGAAAACATCTCGACATAAGCCATGCAGTGATGGCCGAAGGTCACCGGTTGTGCCGCCTGCATATGGGTGAAGCCCGGCATCACCGTCGCGGCATGCTCCTCGGCCCGCTCGAGCAGCGCCTCGATCAGCCCTTTCAGTGCCTCGGCGACGCGAAAGCACTCACCCTTGACCCACAGCCTCAGATCGACCGCCACCTGGTCGTTGCGCGAGCGGGCGGTGTGCAGCCGGCCGGCCGCCGGGCCGATCAGATCGGCAAGGCGTGCCTCGATATTCATGTGGATGTCTTCGAGTCGGGTCGAGAACTCGAAGGTGCCGGCCTCGATCTCTTTCAGGATTGTGTTCAGCCCGTGAGCGATTTTTTCTTGATCGGCCGCCGAAATAATGCCCGTTTGCGCCAGCATCTCACTATGGGCGATCGAGCCTTTGATGTCCTGGGCATAGAGTTTGCGGTCGAACGAGATCGACGCATTGATGGCTTCCATGATCGCGGCCGGACCCGAGGCAAAACGTCCGCCCCACATCTGGTTGCTGGTTTTCTTGTCGCTCATGGCTATAACCCGTGCTTCGGAGCAGTTTTGAGAAAATGACAGACGGTAATAGATTCTTCCCGGCCCCGCGCCTGATCCTCGCCGCCTTGGCGGCGGGCGCGCTGGCCGGCGCGGTCGCGGTATATGTCAGCGAGAGCCGGTCTGGCAACAATGCACCGGCACAAGCTGCCGTCGGCGAGAGCAAGGACGACGTCGCCTGCGCTGCCAAGAGCGACCGCGCCAAGAAGGTCGCGGCCTCCGCCACCGGTGAGGTCGCCGCACTTTTGCCGGCCGATCCGCCGCAATCCTTGAAGAGCCTCGCCTTCAATGGCCCGGATGGCAAGCCGATGACGCTTGCCGATCATGCCGGCAAGACGGTGTTGCTCAATCTGTGGGCGACATGGTGCGCGCCGTGCCGTGCCGAAATGCCGGCGCTCGATGCACTGCAGAAAGAAAAGGGCAGCGAGGCCTTTCAAGTGGTCGCCGTCAATGTCGATGCCGGCGACGATGTGAAGCCGAAGAAGTTCCTCAGCGATACCGGCGTTACGACGCTCGGCTACTACCGGGATTCGACGATGGCGCTGTTCAATGACCTCAAGACGCGCGGCCTGGCGCTCGGCCTTCCCGTCACCATGCTGATCGACGGCGAAGGCTGCCTGATCGCCCATATGAACGGCCCGGCCGAATGGTCGGGGCCGGACGCCAGGCGTTTGGTCGAGACGGCACTCAAGCCGGAAAGCCTCTAAAAGCGCGTCGTTATCCCAAAACCGCTACGCCCTTTCGGTCGATCAAGCTCTGTTCAAACCGAGCGCGGGCGTGGGCGCGAAGGCCAGCACGCTTCTGTCACGCACCCGAGCGGCGTCTTTGCTGGGCGACGACACCGGTCAGGTCGCCGAATTCCTCGATGAGGCGCCGCGTCGAGGGGGACCAGGAAAGGGCGAAGCAGCGGGATGGCGCTGGTCACGGCGTTGCCATGGAGCCTTCTGTATTCTGGACCGCGCCGGTTGCGGCCCGCTCAGCCTCGTTGCCGCCGCCGAGCTCGACGATTCAACGCCATAGGCGAAGGCATGGCCGAGCCGGTCGGCAAGGACGCGCAAAGGATGGCCATTGCCTGAGTGCGCCATGCCTTCGTCGACCTCGGACAGCAGCACGACGTCGGGAGCCTGGCCGGCAAGCGTGGCCGCTATGGCATCGCCATGGCACAGCCGTTCGACGTTCAAGGCGACGACGGTGAGCGTTTCGCCGGCGCTTTCGCGTGAAGCCTTGCCGCCGATTTCGATCTGGCCAAGTGCCGGTGTGGCGGCAGCCAGGCGCTGATGGGTGGCGCTATCGCGCGGCCCGTCGCGCATGGCCTGGCGCTCAGCGAGTGGAACATGCGTCAGCTGTGGCGCCAGCATTTCATTCATCCCTTTAGCCGGATAATCATGACTGTTCTTCAGGGTCTTTACGTCCGCGGCAGCCGCCCTAGCTACCTGGAGCGCCGGCATGACATCTTCATGCCGGCGCAACCGCCGGAGGGGAGGAGAGACGGGCTGTCCACAGGCCTGAAGGGCCACAACAGAACTGTCACATACCTTCTCTAAGAGAGCGGCCAAGGACTTGCGCAAGACCCTTGTCAACAGCCACTCAAGAGGGAAGAAACCATGACCATCATCAAGCGGGGCTTCGCTGCCCTTGCCGCTGGAGCGCTCAGCATCGCGCTTGCTATGCCTGCCGTCGCAGAGCCGGTAAAATTCGATTTCTGGTTCGGCCTTTCGGGCGATCTGGCCCGCGTCGTCGACACGCTGTGCAAGAATTTCAATGCCTCGCAGACCGACTATGAAGTCGTCTGCACCAGCCAGGGCAATTATGACGCCACGCTGCAGAACACGATCGCCGCCTTCCGCGCCGGCAAGCAGCCCGCCGTCGTTCAGGTCTATGATGTCGGCACCGCCACCATGATGCTGTCGGGCGCCTACAAGCCTGCCGACAAGCTGATGGAAGAAAACGGCTACAAGATCGACTACGCCGACTATTTCCCCGGCATCGCGCGCTACTATGCGACCTCGAAGGGCGAGATGCTGTCCTTCCCGTTCAATTCCTCGACGGCGCTAATGTATTGGAACAAGGATGCCTTCGCCAAGATCGGCAAGACCCAAGCGCCGAAGACCTGGGAAGATGTCGGCGCCGACCTCCAGGCGATGAAGGACGCCGGCTACGAATGCCCGATGGCGATCAACATCTCTGCCAATGAAAGCTGGCAGCTGATGGAGCAGTTCTCGGCCCTCCACAATCAGCCGGTCGCCACCAAGAACAACGGCTATGACGGCCTCGATGCCCGTCTGGAAGTCAACAAGACCAAGTTCGTCCAGTACGTCACCGATCTGAAGAAGTGGTATGATGCCGGCCTGATCAAGATCAAATCCAAGGATCTCGGCCAGGATATGGTCCAGGCCTTCGCGTCCGGCACCTGCCAGGTCATCCTGACCTCGGTCGGCGATCACGGCACCGTCGGCAAGACGCAGAAGGCAGGCATGAACTGGGATGTCGCCGAACTACCGGTCTATGCCGGCACAGAGCGCAAGAATTCGCTCGTCGGCGGCGCTTCGCTGTGGGTCCTCTCGGGCAAGTCGGATGCCGAATACAAGGGCGCGGCAGCGTTCCTCAACTTTATCCACGACCCCAAGACCGCTTTGTTCTGGTCGACCAACACTGGCTACATCCCGGTGACCAAGTCGGGCTTCGACTACATGAAGTCCACCGGCTTCTACGACAAGGCGCCCTTCAAGGGCCGTGAGATCGCGATCGCCAGCTTGACCGCGTCCGAGCCGACCGAGATCACCCGCGGTGTGCGGCTGGGCAATTTCACCCAGATCCGCGCCGAGTTCGGCACGCAGATGCAGGCGATCTTCGCTAACAAGGTCAGCGTCCAGGAAGGCCTCGACACGCTGGTCAAGAATGGCGACGCCATCCTCGACCGCTTCCAGCAGACCTATCCGGGCAAGACCCTGCCCTGATCCCGTAATTTGCGCGGCCGCCCGCCGGTCTTCTCCGAGCATGATCTCTGGACAAACGGAAACCGTTTGTCCGCTAAAACGGGTTTCCACTTTTCGGGATCATGCTTGGGTCGACGGGCGGCCATTTCGTTATTAATCTTGCTCTAAGTCGCCATTGAGCGGCATCGGCGGACCGATGGAAAAACGCGTTACCTTTGGCAGCTGGACGATCGGCATCCTTTTCGCGGTGCCGCAACTCCTCTTGATCTTCACGTTCTTCTACTGGCCCGCCGGTCAGGCCGTGTACTGGTCGCTGACGCTGCAGCAGCCCTGGGGCGGCGGCAACATCTGGGTCGGGCTCGACAATTTCCGCTCGATCCTGTCCAACGCCGACTACTGGAACTCGATCACCGCCAGTCTTGTCTTTGCCGGCATCAGCACCGGGCTTGCGATGTTCGTCGGCCTCGTGCTGGCCGCCTTGACCGATCGGCAACTTACCGGGTCGCGCTTCTACCGCGTGGTGCTGATCTGGCCCTACGGCATCGCCGCGCCGGCGCTGGCCATGGCGTTCCGCTTCATCTTGGCGCCGGAAGCCGGCTTCATGGCCGTCGTCAACCAGGTTTGGCCCGGCTTCTGGGATCCCGGCCTTGACGGCACTGACGCCATGGCTTCGATCATCATCGCCTTTTCCTGGAAATATGTCGGCTACAATTTCATCTTCTTCCTCGCCGCGTTCCAGGCCATCCCGCGTTCGCTGATCGAGGCGGCGGCGATGGACGGCTCCGGCGTCATCAGGCGCTTCTGGGACATCCAGTTTCCGCTGATCACACCGACGATCTTCTTCCTGCTGGTCATCAACATCACCGAGAGCTTCCAGGATTCCTTCGGCATCGTCGACATCATGACCTCGGGCGGACCGGCGAACGCCACCAATCTGATGGTCTATAAGATCTATTCCGACGGCTTCAAAGGCCTCGACTATTCGGGTGCTGCCGCACAGAGCATCATCCTGATGGTGCTCATCGTCGTGCTGACCATCTTCCAGTTCCGCTTCATCGAGCGGCGTGTGCACTACAGGTGAGGCTGACATGGTAGAGCGCACCCCGTTCCTCAATTTCTTCACGCATGTAATCCTGTTCGTCGGCTTCGTGCTTTGCATCGCACCGTTCGCGGTCGTCGCCATCGCCGCGTCGCACAATCTCAAAGATGTCAACGACGTGCCGATGTCGCTGCTGCCGGGCAGCGACTTCTGGCTCAACATCAAGACGGCATGGACGACGGCCGACCTCGGCCCCAAGCTTCTGAACAGTTTCATCATGGCCGCCGGTGTCGCGGCGGGCAAGGTGATCATCTCGGCGCTGACCGCCTTCTCGATCGTCTATTTCCGCTATCCCGGCCGCACCTTCATCTTCTGGCTGATCTTCGTAACGCTGATGCTGCCGCTGGAAGTGCGCATCGTGCCGACCTACGCGGTTGTCGCCAACGTGCTGTCGCCCTATCAGGCCATCCTCGATGTGACCGGTCTGAGCTGGCTGATCGAAAAAGTGTCGGGCGTCCAGGTTTCGCTCAGCCTCGGGCTGCTCAATTCCTATTCCGGGCTGATCCTGCCGCTGATCGCGACCGCCACCGGCACTTTTCTGTACCGGCAGTTCTTCCTGACTGTTCCGGATGAGCTGACCGAGGCCGCGCGCATGGATGGCGCCGGCGCCCTGCGCTTCTTCGTCGATATCCTGCTGCCGCTGTCGCGCAACAACATGGCCGCACTTGGGACCATCATGTTCCTGTGGGCGTGGAACCAGTATCTGTGGCCGCTGCTCATCACCACCGACCAGTCGCATGCGACGGCGGTCACCGAACTCAAGCAGCTCATCCCCAATGTCGGCGGCATTCCGGAATGGAACATCGCCATGGCCGGAACCCTTATCGTCATGCTGCCGCCCCTGATTGTCGTGGTGCTCATGCAGCGCTGGTTCGTGCGCGGCCTGATCGCCACCGAAAAGTGACCTGGAAAGGAGACGAAAGATGGCCTCCATCACCATTCGCGACGTCAAGAAAAGCTACGCCAAGATGCAGGTCGTGCACGGCGTCGACCTCGACATCGCGTCGGGCGAGTTCGTCGTCATCCTCGGGCCATCGGGCTGCGGCAAGTCCACGCTGCTGCGGATGATCGCCGGGCTTGAGGACATATCCGGCGGCGAGATCGCGATCGACGGCACCGTCGTCAACAAACTGGAACCGCGCGAGCGCGGCTGCGCCATGGTGTTCCAGAACTACGCGCTCTATCCGCATATGAGCGTGGCGCAGAACATCGGCTATTCGCTCAAGGTGGCCGGCGTCCCGGCCGCCGAGCGCCAGCTGCGCATCCAGGCGGTTGCCCGCACACTGGAGCTCGAACACCTGCTCGACCGCAAGCCGATGGCGCTGTCCGGCGGCCAGAGGCAGCGTGTCGCCATGGGCCGGGCGATGATCCGCGAGCCCAAGGTGTTCCTGTTCGACGAGCCGCTGTCCAACCTCGATGCCAAGCTGCGCGTCCAGATGCGCTCGGAAATCCGCAAGCTGCATCGCCGGCTGAACGCCACCTCCGTCTTCGTCACGCATGACCAGGTCGAGGCGATGACGCTCGCCGACCGGTTGGTGGTCATGAACGGCGGACGCGTCGAGCAGGTCGGCACTCCTGCCGAGATCTACAGCCGACCGGCCAGCCGCTTCGTCGCCACTTTCGTCGGTGCGCCGGCGATGAACATTCTCGAAGGCACGGTCGAACTCGACGGGCTGTCATTGCTCGGTGGCAGCCGGCACCTGACCATGGCACGCGCGGGGTTGCCGGTCGGCACGAAGGTAGCGATGGGCATTCGGCCGGAAGCCGTGCGGCTGGTGGCGCCGGGCACGGCAGGCGCGCTCAATGCGACCGTCGATCTGGTTGAGGAACTGGGCGCGGGCCGCGTCATCTATGTCGACCTCGACGGCGCGTCGTTTTCGGTGATGACGTCGGAGGCCGTCCACCCCGAGCCCGGCAGTGCGGTCGGCCTGAAGATCTCGCCGGATGATCTGCATTTCTTCTCGTCGGATACGGGAACCCGCCTCGAAGTCTTCAAGGCTTCGGTGCCGGAACCGGCACTCTGATTTCTGAAGCCAGCCATTGTCGTCGATGACGGGGCAGGCGCCATCGGAAAATCCAAGAAACACGCAATGAAAATTATCCAGGTCACCGATATCCACCTTGGCCGGCAAGGCGAGCGCCGCTATGGCGCCGACCTGCATCAGCGGCTGGCTTCATGCATCGCGCACATCAATGCGCATCACGCCGATGCCGCACTTTGCATCTTCACCGGCGACCTGACCGAGACCGGCGCGCCCGAAAGCTATGCCGATCTCAGGACAGCCCTGAGCACGCTGTCGGTGCCCTGGCGGCTGCTGCCGGGGAATCACGATCGGCGAGCCAATCTGGTCGCAGCCTTTCCCGAGGTTCCGGTCGATGAGAACGGCTTCGTGCAGTCTACTCATCAAACGGCCGACGAGGTGCTGCTGTTTCTCGACTGCCTGGCGGAAGGGCGCATCGAAGGCGAATTGTGCGACAGGCGGCTAGCCTGGCTCGAAGCCCGGCTCGAAGAGACGGCCGGCGGGCCCGCCTATGTCTTCATGCATCATCCGCCGGTCGCGCTAGGCCTGCCGCAGCTCGATCCGCTGGCCCTTGAGCAGCCCGAACGGCTGCTGGGCCTGCTGCGGCGCCATGGCAATGTCCGCCACATCTTCTTCGGCCACGTCCATCGCGACATTGCCGGCACGGTCGCCGGCATCCCGTTCTCGGCGCAGCGCGGCCTGCATGCCAGGTTCGAGCTCGCGCTCGACAGATCGAGCGAGATTGTCGAGCAGGCGCCGCCTTCCTACGCGGTCGTCCTCATCGACAGCGCCAACGAGCACGTGGTCGTGCATGGCTGCGATTTTCTCGAACAATGGCCGATCTATTCCAGTGAAACCGGCGAACGCCTCACGGCGTGAGCCGACCACCCAGCGCTGAAGCGCGGTGTGGCAGCGCCTTCGATCAATCAGGCGAAGACATGCGCCTTCCCCGATACCGTCAGCCGGACGATCTCGCCGACCGCTGGCGTGTCCATGCCCGGTTTGCGCAGGACCAGCGGCGTGTTGCCGATCGCGGCCGCATCGGGCGGATCGGCATTGTTCAAGAGCCGCACCGCGATCGTGCACATCGAGCCGCCGAATTCCGATTCCGTCACTTCGCCGAACAGCATATCGGGCGTGCCCGACATCCCCTCGCGCGACGTTCTTTTCAGGGCGATCTGCTCGGGCCGCAGCATGATGCGGGCCACGTCGCGATTGTCGGCGGTGTCGACCGGGATGCGGCCGAGCGGCGAGTTGGCGAAACCGCCCGATATCTTTGCCGGCAGGATGATGGCGTCGCCGAGGAACTCGGCGATCATCCTGTCCCTGGGTCTGAGATAGAGCTCGCGCGGCGTGTCGACCTGCGAGAACTTGCCGTCGCGCATCACCGCCACCTGGCTGGCGAAGGACAGCGCCTCGGCCTGGTCGTGCGTCACCAGGATGGTGGTGATGCCGGCCGCTTCCAGAAGCTCCGCCACCGCCTTGCGCATCGAGGCGCGCAGGCCGGTGTCCAGCGCCGAGAACGGCTCGTCGAGAAGCATCAGCCGGGGCTTCATCGCCATGGCGCGGGCCAGCGCCACACGCTGCTGCTGGCCGCCGGAGAGCTCATGCGGGCGGCGTTTGAGGATCGCCTTGTCGAGGCCAACGATATAGGCGAGTTCGACGATGCGCTCGGAGCGCTTGTCGTCGCCGCGGCTGATGCCGAAACCGATGTTGTCGCCGATGGTCAGATGCGGAAACAGGGCGCCGTCCTGCGCCACCACGCCGATGCCGCGGCGGTGCGCCGGCACGGCATTGCCGCCATTGGCCAGTACTTCGCCGTCGAGCGCGATGCGGCCCTGGTCCGGCGCCTCGAAACCGGCGATCAGCCGCAGCAAGGTCGTCTTGCCGCAGCCGGACGGGCCGACGATCGCGGTGCGGCTGCCGCTGACGACACTCAGATCGACACCGGCAAGTGCCGCCACCGGTCCGTAATGCTTGTGCAGGCCACTGATTTCGAGAAAGCTCATCGTCCGGCCATCCGTTTCGACTGGACATAGAGCAGCCAGGTCAGGGGCAGCGACATCGCCACCATGATGAAGGCGTAGGGCGCCGCCGAGGCATAATCAATCTCGCCGCTGTACGACCAGAATGCCATCGCCAGCGTGCGGGTGCCGTTCGGCGCCAGCATCTGGGTCGCGGTCAGTTCGTTCATGATGCCGAGCGCCACCAGCGCCATGCCGGCCGCGGCACCCGGCGCCGAAAGGCGGATCGTCGTCGACCACAGCGCATTAAGCGGCGGCCGGCCGAGGCTCGAGGCGGCGCGTTCGAGCTCGACCGGCGCCTGGGCGATCGACGCCCGCAGGCTGACCAGGGCTCGCGGCAGGAACATCAGCGCATAGGCAACCAGGATGGTGAACAGGGTCTGGTAGAGCGGCAGCGCGATGCGCACGGTGACGGT
Source organism: Mesorhizobium sp. Root695 (assembly GCF_001428185.1). NCBI lineage: Bacteria > Pseudomonadati > Pseudomonadota > Alphaproteobacteria > Hyphomicrobiales > Phyllobacteriaceae > Mesorhizobium > Mesorhizobium sp. Root695. Next base: position 70,228 of record NZ_LMHO01000011.1, on the reverse strand, counting down.
GACCAGCGCCAGCGCAATGACGACCCCGGGCAGCGAGCCGACAATGTAGTTGCAACTCTCCAGCAGGCGCTGCAGCGGTCCCGGCGCGCGGATCGAGATCCAGGCCATCGGCATGGCGGCAACAGTGGCCAGCAACGCGCCGGCAAGCGCCAGGAACAGCGTCTGGCCGAGCGCCAGGCCAATCTCGTCGAAGCGCCAGACTTCCATGCCGCCGGCGACAAGCCAGCGGCCGATGGTGACGAACGGCACGCCAAGGGCCAGCAGTGTGGTGGCGAGGAGCAACAACAGGCTGGGGATGGTGGCGCGACCGAGACGCGTGCGCTGCTGAGAGCGCGCGGCGCCGGAGCCGACGCGGGCATAGCGCTCCTCGCCGCGCACGAGCACTTCGATGCCGAGCAGCACGAAGCAGCAGCTCACCAGCACGCCGGCCAGCATGTTGGCTGCCGGTCCGTTGAAGGTGGACTGGAACTGGTCGACGATCGCCGTGGTGAAGGTATCGAAGCGGATGAAGACATAGAGGCCATACTCGGCCAGCAGATGCAGTCCGACCAGCAGCGAGCCGCCGCAGATGGCGAGACGCAGTTGTGGCAGCACGACACGCAGGAAGACACGCCAGGGTCCAAGGCCGAGCGCCGCCGCGGCGTCCTCCAGGGCAGGATCGAGGCGGCGCAGTGCCGCCGACACCGTCAGATAGAGGAACGGGAAATAGGCGATGACGGAAATCAGCACGCCAGCCCAAAGACCGTGCAGCCGCGGCACCATGGTGATCCACGCATAGCTGTGCACGAAAGCGGGGATGGCCAGCGGCGCCACGCACAGCCAGGACCAGAGCCGGGCGCCAGGCAGATTGCTGCGCTCGGTCAGCCAGGCCAGCGCAACCGACAGCACGATGGCGATCGGCACGGCCAGCAACACCAGCATGCCGGTGTTGACCAGAAGCTCGCCGACGCGCGGCCGAAAGACCAGCGCCGAGACGGTTTCCCAGCCGGTTTGCACAGCGATCCAGATGATGAAGGCAAGCGGCAGCAGCGACAGCAGTGAAACGAAGACGGCTGCGATCACTATCCATGGCGCCGTGCGCCGCAGCGTGCTTCGGCCTGTGTCCGAAGGCAGGCCCGAGGGCGCGAGATCGACCGCGGACTGCATCAGTTCAGGCGCCGCGCCGCTGCCGCCCGGTGGCAGCTATTGAAGGACCGCGATTTCTGTCGGGAACACAGCGTGTCGTCATGGACGAATGCAATCTCGAAAAACAAAGCACTCCCGCGGAAAGTGAATTCCCCGCGGGAGCGCGGTCGGTTGTCCTTTTAGGACGAACGGCAACTAAAGCAAGCCGGCTGCGGTCATCAGGTCGGTGACCTTCTTCGAATTCAATGTCGTTGCGTCGACCTTCGGCGCCTGCAGATCGGCCAGCGGCACCAGCTTCGGATTGGACTCGGCACCCTTGCCGACCGCGTATTCGAAGGAATCGCCGGTCTTCAGGATCTCCTGGCCACCCTTGCCGGTAACCCATTTCAGGAAGGCCTGGGCTTCCTTCGGATGCTTGCTCGAGGCCAGCACGCCGCCGCCGGAAATCGAGACAAAGGCACCCGGGTCCTGGTTCTTGAAATAGTGCAGTTCGACATTCTTGCTGTTTTCGCCTGTCTTGGCCTGATCGCCGAAATAGTAATAGTGGTAGATCACGCCGCCTTCGATCTCGCCGGCATTGACCGCCTTCATCACCGTGCTGTTGCCCTTGTAGGCGATGAAATTGGTTCTCATCGCCTTCAGCCAGTCCGCCGTGGCGGCCTCCCCCTTGAGCTGGAGCAGCGCGCTGACGATGGCCTGGAAATCGGCGCCCGAGGGGGAGGCGGCCCACCGGCCCTTCCAGCTCGGATCGGCGAGGTCAAGCATCGACTTGGGCAACTGGTCGGCAGTCAGCTTGGTCTTGTTGTAGGCAAAGACCGTGCTGCGCGCGGCGATGCCGACCCATTTGCCGCTGACCGGCTGATAGTCCTGGGGAACCTGTGCCAGCGTGTCGGCGTCGACCGGCGCGAACAGGCTTGACGTCTCGACCAGCACCATGGCCGGCGAGTTTTCCGTCAGGAAGACGTCGGCCGGCGAAGCAGCGCCCTCGGCGACGATCTGGTTGGAGAAGTCGCTGTCGCCGCCATTGCGGACGGTGACCTTGATGCCGGTTTCCTTGGTGAAGCCTTCGGCCCACGCCTTGGTCAGGTTTTCGTGCTGGGCGTTATAGACAATGATGCCATCATCTTCCGCCATCGCCGGGCCGCCGATCAGGCTGATTGCCAGCGCGGTGGCGCCGACGAGGGTGGAAAGAGCGTATTTCATGGCATTGTCCTAAATTCGGGTTGGCACCAATCCACCTACCAATACATGACTTCTATAGTCAACATTGATGACCTGATTCAATCGGTCGCTGAAGCGCAAACGCTTCATTTCGGCTTACAATTCCACGTGATGAAGTGGCGCGGACAATTGGGTGCCGAATTCAAACCGACGGTTGATCCGCCGACCGGATCAAGGGTGCGGCTTGCAGACCGTAGAAAAGCACCGAATGCCGCCTGACGACCCTGGCCATGTCTGGGCGCCAGCCCTTGGCTTGGGTGAACAGGGCCTCCAGCAGCACAGCCAATTCTATCCGGGCGACGTGTTGACCCAGACAGGCATGCAGTCCGGTGCCGAACGCAAGGGCCGACGAAATGCCGGAACCCAAATCCAGTTGGTCACCAGCTGGAAAAACCGAAACGTCCCGATTGGCGCTAGCCAGGACGGGTACGACAGCCTGGCCGGCTTTTATGGTGGCCCCACCAAATTGCAAATCTTCCGCGGCAATGCGCGCTCCGGCATAGTGAATCGGAGCGCAAAAACGGAGCAACTCTTCGGCTGCCGACAACCAACTGATTATCTGATCTTCAAGCAGCAAAAGCTGTTCCGGGAACCTTGCAAGCGCGACCAGCGCGTTGCCAAATGTATCGACGACCGTGGCCTGCCCGGCAAAGAGCAGGAACACGATGTTTGCGATGGCATCGTCTCTCGACCACCTGCCGGCTTTCACCTCGGCAAGCATCTGGGCTGAAATGCCATTTGGGCGGATAGCACCACTTTCTACTACGTGCGATACCCATGCCTCCAACCGGCGGCAGGCCTGGCTCGCCCGCTCGTCGACGCCTCCAGCCCTTATTTCCAGGGCATTGGCCATGAGCTGTGCATCGGCGCCAATCTTCCAGGGGTCGTCCATGTCGATGCCAAGGATCTGCTCCAAGCCCGAAAATGACAGCGGCAGCCCTATATCGCGAATCGCATCGAATTCCGGTTTTTGGACAGCTGCCTGCACAAGCTCCGATGCCTTGGCCATAAGCCGGTCAACCAACCCTGTGCTTGCGGAAAAGGTCAGCGAGCCTGCCAATGGACGGCGCAACTGCATATGCCGTGGCGGGTCGGACAGCAGCATGGAACGGGTCAACAGATCCAGTGCCGGGTTCGCACTGATCTTCTGCCGGACTTCCTGATAGGCACCCGGTGGTGCTTGCAGCAACAAAGGGTGCTTCAAGGCCTGCGAGACAAGCGCGTGGCTGAATACGTAGAAGGCTTCACCGACCTCGGGATAGGGAGGCTTTCCCCAACTGGCGCCTCCCAAACTCCGACGACGGGCGAATTCGGGGAACGGATCGCTGCCATGGGCGATCGGATCAAAAAGATCAGCCTGGCCCGTCATCAGGCAAGATCCACGGCGAAGATGACGCGAAACCCACCGGAACTCAGGTCCTCGGGCAGAAAGTCGGGCGCCAGATGCAGAAACTCACATCGCAGAACGCGCCTGTAGAACCGCAGCAGCGGGTCCTTTGTTATCGCCTGCACGGACGGCATCACGCCTGTCCGATGCCAGTCATCGATGGTATGGCGAAACGCCGGATCCGGCCGAACCTTGTCGGGAAAATCGCCCTGCGCTCCGGCGTAAGACGGGCAACGTCCATCGCCGACCAACCAACGCGTGCCGACCCGGCGGCCGTGGTCGATCAATTCCGACAAGAGACGGCGTGCCATGTCTGAGCCGCGAAACTCGGGCCGCACACCAAGGTTGTAGACGTAGAGAGATCGTGTCGGCTCGCTTGCCGCAAGCGAAGAATAAGCAGCGAAGGTCTTTGGAAAATTTGCGGTATCGCGAGGGTCCTGGCTGGTTGCCACGAAGCAGATCGCACCAGCGATGAGGTTGTCGACCATGGCGACAATCATTGTATGTCCAAGTGAAAGGCGAGCCCGGATCGCTTCTTCGTTGGCTCCAAGGGATCCCCAGGCTGCGGTCTCCATCGCAGCCATGTCCAATATGTCGTCTGCAACGAGTTGACGAAATGTGACCTTTATCATCTTAGAATGGCTGCTCAAATGGACGATTTCCTGATGTCGGCCTTTATAACACGCATGAGGAAGGGGGGTGTCTCATGATCTTCTATGTTTGCCATCGTTCACATGCCAACACTCTGGCAAGTCTGCTACTCTATTTTCGAGCGGATTTGCAGGATTTTGTTCGCTTCGTTCCGCATGACGAAGGACGGCATCTGCTTGGAATCCCCAAAGGCACGGTTATCTGGACGGATTTGGACCGCCTCAGCGAAGCCGAGATTGAAGCAAGCGCCATTCTCAGCGAGCGCATGAAGTCGCAGCAGCCCGATCTCTTCCAACTCAATCATCCCCGCCAAAGTGTTCAGCGTTTCGAGTTGCTGCGCATGCTGTTTTCGGACGGCACAAATGATTTCAACGCATACCGGCCCGAACTTCTGCCAGAAGGAATACGTTTTCCCGTGTTCCTGCGTGACGAGGCTGGGGCGACCTACAAGACGCCGCGGCTGCTGCCGTCACGAGCGGAGCTTGACCAGGAGCTTTCGAATTTGGGCAAGATGAACTTCGTTCGTCCCATGGTGGTGGAGTTCGGATCAAAACCGGCGCCCGACGGCAGCTACAGAAAATACGCAAGCTATCGCATCGGTGCGCGCAGCTATTCGCAGCACTGCTTCGCCAGCGAGGAGTGGTTCATCAAGGACCCGGGCAAAGGTATGTCGGGGCAGCAACTGGCCGAGCACGCCGCATACGTTCGCGACAATCCGCACGCAGGCGAATTGTCGCCAATCTTCGAGAAGGCCAGGATTTCGTACGGTCGGATTGACTACACCATTGTCGATGGTCGCATCCAGGTGTTCGAGATCAACACCAATCCCACTGTGTTGAACTATCCTCCGACACCTTTCGATACGTATGATTCTCAGCCTTATGCCGATATGCATGCGGAGGCATTGGTGCTGCTGCCCTATGCCAACGATCCCACGTCAAGTCCGGACATCGACAAGACACATCTCCAAATCCTGGGCCGCCTGAGAAACAAGTATCGTCGGAAGCGGGTGAAGCTAACGGTTCGAAAGGGCTTCAGATATTTCTGGGGCGTCACGCTCGGTGCCAAGTAGGACGGGAGCCTGCAAACTTTCGTGATTTGCCCGTAATTTGCCTTGGACATTATTTCGCCGGCCACGTAACAAATCAGCGCCGAGACGCGAAAACCGGGGGAGTAACTCTTGTGAGCGGCAAGGATGAGGCCGAGCTTTCCCGGCTGATGCGAGCCGCGATCGCGGGAGACGAAAGGGCCTATGCCGACTTTCTGCACCGGATTGCCGCGCTGGTGCGCGGTTTTGTCCGGCGCAAGATCGTACAGGGCGGGGTCGATCCCGAGGATGTCGTGCAGGAAACCTTGCTGGCCATTCATGTGAAACGGCATACCTGGCGCCAGGATGCGCCGGTGTTGCCGTGGATCTATGCGATTGCCCGCTTCAAGCTGATCGATGCCTTCCGGCGGCGCGGACGACGTATCGAGATCGATGTCGACGATATCGCCGAGACTTTCGCCGAGCCGGAAACGGAGACCGTCAGCGAGCGCGACATCAACCGGGCCCTGGACGGGCTGTCGCCGGCACAGCGGTCCGTGGTTTCGGCCGTATCGGTGGAAGGACGGTCAATCGGCGAGACGGCGGCGAAATTCGGCATCAGCGAAACGGCGGTGCGGGTGTCGCTGCATCGGGGACTTGCCGCGATAGCCAAGCGATTTGGGCAGGGGCGGTTCGGGCGGGAATGACATGAGGACGGACGATCTCATCAAGGCGCTGGACGCCGATGCCCGCAGCAAGGTGATGCCGCTGAGCTCGGCCTGGTGGCTCGCTGCCGGTGCGGCCGCCATCGTCGCGGCAGTCGTTTTCCTGCTGACGCTCGGCCCGCGCCCGGACTTCATGACAGCGATGCACACGATGCGCTTTCTCTCAAAGTTCGTTTTCACCATCGTGCTTGCTGTCAGCGCCTTCGTGCTGATCCGTGCCTTGTCGACGCCTGGCGCGGCCACCGGCCGGGCGATGGCCTGGATGGTGGCCGCTCCACTGCTGGTCGCGGTGGCCGTGGTTCTGGAGCTTTTCGCTGTGCCGGAAGCCGACTGGGGAACGCGCCTTGTCGGCTCCAACATGATGATCTGCATGGGCTTCATTCCGCTAATCGGCATCGGCCCGCTTGCCATCTTCCTGTGGATGCTGCGCTACGGCGCGCCGACACGGCCGGTGCTTGCCGGGGCGGTCGCTGGCCTGCTCGCCGGCGGACTGGCGGCGACCTTCTACGCCGCGCACTGCTTTGACGATTCGCCGCTTTTCGTCGCCACCTGGTACACTATCGCCATCGCGGTGCTGGCGCTGCTCGGCGCGCTCGGCGGGCGATTTTTCGTGCGCTGGTAGTGCCCGCCGCGATCGCGCTCCGTGCACACCGATCCTTAATCATGCCGGCAATGTTTGTCGGTTAGCGATGGCGCCGGCATGCCGCAGGCAACCTTTCCTTAAAGCCAATCCATCAGGCTCAGCGCGACAACATCGGCTTGCGCACGGGGGTGGCACGTATCGCGATGTGGCGAGGATTGATCGGCCGACGATTTCTTGGGCACGCAGGGTCGGCGCTGCTCGTGGCCGGCCTCTGTGCCGCGGTTGCCTCGATGGTGTTGTCGCGACTGGATCCCGGCCCTGACGCGCTGAAACTCTGGCTGCGGATCTCTGTAGCGGTGGCGGTGGGTGCCCTCTTCCTCGCCGCCCTGTTCGCTCGCCGGATCACCAAGGACCGCCGGCAGATCGCGCAGAGCGAAGAGCGCTTCCGCCGCGCGATGAAGGATTCGGCGATCGGTATCGCCGTTGTCGGTCTCGACGGGAGCATTCTCGAGGCCAATCCGGCCTTTGCCGCCATGCTTGGCTACAGCCGCGAGGAGATCGAGGCGCTGACCTTTTTCCAGATCACGCATCCCGACGATCTGCAGATCGGGCGGGAAACGATGGATGGTCTAAAGGCCGGCACCGTCGACGCCTTCCAATTCGAGAAGCGTTACCTGCGGAAGGACGGCACGCCCGTCTGGGCCCATCTTGCCGGTTCCGTCATTCGTGACGAGAAAAGCGGCCGTCCGCTCTATCTCGTCTCGCAGATCGAGAACATCGACGCACGCAAACAGGCCGAGGCGCGCATCGCCGAAGCGGAAACGCGCTGGAATTTCGCTCTCGCCGGCGCCGGCCAAGGCGTCTGGGACCTCGACATGCGCAAGGGCGGCACGACCTATTCCTCGACCTGGGTCAGGATGCTTGGTTATGCGGATGGCGAGCTCGATGGCGATCCCGACCATTGGCTGACGATGATCCATCCCGACGATCGCCAGACCGTCGCCGAGGCGGATGGCGCCCATCTCGACGGCAAGACGCCATTCTTCGAAGCCGAGTTCAGGATGCGCCACAAGGACGGCCACTGGATGTGGATCCTCGACCGCGGCAAGGTCATCGAGCGTGACGCCGAGGGGAGGCTGATCAGGGCCATTGGCAGCCTGACCGACATCACCCGGCGCAAGGAGACTGAAGAGCGCCTCGCTGTGTCGGCGACAATGCTCGCCGATGAGAAGGAGCGACTCAGGGTAACGCTCCAGTCGATCGGTGATGCCGTTATCTGCACCGACGCGGCGAACCGCGTCACCTTCATGAATCCGGTCGCCGAAAAGCTGACCGGAGTTTCCGGCGGCGAGGCCCTCGGCAAGATGCTCGGTCATGTCTACTGGGCGGTAGACGAGGAGACGGGTCACAGGATCGGCGTAACCCGGCCGGCGATCGGCCAGGCCCCTTCCGACCAGAACAGCCGCGCCGTCCTCATCCGGCGCGACGACACGCGATGCAGCATCCGTCAGGTCGTGTCGCCGATCATGAACGAGCGGAACGAGTTCTGCGGACTGGTCATCGTCTTCCAGGATTTCACCGATGCGCGCGCGCTGCAGCGACAGCTTGCCCACGCCGCCGCGCATGACGCGCTGACCGGCCTTGCCAATCGCTCGAGCTTCATCCGCACGATGGAGGAACTGGTCGCTCAGGCGCGCAAGGACTGTACGACAGTGTCGGCCGAAGGCGGCGGACATCAGTTCATGTTCGCTGACCTCGATCACTTCAAACTGGTTAACGACACCGGCGGCCACGCGGCAGGAGACGCCTTGCTCAAGCGGGTCGCCGAGGCTATCCGCGGCGTCCTTGGCCCCGAAGACATCGTCGCGCGTCTGGGTGGCGACGAATTCGCGGTCATCCTGAAATCGGGTTCGGCCGCCCGCGCCAAGATTGTGGCGCGATCCATCATCGATGCGATAGCCGGCCTGGATTTCACTTGGGACGGCCGTCCCCACCTGATCGGCGCCAGCATCGGGTTGGCTGCGATCGGCGCCAATTGTGGCGAGGTCGACGAAATCATCGCGAGAGCCGACGCTGCTTGCTATGCCGCCAAGGCGGCCGGCCGTGGATGCGTTTCCGTCGCGCCGGATGGGGTCGACAACAAGACAGAACCGCCCGAGCCGCTGGCTGCCGCGTCCTGATCAGGGTCAATCGGCCGGCGGCCTGTTCGCTGACGCGAACCTGACTAGCGCGTCGGTACGGGATGCTCGCCGCGATAATCGTAAAAACCACGCCCGGTCTTGCGGCCGAGCCAGCCGGCCTCGACATATTTCACCAGCAGCGGACAAGGGCGGTATTTCGAGTCCGACAGGCCGTCATGCAGCACCTGCATGATCGACAGGCAGGTATCGAGCCCGATGAAGTCTGCCAACTGCAGCGGCCCCATAGGATGGTTGGCGCCGAGCCGCATGGCGGTATCGATGGCATCGACCGAGCCGACGCCCTCATAGAGCGTGTAGATCGCCTCGTTGATCATCGGCAGCAGGATGCGGTTGACGATGAAGGCCGGAAAATCCTCCGAGACCGTGATCGTCTTGTCGAGCCGCTTCACGTAGGTCTTGGCTGCCTCGAAGGTCTGGTCCTCGGTGGCGATGCCGCGCACCAGCTCGACCAGCTTCATCAACGGCACCGGGTTCATGAAATGTATGCCGATGAAGCGCTCCGGCCGGTCGGTCTGCGCGGCAAGCCGCGTGATCGAGATCGACGAGGTGTTGGTCGCCAGGATGGCTTCGGGATTGAGCTGCGGACAGAGCTGGGCGTAGATCTTGCGCTTGACCGTCTCGTCCTCGGTCGCCGCCTCGATCACCAGGTCGGCGCCGGCAAGATCAGCCATCGCCGGGGCAGCCGAAATGCGGCCCATCGCGTCGTTGCGCAACTTTTCGTCGAGCTTGCCGGACCCCACCTGGCGGGCCATGTTGCCGCTGATCGTGGCGATACCCTTCTCGATACGGTCGGGCGATATATCGTAGATCAGCACCTTGTAGCCCGAAAGCGCGGAGACATGGGCGATGCCGCCGCCCATCTGGCCCGCGCCGATGATGCCGATCGTCTCGATCTTGCTCATTACACCGATCCCGTCAAAAGGCCTTTGCGGCCTGCTTTTTGTGCGGTGCAAACTAAAAGGGCGGGGCGACTTCGTCTACCCCACCCTCGCCATTTAATACGCTTTGGCAGAAAGCGTCAAAGCGCCTTTTGCAGCTCCGGCAGAATGACGAAGAGATCGCCGACGAGGCCGTAGTCGGCAACCTGGAAAATCGGCGCCTCCTCGTCCTTGTTGATGGCGACGATGACCTTCGAATCCTTCATGCCGGCGAGGTGCTGGATGGCGCCGGAGATGCCCACCGCAATGTAGAGATCGGGGGCAACCACCTTGCCGGTCTGGCCGACCTGCCAGTCGTTCGGCGCATAGCCGGCGTCGACCGCGGCGCGGGAGGCACCGACGGCGGCACCGAGCTTGTCGGCAACCGGCAGGATGACTTCCTGGAACTTCTCCGCCGAACCCAACGCACGACCACCCGAGATGATGATCTTGGCCGAGGTCAGTTCCGGACGGTCGGTCTCGGAAAGCTTGTTCTCGACGAAGGAGGACAGGCCGGGGTTGGCTGCCGCCTTGACAGTCTCGACCGCGGCCGAGCCGCCCTCGGGGGTTGCCTGGAAGGAGGCCGTGCGCACCGTGATCACCTTCTTGGCGTCGGTCGACTGCACCGTCTGGATGGCGTTGCCGGCATAGATCGGCCGCTTGAAGGTGTCGGGCGATACGACTTCGATGATCTCGGACACCTGCGCGACATCGAGGAGCGCTGCCACGCGCGGCGCGACATTCTTGCCCGACGAGGTCGCCGGCGCGATGATGGTGTCATACGCGCCTGCCAGTGACACAATGAGTGCTGCTGTCGGTTCGGCAAGGTGCTCGGCAAGCTCGTCGGCTTCGGCGAGCAGCACCTTGCTCACGCCCTTCAGTTTGGCGGCAGCGTCCGCTGCCGGCTTGGCGCCCTTGCCGGCAACCAGCACATGCACGTCCGAGCCAATCTGCAAGGCGGCAGACAGCGCCTTGGCGGTTTGGTCGGAAAGACTGGCGTTGTCGTGTTCGGCGATGAGGAGAATTGTCATTTGTCTGTTCCTTTCCCGATCGCTTACAATACGCCGGCTTCGTTCTTGAGCTTGTCGACCAGCTCGGCGACGCTCTTGACCTTGACGCCTGCCTTACGGCCACTCGGCTCCTCGGTCTTGATGACCTTCAGCCGTGGCTTGACGTCGGCGCCGTAGTCGGCCGGGCTCTTCTCGTCGAGCTGCTTTTTCTTGGCCTTCATGATGTTGGGCAAGGAGGCATAGCGCGGCTGGTTGAGGCGAAGGTCGGCGGTGACGATCGCCGGCATCTTCAGTTCCACGGTCTGCAGGCCGCCGTCGACTTCGCGCGTCACCTTGGCTTTGTCGCCGTCGAGCACGATCTTGGAGGCGAAGGTGCCCTGCGCCCAACCCAGCAGTGCCGCCAGCATCTGGCCGGTCTGGTTGGAATCGTCGTCGATCGCCTGCTTGCCGAGGATGACGAGGCCGGGCTGCTCAGCGTCGACGACGCCCTTCAGCACCTTAGCGACACCGAGCGGCTCGGTCTGTTCGTCGGTCTTGACCAGGATGGCGCGGTCGGCGCCCATGGCGAGCGCGGTGCGCAGGGTTTCCTGCGCCTGCTGCGGGCCGATCGAGACGACGATGATTTCTTCCGCCTTGCCGGCTTCCTTCAGCCGGATTGCTTCTTCAACCGCGATCTCGTCGAACGGGTTCATCGCCATCTTGACGTTGGCGAGCTCCACCGCCGACCCGTCAGCCTTCACGCGAACCTTGACGTTCGCATCCACAACCCGCTTCACGGGCACAAGGATCTTCATTTGCCTGTCACCTCTTCACGCTAGTTGGGCGCGCTATAACAGCCTGCGCCCTTTCTGAGTTGTCGAAAGCCGACATTCCGGATGGAAATTCTGGTCTTTGACCGCCTTAAGCCGCAGCGGAGACGTTTCCGTAGTTGCGGCAACCCTGCACGTCAATACGCGGCAAGCCGCTCAAATCGGTTCAGTCCGAACTGGAAGCGTTTCCGCGCCCCCAACGCGGTGTTGCGGCGGGTGGCTCAGGCGCCACCGGTTCAGCAGTGGCCTGCGGCTGGTTGGGAGCGGCGACCGCGGCATCCTCGTCAGCGCCGGCAAACAGCGGCACGCCGCGGCTGCGCAAGACAAGCACCAGAACGGCGCCGGCGATGATGCCGCCGATGTGGCAGGCCCAGGAAATCTGGTCCTCGCCGCCGGCGGCAAACATCACCACCTGGAACAGCACCCACAGGATGAGCGGGATGAAGGCCGGGATGCGCAGCGGGATACGGGCAAACGCCAGCACCCAGACCTTCACCCTGGGATAAAGGATCAGATAGGCGACGACCACGCCGGCGATGGCGCCGGAGGCCCCGATCAGCGGTACCTGGGAATCCCAGGCGACAAGGCCCTGGAAGGCGGCTCCCGCAACGGCGCAGAGCAGATAGAAGATGAGGTAGCGGATGTGGCCCAGCGCATCCTCGACATTGTCGCCGAACACCCACAGGAACAGCATGTTGCCGCCGAGGTGAAAGATGTCGGCGTGCAGGAAGGAATAGGTGAGGTAGCTCAGGCTTTCGGGGATGACGATAAAACGGGGATCAAGCTCGGCGGTGTCATGGACGACCGACGGGATGAAGCCGAGACCAAGCACGGCGGCATTGGAGAAATTCTCGCCGCCGAGCGCGGTGGCGAGGTAGACCAGGGCGTTGACCACGATCAGTCCGATCGTCACATATTGCAGGCGGATGTGCCGAAGCCTGTTGGTGTCGTAAAGCGGGATGAACATGCCCCGGGGCCCTCTTCCGCCTTCGACAATCAGCGGTTCTTGCCGGGAACCCATAGCACGTCGGCGTTTCCGTTGTCATTGACCGCCCGGGCGGCGACAAACAGGAAATCCGAGACGCGGTTGATGTATTTTAGTCCATCGCGGTTGACGTGTTCGCGCGGGTTCTGGGCCAGCTCCACCATCAGCCTTTCGGCTCGCCGCGCCACGGTGCGGGCAAGGTGAAGTGCCGCCGCTGCCGGCGTGCCGCCATTGAGCACGAAGGATTTGAGCGGCTGAAGCTCCTTGTTGAGCAGGTCGATGTCCTTCTCGACCCGGTCGGTCTGCACGGCGATGATGCGAAGCGGCTCATAGCCGAGCGGCTTGCCGTCGTCGGGCACGGCGAGATCGGCGCCGAGGTCGAATAGATCGTTCTGGATGCGGGAAAGCATGGCGTCGATCGCCGGGTGGGCCGATGCCGTGTGGACCCTGGCGATGCCGATGCAGGCATTGGCTTCGTCGACCGTGCCGTAAGCGTCCACCCGCAGATCGGATTTCAGCCGCCGTTCGCCGGTGCCGAGACCCGTGGTGCCATCATCGCCGGTGCGGGTGTAGATCTTGTTGAGCTTGACCATTTCGCCTCCCCGGCTGCCGATATCCTCATTTGCGGGTGAAATACACCGCCAGCAGGATCAGCACCAGCGCCACCGCCTGCAGCATGACGCGCGCCTGCATCAGCTTGTTCGAGGTGACGCCTGAGCCGCCGCGCATCATGTTGATGAGGCCGCGAACAAGCACGATCACCACGGCGACCATGACCAGAATGGCGAGAATGTTGAAGACGGATGCCATGGTGTGTTCCCAGTTCGGTTGATTCAGGCGCGTTTGGCAAGGATGCGGTAGAGCATCGACGCGGGCAGGATGCGTTTGAGGACCGCACCGATCCTGGCCGGCACTGTTACCACATAGTGGGGGCGGGGGCGCCGCGACAGAAGTGCATGGCGCAGCGCCGCGTGAACCACTTCCGGCCCCGGCTTCAAGGCCGATTGGCTGCCGCCGGCCCGCAGCCGCTCGAGTTGCGCTGCATAATCCACGCGGTGCACGGAATTCTCGTGGTCGATGTTCCTGAGAAACCAGATGAGGCCATTGCTGGCGATCTTTGACTTCACCGGCCCTGGCTCGATCAGCGAAACATGGACGCCGCTACCGGCCAGTTCCTGGCGCTGGCAGAGCATCAGGGCCTCCAAGGCGTGTTTCGACGCCGAATAGGCGCCGCGAAAACGCACCGGCGTCAGGCCGAGGATCGACGAGCAGTGGACCATGCGGCCGTGACCCTGGCGGCGCATCACTGGCACCAGCCGGCGGGTCAGGTCATGCCAGCCGAAGAAATTCGCCTCGAACTGCTGCTTGAGCGCCGCAACGGGCAGATCTTCGACGGCGCCCGGCTGAGCATAGGCGCCATTGTTGAACAGGGCGTCGAGTCGGCCGCCGGTCCGGTCGAGCACCGCCGTCACCAGCGCGGCGATGGAGTCCGGCTCGCAATAATCGAGATAGAAGGCCTCGATGCCGTCAGCTTCGAGCGCAGCGATGTCCTGCGGCTTGCGCGCCGTCGCGAACACCCGCCAGCCTTCGGCCTTCAACGCACGGGCGCAGTACGCGCCTATTCCCGAGGATGCGCCGGTGACGATGATCGAGCGCAATTCCTGCGCCGGACTGTTCGTGGTTTCGTCAAGGGTTGCCATTTGCCGCAATCCCTTCCCATATTCCCAGCGTGGAGACAATTGGAGGGCGCGGTTCTTGATGCGGAAGATCGTAGCCCTCAAGCGGGTTCTCTACGATGCGCTTGGCCATTTCAACACCGATGACGGCTGGGCGATGGCCAGCCATCTGGCGATCACCTCGCTGATGGCGCTGTTCCCGTTCCTGATCTTCGCCACGACGCTGGCGAGCTTCCTCGGCGCGCAGGCGTTCTCCGACACGGCCGTGCACCTCGTCTTCGACACCTGGCCCGAACAGATCGCCAAGCCGATCGCGCGCGAAGTGCTCAATGTGCTGACCGTCCGGCGAACCGATCTTTTGACCTATGGCGTGGTGCTGGCCGCCTACTTTGCCTCGAACGGCATCGAGGCGCTGCGCACGTCGCTCAACCGCGCCTATCGCGTCTCGGAAACGCGCGGCATCATCTACCGCCGGGTGCAGAGCATCATCTTCGTTCTCATCGCCACCGCCGGTTTCCTGGCGATCAGCGTGCTCCTGGTGTTCGCGCCGCTGCTGGCGCGGCTCGCCGAAGCCCATATCGACGGCATCAAGCCCTACATGGGCACGATCACGCTATGGCGCTATGTCATCGCCTCCGTGGTCATTGTCGGCGGATTGTTTGCCGTGCATTTCTGGCTGCCGGCAGGCAAACGCCGTTTCGTCTCGCTGGTGCCGGGCATCATCTTCACGCTGGCGGCATGGCTTATCGGTTCGACCATCTTCGCCGCCTATCTCGATCACTTCTCGTCCTATGTGACGACCTATGCCGGCCTTGCCTCGATCATGATCGCCGTGGTCTTCCTCTACATGGTCTCGGCGATCTTCATCCTTGGCGGCGAACTCAATGCCGCGATCAGCCGCTATCTGGAGGCCCGCGCCCGAGTCGGATGAGTCGATGCTGGGCGGATAGAGGAATTGAAGAATTGAAGAATGGGCTGCCGCTTGGGTTACTCAATTCCTCAGTTCTACAAATCCTCCCTTGTTCGGCCGAGCGGTTGCCAGGCCGACGCCGAATGTCGTGATGGCCATGCCGACAATCTGCAGCGCATTGAGCTGCTCGTCGAACAAGGCCCAGGCGATGAGGGCCGTCACCGCGGGCACCAGGTAGAACAGCGAGGCCACCTTCGACATCTCGCCGTCGCGGATCATCACCATCAGCAGGAAGATGGCGCCGAGCGACAGCACCAGCACCAGCCAGGCCATGGCGAAGATCAGTTCGCCATTGATGACGACCGTGTGCGTCTCGAAGGCCAGTGCGGCCAGGATCATCACAGCCGCGCCGCCGACATATTGCCACATGGTCGCCGCGACGAGGTCGCCGCCGGAAGCGAAGCGCTTCTGCCAGATGGTGCCGGCGCTCATGCCGAGCACCGAGACCAGCGAAGCGGTCAGCGTCGCCACTGTTACGCCGCCGCCCAGCGCACCGAGCTTTGGCCACAGCACGATGACGATGCCGATGAGGCCGATGCCGAGGCCGGCCCAGTGGCGCGGCAGGATCGCCTCGCCGAGAAACTTGCCGGCAAGCACCGCCGTGATCAGCGGCTGCAGGCCGACGATCAGCGCCGAAAAGCCGGCCGGCATGCCTCTGTGGATGGCCCAGAATACGGCGCCGAGATAGACGCCGTGCATCAGTATGCCGGCGCCGGTGGCATGCAACGCCTCCTCGCGGGTGGCTCTCTTCGAACCCAGCACAAGCGTCAGAACGGCCAGCAGGATGGCGGCGATGACGAACCGTGCGGCGAGGAAGGTGAACGGCTCCGCCCATGGCATGGCGTAGCGCGCGCCGATGAAGCCGGTTGCCCACAACACGACGAAGGTGGCGGGGATGAACCGCTTGATGCTGTGCATGTTCCGCAGACCGCCGCGCTGGAGGGAGTTGACCGTGGCGCTGCTCTACTGCGCTTCAACCCGGCGCGCAAAACGAAACCATTGATCCATGCATCACCGGAATTCAACGGGCGTCAAGTTCGACATGCGTTACCTCGGCCGCGCCGCGCTCAAGCCCTACCATCCGCCTGACGTCATCGGGTGATGCGCCGGCATGGCGCAAGGCGGCAAGGCCAGTGTCGCCGAGGCTCTTGGACAGCTTTCGTCCATCCGGCCCGAGGACGAGG
The DNA here is from genome assembly GCF_001428185.1 of Mesorhizobium sp. Root695. NCBI lineage: Bacteria > Pseudomonadati > Pseudomonadota > Alphaproteobacteria > Hyphomicrobiales > Phyllobacteriaceae > Mesorhizobium > Mesorhizobium sp. Root695. The sequence continues at coordinate 53,757 of NZ_LMHO01000011.1, read as the reverse complement.
CGATGATGGAAATAGGCAGGCTGCGGCAGTCCTAGGAGTTCCTGGAGCAGGCGCTGCACGCCGGTCGCGGAAAACAGATCCTGCCCGCGCACGACATGGCTGACGCCTTGCAGGGCATCGTCCATGACGACCGCGAGGTGGTAGCTGGTCGGGATGTCGCGGCGCGCCACGATCACGTCGCCCCAGTCCCGCGGGCGGGCTTCGACCGATCGGGTCGCGAAAAGGCTCTCATCGACGAATTCGCTCCATGACAGGTCCTTGCCGACACGCGCCATGGCGGCATCGACATCCAGCCGCCAGGCGAAGGGCGCATTCTCGGCGATCCGTCGCTTGCGTTCCTTGACCGGCAGCGCCTTGTCGGCTGCGGGGTAGAGCGGCACGCCGTCGGGATCGCGCGGCCAGTCGCGCCCTTGCCCTTCACTGTCAGTGATGAAAGCGCGGATTTCCCCACGGCTCATGAAGGCGGGATAGACGAGTTCTTCCGCGATCAGCCGCCTGAGCACCGCCTGGTATTCGGCGAAATGCTCGGACTGGCGGCGCACCGGCTCTTCCCAGCCAAGCCCCAGCCATTTGAGGTCGGCAAGCATGCCTGCCTCGAATTGCGGCGTGCAGCGCGCCGTGTCGATATCCTCGATGCGCAGCAGCAGGCGGCCGTCTGCCTGTGCCGCCAGCTTCTGGTTGAGCAGCGCCGAATAGGCGTGGCCGAGATGCAGGTCGCCGTTGGGGCTGGGAGCGAAGCGGAATGTCAGGAGTGTCATCTCTTCGGCGGCAATCATGTTTTGCGGCGCTTCGCCAATTGCTACCCTGTCGACGGTCAGGGAACAAGAAAGCATGCAGCGTATCGTGACATCAGACGACATTGCCCGAGGGCTCGATGCGCTTTGCGTGATCGACCCGCGCCTGGAAAAGGTGCGCGGCATGGCCGGCGAGGTGCCGCTGCGGCTGTCCGAGCCGGGGTTTCGGAGCCTGGCGTCGATCGTCGTCTCACAGCAAGTGTCCCGCGCCAGCGCCGATGCCATCTTCGGCCGGCTGACCAAGCTCGTCGATCCGCTGACGCCGCAGGCGATCCTTGCCGCCGGCGAAGACATGTTTCGCGAGGCCGGCCTGTCGCGGCCGAAGCAGCGCGGCCTGATCGCTGTTGCCCAGGCCGTGGTCGACGGCCTCGACCTGCATCACCTCTGTTCGCTCGATGCCCAGGAGGCGATCACGACGATGACGGCGGTGTCCGGCATCGGTCCATGGACGGCGGAAGTATACCTGTTGTTTGCCGCCGGACACCCCGACATCTTCCCCGCGCGCGACGTCGCGCTACAGACGGCCGTCGGCCACGCGCTCGGCATCGAGCCGCGTCCGCCGGAGAAAACCCTGATCGCCTTGGCCGAATCATGGAGCCCGTGGCGAGGTGTCGCATCACGGCTTTTCTGGTCCTATTATCGCGAAACCAGAGGGCGGGACGCCGCGCCACCGACCTGAATCCGCAAAAAAGCATGAAGATCATGTGTTTTTGGCGTTTCGGCGACGCGACAATCCGCTTCACATCCCTGTCATGTCGGGCTTACAGTATCCGCGCCGTTCGGGTCTAGAACCAAGGAGGTAAACACGTGACGGTCGCCGTATCTCCGGATGGGCTTCCAGCACTGGTGCTGAATGCGGATTACCGTCCGCTCAGCTATTACCCCTTGTCGCTCTGGTCGTGGCAGGACGCCATCAAGGCGGTGTTCCTCGACCGGGTGAACATCGTCGCCGAATACGAGCACGCCGTCTCCTCGCCGACCTTCTCGATGAAGCTGCCGAGCGTGGTCAGCCTGAAGGCCTATGTGAAGCCGTCCAGGCATCCGGCGTTCACCCGCTTCAACGTCTTCCTGCGCGACCGTTTCCAGTGCCAGTATTGCGGCACGCCTGAGGATCTGACCTTCGATCACGTCATCCCCCGCCACCGCGGCGGTGCGACGACATGGGAGAATGTCGTTGCCGCCTGCTCGCCCTGCAATTTGAGGAAGGGCGGCATGATGCCGGCGCATGCCAAGATGTGGCCACTGCAGAAGCCTTTCCAGCCGACGGTGCACGATCTGCACAACAATGGCCGCCTGTTCCCGCCCAACCATCTGCATGAAAGCTGGATGGATTATCTCTACTGGGATGTCGAACTCGAACCCTGAGATCGTCCGAGAATTCGGGAGGCTGGCCGTCTGGAACGATCGTCTGCGCTTCCGATGCTCGCGGATACTTTGCTTTGCCGCATGTCCTTATCGGAAAACCGGAACCACGTTTCGTGGACATGCGGGATGTCCGCTCCGCTCCGGTTCTCGACAATCAGTCCAAACGACTCAGCCTGCCGAATTCTTGAACGATCTCGCGATGGCTCAAATGATCTCGCGTTGGCTCAGTCGCGGGTGAGGGCGCCGCGGAAGGCGATAGCGGCCAGGACCAGGCTGGCGATGGCGTTCCAGCCGGCCAGCGACAGGCCGAGGATACGCAAAGCGGCCTTGTCGCAGGACGGCGGCACGAATTTGTCGAGCGCGTCGAGCACGCCCTTGCCCCCGGTGTCGACCGGTCCGGCGCCCGCGGTGCAATCGGTCGGGCCGGCCCACCAGGCCCATTCGACGCCTGAGTGGTAGACGCCGAGATAGAGGCCGTAGAGCATCAGCAGGCCGCCGACGGCCAGCAGGCCGCGCGTCAACCAGCTAGGTGCGTGCAGCATCGATGCAATCACCGCCAGCATCATCAGCGGCACGCCGATGTAGTAGGGCGTGCGCTGTTCCAGGCAGAGGTGGCAAGGGATGTAGCCACCGAGATACTGGAAGCCGAGCGCCGAGCCAACGGTGGCGGCCATGGCGACGGCGAGGAACAGGGCCGTGCGCGTCCGCTGGCGTCCGGTGTCGGCATTCATGGTCGCTGTCATGGGTTTTTCGTCCGTTGAGTTCGCCGCCCGCTTATTCCATTTATCCATGTCGTTGTCCCAAAACCGCTGGGCACTTTTTGGGCGACATGGACTAGAACGCGTATTTGACGACGATATAGAGCAAAATCAGGGCGGCCGCGCCGCCGCCGGCGATCAGGCCAAGGCGCTTTTCGATGAATTCGCGGATCGGCTCGCCATAACGGCGCAGCAGCCAGGCCAGCAGCAGGAAGCGGGCGCCGCGCGCCACGATCGCCAGCACGATGAACAGCGCCAGATTGACGCCGATGACGCCGGACAGGATCGTCACCACCTTGATCGGCGGCAGATGGGCGGCCCCGGAAGTGATCAGCATCAGGATGATGAAGCCGACGCCCGCCCCCGCACGCAGCTTCTCGAATTCGTCATATTTGCCGTAGAATTCAAGGATCGGCCTCGCCACCGCGTCATAGGCGTAGTGGCCGATGAACCAGCCGGCGATGCCGCCCAGCACCGAGGCGACGGTGGCGATCAGCGCATAGCGGTAGGCGCGATCAGGCCGCGACAGCGCCATCGGCAAATAGAGTACGTCGGCCGGCACCAGGAACACCGAGCTTTCGACAAAAGCGATGAAGGCCAGCCACCATTCGGCGGATTTGCGGGCCGCCAGCGACAAGGTCCAGTCGTAAAGTCCGCGAAGCATCGGCACTCCTAATGCATGTCGCCCAAACGTGCGCAGAGTTTTCGGGACAAAACAAAGACTCAAAGCGCGCGCCATCCATCCTGTCAGACGCGCGGCACTTGATGCGCCGCCTGTCTAGAAAGATTTTCCGCGCTGCACAATGGCAGCCCCGTCACGAAATCGAAAGGCGCAGTTTGGTCGCATCTGGGGCCGGCAACAATTGGCCAGTTGACGAACAGGCCTCCAACCGTATAGTCCCGCGCCATCCAGGCTGCCCGGCCTGAGCCCCTATGGCGGAATTAGTAGACACGCTCGACTCAAAGAGTGGTTTGTCTACCAATTCACAGGAAACACGACGAGTTGAGAACGGCGTGTTTTCAGGGGTTTGAGAAGGAAGGAAAAGTGGCTGACGATATTCGGTTTTCGCTCTAGGTGCAGTATAGGTGCCGAGAGCGTCGGCTAGAATCGGCGGCAAATGTGCGGGTGTGGTGGAACTGGTAGACGCGCCGGACTCAAAATCCGGTTCCGCAAGGAGTGTCGGTTCGATTCCGACCACCCGCACCACCCTTCAAAATCAGGTCAAAACTCAGCGGGCTAGCGCGGCGGACCGGTGGCGCATCGTCCGCGTTCGACGTTGGCCTGCCCGGCGTCAGTCGCGCGATATCGACAGTCCCGCGAGAAGCGGAGCGTAGGCGGCGAGCCTGTGGGATACGAACTCTGTGAAGAGCCGCACGCGCTTCGTCTTGCGTGTCTCCCCCTGAGTGAAAAGCCAGACCGGTCCATACAGGTGTAGGTCGGTACCTGGCACCCTCTCCAATTGAGGATCGGCATCTCGACGAAACACGGCAGCGTCGTGATGCCGAGAGCGGCGAAGACAGATCGGGATTAGCGGGCCGTCCGCGCCGCTACTGCCTCGGCAGCACGAGCAAGGTCGTCGACCCACTGCTGGTGATAGCGGTAGAGCCCACCGGGGTGCTTGTGTCCAAGCACGTCGAGGAACCAGGGGCCCTGCTGCGTCTCTTCCGTCAGTACATGGCAACCCGACTCGGTGGGAGTGATAACCCAACCGTGATACGCGGTTGAACCGGTCTCGTCGCCGTCGACCACCGTCTTCCACGCAAGCCTGTGGCCGGGCTCGCACTCCGTCACCACCAGGCTCATCGGAAATCCAACCGTCACCCGGCTGTATCGGGTTCCGAGCGCCAGTTTGGGCTCGCCGGTCAGGATCTTGACTTGGTCCTCAGGAGCAAAATAGCTCGACCAGTTCTCGGCATCGATCAGCAGTTCCCACACAACTTCAGGCGGCGCTTTCACGTCAACGTCATTGAGCGCGTAGATCGCCGAAATCTTCGGGTCGAAATGGTCAGGCCATTTCACACGATCATACATCGCTCAATTCTCCTTCTTGAAGAGATCTTTAAAAATGAGTGATCCCCAGGAGTTTCCGCGCGCCTGGACGAGCAGCCCACCCTCAGTGAGTGCTCCCAGGTTGACCGGTGCGTAACCGAGTTGCTCGACCAGGGCGGACACCACCGGAATGGCGCTGTCCTTGTCGCTGGACAGGAAAATCACTCGCCGCCCGCCATCGACGGTGGGGGCCTGCGCGAGGACGCCTGCAGGCAGGTGGTTGAACGCCTTGACCAGCATTGCAGCGCCAAACGCCTTGGCGATCACAGCCGAAGACGGGAGGTTGCCCAAATCGCTTGGGGAGACGCCGTATGCGTTTGTGACATCGATAATGATCTTACCCTGCCAATCTGCAGCCGCATTCGCTACGTCACGGTGTGCCCAAAAGGGAACGGCTAGGAGGATGATATCGGCCGTGACGGCTTCATCCAGGGAGACAGCAGTGACCGTAGGGCCAATGGCCTTTACGAGCGGCGCGAGCGCATCGGGCGCGCGGGTGCTTGCTATGGCCACCTCTATACCCTTGCGGGCGAACATTTTCGCGAGCGCTGGGCCGACGGCCCCGGCACCTATGATTGCGTATGTCATTTCAAATCTCCAGTTCGTTTCTGCTGAGGTCGGCGGCACGCTCAACAATGCAACGCGGCCTTATCGGTGCGGCGACCTGCCGGTGGCCTCTGGAGCTTAACTGGGGTCGGGGGCCCCCAATCGGGATTGGCAATTTGTCGACAGGGGCTGTGCATTGGCGCACCGTTCGCGGGTGGCTCCGCCTATCCGTCACCCGCCGATGTGGGATTGCCCGCCCAGAAGTGGTGCATACGCGGCGAGCCTAGGAGATATGAACTCCATGAACAGACGCACACGCTTGGTCTTGCGCGTCTCGCCGTACGTGAGGAGCCACAGCGTTCCAAACCTGCGCAGGGTGGTTCCCGGCGCCCTCGCGAGCAAAGGATCGGCATCTCCGACGAAGCAGGACAGCGCCGCCATCCCGAGTCCCTGTTGAACCGCGAGAAGCTGCGTCACACCGTCCGTGGTCCTGAACGGCACGTGCGAAGTGGGTATGTCTCCTTTACGTGCCCAGTCCGAGACACCATCCCAATTCCTCACGATCCATCGGACGCGATCTGGCGCGCCCCCGCGCAACGCGGACAGCAGATCGTGGGATATGTAGACACCGCCGTACAGTTCCGGCCCCTTCAGGCCGTGCAGATTGGACGGCAGGGTATCGCGGTCGTAGACGACTCGAATCGCAACGTCGGCCTCTCGATTGGTCAGATTCACCGGCTGGTCTATGGACAGTATGTCCATTTCGATCTCGGGATGCAGGCGTGCAAAGTCGGCGAAGTCCGGCATGAGCAAGTTCGTCGCGAGGGGCGGCGGCAGCGTCACGCGCAGAAGCCCGCTCACGCCCTGGTCGTGACCGGAGACGCGTGCATCCAGCTGATTCGAGGACGCCTCCATCTGAACCGCGTATTCGAGGACCTCCCCACCAGCATCCGTCAGACGATAGCCTGAAGGCAGCTTCTCGAACATTTGTGCGCCGAGGCGCTCCTCCAGCAGGGCTATGTGCCGAAGCACGGTCGAGTGGTTTACCTTGAGGCGCTCGGCTGCGGCCCGAACCGAGCCTTCGCGTGCGACGGCTAGAAAGAAGCGAACGTGATCCCATTCGATCATATGATGCAACCTTGCACCGAAGGGTGCGCAATCTCTGAATCACAACCCGGCCTGGGTTATGGCTAACTCTTGCCATGCGGTGCCAATGCTTCTGTACCTCCCCAGCAGCGCGAATGAAAGCATACTCGAAATACCCGAGTGGTGCGCTGATGCACAGCCCCTGTCGAGAAATCGCCAATCCCGCCGCAACGTCTCACGCATCAAGTAAGAAACCCAACTATCGCAGTCCAAATTGCAGGAGCAGACTCATGAATATTGACCTTAAGGGCCGCAAGGCCGTCGTAACGGGTTCCACGGCGGGCATCGGGCGCGCCATCGCGGAAGGCTTGGCGCGCGCGGGCGCTTCGGTCGTGATCAACGGGCGCGGCGAGGAACGCGTCGCCACGGCTCTTCGCGAGCTTCGTGAGCTCTTCCCAGCGTCTGATTTGACGGGCGTTGCCGCCGACCTGGAAACAGCCGAAGGAGCCGGAGTCTTGTTCGCGCAGGCGCCTGATGCGGATATCCTCGTCAACAATGTAGGCACAGCCCGCCCGAAGACCTTCTTTGATCTCGCCGATGACGACTGGCTAAGCCTCTTCCAGCTCAACGTCATGAGCGGCGTTCGCGCCGCACGCCACTACGTCCCTAAGATGGTCGAGCGGAGCTGGGGACGTGTCGTCTTCATCAGCAGCGAGTCCGCCCTGAACGTTCCCAAAGAGATGATCGACTACGGCATGACCAAGACGGCGCAACTCGCCATCTCCAGGGGCCTCGCAGAAGCGGTGGCCGGGACGGGCGTGACGGTCAATGCGGTCCTCCCCGGTCCAACAAGGTCGGAAATCCTGTCCAGGATGATGAATGAGTTGGCGCACTCGCAAGGCATAACACAGGACGCGGCGGAGCAGGTGTTCTTGAAGACGATGCGCCCGACGACACTGATCAATCGGTTCGCGACGACCGAAGAAGTCGCAAACATGGTCATCTACGTCTGTTCGGAGCAAGCGTCGGCGACAAGCGGCGCTGGTCTGCGCGTCGACGGCGGTGTCCTTCGGTCAATCGTCTAATGGGTGTCAAACGTAAGTCGGCGGATACAGATTCTGAGCGGAGGATACTGCCGGATACAAAGGACAGGGCATATCCGGTCTCTCAAAATCGAGTTCCGCAAGGAGCGCTGGTTCGATTCCGGCTAGGGCAGGAGTGTCCTCCGAAGCCTCGGCGAAGGAAGACCATTGTCGGTTCGGCTCAGTGCCGGAAGGCGCACCGTACTTTTTTCTCCCGGCAACCAATCCACGATTTTGGACCGGCGTTCTACCGCCGTCCCAACAAACTCTTCATCCGGTTGCGTAGCAGGCGGGCCATGTTGCGGGTTTCACGGTAGAGGTGCAGCTGCGAGGCGGCCTGGCGGGTGAGGCGGTCGGCGTCCGGCGTCAGGCCGATGACCAGCGTGCCCATCGGCTTGCGCTCGGCCCACAGCCTGCTCATCACCGGATGGTCGGGCACCGCGCAGGAATCGGTCATCATGATGTTGGGGTCGTCGAGATGCTGCCTGGTCACCTCGATCATCAGCAGCGTGCCGGGCGAATAGCTGGCCAGCGTCTCGTCATAGGCCGTCTTCCAAGTGTAGGCGACGCCGGCTTCGATGAAGACGATCAGGCAGGCGATGGTGCGGCCGTCGAGCGTCAGCGAATGGATGCGGCACATGTCCTGCTCGGCCAGCCGATGCACGGCCTCGCGGGCGAAGGCGGCGCGGTAGCGGTCGATCGCCATGGCGGTGCGTTCGCGGCCTTTCCAGCCGGCCGCTTCCAGCGTCAGGAAACTTTCGATGGCGTGGCGGATGTCTTCAGGTCCGCGCGCCACGACATGCTCCAGCTTGCCGAGGTCGCCAAGGCGCCGCTTCAGGCGGCGGAACTCGCGATAATGGTGCGAACGCAGCGAGGCCTTCAGATAGTCATCGCCATCGAGCTCGCTCTCGAGCGCCGGGCGCTGGGTCTGACCAGTGGTGACCAGCATCAGGCCGCGCGTCTCGGCCACGGTTGCAAGCAGGCTCGCCACCGGGCCATCGAGCCGGATATCGGCTAGGACCAACACTTTCGGCAGCTTGAGATGCGGGCGCGACAGCATCGAGAAGAAGTCCTCGATGACACCGACCGGATCGTCGCGGTCGACTAGCGGTGTGCCGAGCGGACCGAACGGGCTCGACCATGTGCGCATCACCGGAACGCCGAGCGGCACCACCGGCCGTTCTACCGAGAACGGCACCAAAAGGCGCAGCCGATTGCGGTATTCGTCGCCGTCGCGGATGACCGCCAGCCGCACCTCGCGATCCTCCAGCCGCGGCATGGCGGGCGCCAGGAACCGCGGGTTGAAGAACACGTTGGGCTCGACCGTACGGGCGCAGAGATAATCCAGTTCCTCGACTAAGTCGAAGCCGGCCGATGCCGGGTAGATGGCGAGTTTGCGCTCGGGCCGGTTGTTGGCGAGGATCTCGATATGGGCTGGGTCGGCGTCACGGGTCAGCCCGGCAAGGCCGGACACCATGGCGCCGGCGGTGCCGCCGCTGGTTTCCTCAAGCAACGGGATGGCGGCCATCACGGGGCTCCTTTCGCAGGCACGAAGATAAGCATGACGATGCCGAGCTTGCGCCAAACCGTGAAGGACAGCGCGCCGGCTTCGAAGATCATGGCAAAGGCGGTGGCCATGGCCGCGCCCCACAGGCCGAATATTGGGATCAGCACCACGTTGAGCGCGATGTTGAAGACCAGCGTCATGGCATAGACGGCGGCGCAGATGTTCTGGTTGCCGCCCATCGTCAGCAGGCTTTCGCAGGGGCCGACGGCGGCGCGCGCCACGACGCCGAAGACGAGCAGGAACAGCAAGGGATAGCCACTGCTGAATTCAGGGCCGAACAGCACCAGCATCGGCTCGCCGAGCGCCAGCACCAGCAGCGCCATCAAGAGCGAGGGCCAGAACGTCCACGACACCGTCTCGCGGGCAAAGGCGGCGAGCCTTTGCGGGTCGCCATGGGTGAACTGCGCATAGCGCTGGGCTACGCCGGCCTTGACGGCGAAATAGACGAAATGCACCAGCGCCAGCGTCTTCACCGTGGCGAAGTAGACAGCGACGTCGTTGGGATCCATGTAGGCGCCGACCATCAGCACGTCGGCATTGGTGAGCAGAAAGAAGAAGCTCTCGACCAGGAAGATCGGCAGCGAAACGATGAACCATTGCGCGAAATGGACCTTCATCGGTCCGGCTGGGATCTGCCGTTCCATGCGCTGGGTGACGCCGATGAGCTGGCCTAGCGTGGTGACGTAGGTGGCCGCGATCGAGGCGAAGATCGCCGTCCTGGCATCGGGGGCGTAGCCGGCCGCCAGCATCAGCGCCATGAACAGCAGGATCAGGATGGGTCGCACCAGGTAGGTCGGCGACAGCGCAAACAGCGCCCAGCTGTTGGCGCGTGCCAGTCCCGACAGCAGGTCGGACATGGCGATCATCGGCAGGCAGATGACGCCGAGGATGAACGGTATCACATAGTAGTTTTCGATCCAGGGTGCCGCCAGCCAGACGCCGAGCGCGCCGAGCCCGGCGATGAGCGTGGAGGCGATCAGCACGAACAGGCGGCTGGCCAGAACGATGCCGCGCAGTTCGTCCATCAGGCCGCGCTCGCGATATTCGGGAATGAAGCGGATGACCGAGGTGTGGAAGCCGAGGCAGGCGAGGTTGCCGACGATCACCATCGTCACCCAGACGAGAACGAAGATGCCGTATTCGAACGAGCCCATCCAGCGCGCCATCAGCACTTGGCTGATGAAGGCGATGACGGCGCTGACGATGCGGATGGAGAAGGCGATGACCGACATGCGGCCGGCCTCGCCGCGCTCGTCGGCGGTGAACAGCACGGCGTCGATACGGCCAAGCAGCGGCCTCATGCGCAGCGCCAAACGCTGCGGCAAGAACCGACCGGCTGTCGTGGCCGCGGAAAAGCGCACCCCGATTTCTCTCCGTTTTCCGCTTCTTTTCAGGCTCTTGTGTAGCGGAGACACATTAAGAAACGGTTGGGTGAGGAGCGGCCCGCGCAGCGGAAGAAAAGCCAACGATTTGGCTTTTCGAGCGACGAACGGTGAAGACCCCGGTCGCCTTCGGGAAAGAAGGCCTAGTGGGCCTTTGAAGGGTCTGAACGCCCGAAGGGCAGGGAGCCATAGCGGAGGGCCGCCAGGCGGCCGATGCGCGGCACGCGCATTCGTAGTTCAGGGCGGCATGACGAAAGGCGAGCGAACGCCGGGAAGCATAGGAAGCCGGGTCGGTGTTGCGCTCGCCCCTCCCCCCCGCAATGGGGGAAGGCCAGGCACCGGGTATGCGGTGCCAGAGGTGTCACATGGGGAGTGTCACATCCCCTTCATCGCATCGCAGGACACGTTCGGGTTCATGTCGGCGAAGGTGCCGGTTGGGTTCTGTTTCCAGGCCCAGACATGCAGTTCGTAGAACGGGCCGAGGCCGTAGCGGTTGGGGGCGCTGTTGAAGTTGAACAGCTGTCCGCCGAGCGAGGCCGGGCCTTTCGAGGTGATGTATTCGACCGCCACCAGTTTCAGCGTCCCGTCGGCCATTGGCTCGTACATCACCGCCTCGGGCTTGGCGACATCGACCGCGTCATCCTTGAGATAGGTGGGATTGACGTAGTGGATGCCCATGGCGCCGCCGGTGATGCCGCTGGCGCAAGGGATCGGCGCATAGCCCTCGGCGGTTGCCGCAACCACGTTCTCAAAGCGGCTGTTGGCCGTCAGCACCATGTCGGCCAGCCTGTTGGCGTCGCGGGCTTGGGCGGCAGTGGCTGCCATCGACAGGACGGCGAGGGCGGCGAAGCGCCCGATCCAAAGAGTTATGGTCATGGTCTTTCCGTTTGTTGTTGATGACGCGACAGGGAGGTCCACGGCCGGCCGTGAGGCCGGGCGTGTTTCAACGCTGCGGCGCCTGGTTTTGCAATCCGGAACGGACCGTCCGTCCGGTTTGTGCAGGTCGCTGTCAGGCGGCCTTTGCAGTTTTCGAAATGTCTTTCAGCGGTTCAAAATGGCTGCACGAAATCAGTGGTCCCACCAGTAATATTGCCAGTATTCCCGCTGGATATCGTGCTCCGAGAGGCCGATGTCGCGCCTCAGATAATCGTCTTCCGGGGGCAATCGCCGCCGCCCGCCATACAGATGCGAAGGCAGGTTCGCCGCGAACCGCCATAGACGGCCGAGCAGGGAGGTTGCTTGGTCGGCGTCTCCCATGACAGGCGCGGGTTCACCGACCGGCAGGCCAGCAAGCAGGTCGCCATTGCCGCTAAGGGCAGTTTGATGCTCATCGAATTGCCGATCATTTGGGGACTCAACAGTAGAAGTAAGGGTCAAGAACCCGCACCTCCATGATCTTGTCGACCGGCAGCGAATTCTTATGGGCCGCGCTGCGGATCGCCTCCGGCGAGGGGCCGTCGTAGATGCAGAAACTGTGCTTCTTGTCGAGCGACACGAAGGACTGCACCCAGGTGACGCCTTTTTCGGCGTTGCGCATGACGACGCCGCCGAGCGCATCGGCGCCGACTTCGGTGATCGGCACGGTGAGACCGTCCGGAAATGTGCGTTCCACCACATAACGAGGCATGGGAAGTTCCTTTTCGCATTGATTCACGCTCGGTCCGAGCGCGACTGGACAATGATCACGTTCGACAAGAGCGCGCATCGGAGCCATTCCCTATTTTTGGCGGGACGATTCCCTATGTTGGCGACGTTATTTGTGGAGAGAGTCACTCCAATGTGTGGAAAGTCACATTGCAACGCTCTCGCCCAAGGCTATCGTGGCGGCACCCACCATGGTGGCAATCCCCCAATCTTGCGAGAGAATGACAATGCTTCTGGAACGGCAGACACAGCTGGAGCTACTGGACGGCCTGTTAATGGAAGCAGCACGCGGCCGTGGCCGGGTGGCGGCGCTGGGGGGAGAAGCGGGCGCCGGCAAGACGTCGCTCGTCGAGGCCTTCATCGGCCGCGCGGCAGAAGGCACACGCATCTTGCGCAGCGCCTGCGAGGATCTGTCGATACCCGATCCGCTCGGGCCGCTCTATGATCTTGCCCGTGAGGCGCAATGGGCGCTCCCGCAAGCGATCGACCACCGGCAAGGACAAAGATTGCCGCTGTTTTCGGATGCGCTCGAGATATTCGAGACCAAGACGCAGCCAAGCCTGCTGGTGATCGAGGATCTGCACTGGGCCGACGACGCGACGCTGGATTTCGTTCGCTTTCTCGGCCGGCGCATCGTCAACACCCACATCTTGCTTCTGGTGACGGCGCGCAACGACCGCAGCGAAGCACAGATGCGCGTGCGCCGCGCGCTGGGTGAAATCCCTGCGGCCAATGTCGCGCGCATCGACGTGCCGCTGCTCAGCGAGGCGGCGGTGCTGTCGCTGGCCGATGCGGCGGGCCGCGATGGCGACGCCATTTATAGGGCGACGGCCGGCAACGCATTTTTCGTCACCGAATTGTTGTGCGCCGAAAGTGAAACGACACCGCCCGCCAGCGTGCGCGACGCCGTGCTGGCGCGGGCCGAGCGGCTGTCTGCCGGCGCCCGCTCGATGCTCGACGCGGTGTCGGTGTTTCCAAGGCGCGCCGATGCGTGGGCGTTGCAGGGCCTGTGCGGCGTCGCCAGCGCCGGGCAGCTGGCGGAATGCGTCTCCGCCGGCCTGCTGGATGATATGGGCGACGGCTATGCCTTCCGCCACGAGATCGCCCGCCGCGCGGTTGAAATGATGCTGACGACGAGCCGCAGGCGGCAATTCAACCAGCGCGCGTTGGCCGCGCTGCTCGAAAACAGCGATGTCTCCGCGGGTCGCCTGGTGCATCACGCGGTGGAGGCGCACAATTTGGAAGCCGTGCGCGAATTCGCGCCGCTTGCCGCGCGCGAAGCATCCCGCGTCGGCGCGCATCGTGACGCCGCCGGCTACTATGAGGTCGCCCTGCGGCATGCCAACAGCCTGCCAGCGGTGGACCGCGCCGTGCTCTACGAGAAATATGCCTTCGAATGCCATCTCATTGGCCAGATCGAAGAGGCCATCGAGGCACAGGGCCATGCGCGCCTCCTGCATCAGGCTCAAGGCAACAAGGCGAAGGAAGGCGACAGCCTCAGATGGTTGTCGCGCTTTGCCTATCTGATAGGTGACCGCAAGGCCGCCGACGTCTTCGGCGAGCAGGCGGTGGCACTGCTGGAAACCGTGCCGGCCGGCGCCGAACTCGCCATGGCCTACTCCAACCTCTCGCAACTGGCGATGCTGGCCGAGAGGCTGGACGAGGCCTTGCTGCTTGGCGAAAAGGCGGTCGACCTTGCCGAGCGCATGAACCGGCCCGACATCGTCTGCCACGCGCTTAACAATCTTGGCAGCTCCGAGCAGTGGCTGGATCCGGCGGCGGGGCGGCTGCACCTTGCCCGCAGCCTGGAGATCGCACTCGAGCAGAATTTTCAGGAACATGCGGCGCGCGCCTTCACCAACAGCGCCTGCAGCGAGATGAACCAGCTTGGCTTCGACGCGGCACAGTCCTTCCTGGATCGCGGCATCAACTATTGCGTTGAAAACGATCTCGTCACCTGGCGTGACTATATGCGCGGCGTGCTGGCGCAGTTGCAGCTGCGCCAGGGGCAATGGGAAGAGGCCGCTACCGAGGCGCTCGATGTGCTGTCCAACGACCATGCGACCATGCTGGTCCGCTATCCCGCGCTGATTGCACTGGCGAAACTCCGGATACGGCGTGGCGATCCTTCAGCAGAACCGCTTTTCCAGGAAATGAAACAGTTCCTGGAAAAGGGAATGGAGCTGCAGCGGCTGGCGCCCTATGCGGCCGTCATGGCCGAGCAGGCATGGCTAGGGCAAGGCGACGGGCAAGAGGCGCTGCGGCTGATCGATCTTGCCGAGGGCCTGTCGCCGACACGCGCGGTATTCAGCGAGCTGGCGACATGGCGGCAGAAGCTGGCTCCGGATGCCGACCCCGGCGATACATCAGGCATGGCCGCGCCCTACCGACTGCTTCTCGCCGGAGACTGGCGGGCGGCCGCGTCACTTTGGGCGGACCTCAACGCACCCTATGAACGCGGGCTTGCGCTCACCCAGGGTGACGAGGAAGCACAGCGTTTGGCGCTGGAGATTTTCGAAAACCTTGGTGCCAGACCGGTGGCCCAGCATGTGCGCGAAACGATGCGGCGCAACGGCGTCTATATCGCCCGGGGGCCGCGCCGCACGACGCGCGAAAATCAGGCCGGCCTGACCCAGCGGCAGATGGAAGTGCTGCAGCTGATCGAACGTGGCTTTTCCAACAAGCGGATCGCCGAGCAGCTAACCATTTCTCCGAAAACAGTCGATCACCATGTCTCGGCGGTGCTGGGCAAGCTGGAGGCCGTTTCGCGCGGTGAAGCCACTGCGGCGGCACGCGAATCAGGGTTGCTATAGGAAGTGTGTTCGGGAGGACGGGATCGAAGGTCGGCGATCCTTCGCGCGCCGACCTATCAAATGATCAGGCGAATGCCCCGTGGCAGTGCTTGTACTTCTTGCCGGAGCCGCAGGGGCAGGCTTCATTGCGGCCGACCTTGCCCCAGGTAGCCTGGTTGTTGGGGTCGCGATCCTCGGGAGCGACGATCGTAGCGACCTCCGGGCGGACCAGAAGGGCGGTCTCGCCGCCTTCGAAGTCGTTCTCGCCGGTGGTGCCGTCGATATGGGTGCCGAACATGTCAGGCGCCTCGGGCGGCGGCGCTTCGGCGGCCTGGCGGACCAGTTCGACGCGCATCAGCTGCGCGGTGACGGCCTGGCGCAGATTGCCCAGCATCGCCTGGAACAGCTCGAACGCCTCGCTCTTGTACTCCTGCAGCGGATCGCGCTGGGCGTAGCCGCGGAAGCCGACGACCGAACGCAGATGGTCGAGATTGACGATGTGCTCGCGCCACAGATGGTCGAGCGTCTGCAGCACCACCGAACGTTCGACATAGCCCATCACCTCGGGGCCGAAGCGCTCGGCGCGCTCCTTGGCGGCGGCGTCGGCGGCCTGGGTGATGCGCTCGCGGATGTCGTCCTCGGCGATACCCTCTTCCTTGGCCCAGTCTTCGATCGGCAGGTCGAGATTGAGGAATTCGGCGACTTCGGCCTTCAGGCCGGCCACATCCCACTGCTCGGCATAGGCGTTTTCGGGAATGGCCTTGGCGACGATCTCGTCGATGACGCCTTCGCGCATCTCGCCAATGGTCTCAGAAAGGCCCTCGCCATCCATCAGCTCGATGCGCTGCTCGAACACCACCTTGCGCTGGTCGTTGGAGACGTCGTCATATTTCAAAAGGTTCTTGCGGATGTCGAAGTTGCGCGCCTCGACCTTCTTCTGCGCCTTTTCCAGCGCCTTGTTGATCCAGGGATGGATGATCGCCTCGTCTTCCTTGAGGCCGAGCTTCTGCAGCATGCCGTCCATGCGCTCGGAGCCGAAGATGCGCATTAGGTCATCCTGCAGCGACAGGAAGAACTTCGAACGGCCGGGATCGCCCTGACGACCGGAGCGGCCTCTGAGCTGGTTGTCGATGCGGCGCGATTCGTGGCGTTCAGTGGCGAGCACATAGAGCCCGCCGGCGGCCAGCGCCTTGTCCTTCAGCCGCTCGACGTCGGCGTGGATTTCCTTCTCCCGGGCCTCGCGCTCGGGTCCGGCCGGCATGTCCCCGAGTTCGTCTTCAATACGCATCTCGGCATTGCCGCCGAGCTTGATGTCGGTGCCGCGGCCGGCCATGTTGGTGGCGATGGTGATGGCGCCGGGCTTGCCAGCCTGGGCGACGATCGCCGCCTCGCGCTCGTGGTGGCGGGCGTTCAGCACTTCGAAATCCGTGAAGCCTTCCTTGCGCAGGCGCTCGGCCAGCTGCTCGGACTTTTCAATGGAGGTGGTGCCGACCAGCGTCGGCTGGCCCTTGGCGCTGGCTTCGCGGATCTCCCTGACGATCGCCTTGTATTTCTCCTCGACCGTCCGGTAGACCTCGTCGTCCTCGTCGATGCGGATGACCGGCAAATTGGTCGGGATCTCGGTGACTTCGAGGCCGTAGATGTTGCCGAATTCCTCTGCCTCGGTCAGCGCTGTGCCGGTCATGCCGGAAAGCTTCTTGTAGAGGCGGAAGTAGTTCTGGAAGGTGACGGAGGCGAGCGTCTGGTTCTCCGGCTGGATCGCCACATGCTCCTTGGCTTCGAGCGCCTGGTGCAGGCCTTCCGAATAGCGGCGGCCCGGCATCATGCGACCGGTGAACTCGTCGATGATGACGATCTCGCCGTTACGCACGATGTAGTCCTTGTCCTTCTGGAACAGCCGGTGCGCCTTCAGCGCATTGTTGACATGGTGGACGATGGCGACGTTCTCGACGTCGTAGAGCGACTCGCCCTTGAGCAGGTCGGCGTCGCGCAGCAGGTTCTCGAGCTTCTCGGTGCCTTCCTCGGTGAAGATCGAGGTCTTCTGCTTCTCGTCGATCTCATAATCCTGCGGCTGCAGCTGGATGATGAAGGTGTCGATGGTGTTGTACATTTCCGAACGGTCCTCGAGCGGACCGGAAATGATCAGCGGCGTGCGCGCCTCGTCGACCAGGATGGAATCGACTTCGTCGACGATCGCGTAATTGTGACCGCGCTGCACCATCTGGGCGCGCTCGTATTTCATGTTGTCGCGCAGATAGTCGAAGCCGAGCTCATTGTTGGTGGCGTAGGTGACATCGGCGGCGTAGGCGGCGCTGCGCTCCTCGTCGGACAGGCCGTGGACGATAACGCCGACCGAGAGGCCGAGGAACTTGTAGACGCGGCCCATCCATTCGGAGTCGCGGGTGGCGAGATAGTCGTTGACGGTGACGACGTGGACGCCCTTGCCGGCAAGCGCGTTGAGGTAGACCGGCAGCGTCGCGACCAGGGTCTTGCCCTCGCCGGTGCGCATCTCGGCAATGCCGCCATTGTGCAGCACCATGCCGCCGATCAGCTGGACATCGAAGGGGCGCATGCCGAGCACGCGGCGCGCTGCCTCGCGGGCGGTGGCAAACGCTGGCACCAAAAGGTCATCAAGCGTGGCGCCGTTGGCGATGTCCTGACGGAATTTCGCGGTGCGGCCGACCAACTCCTCGTCGGAGAGCGCCCGCATCTCGTTTTCCATGGCATTGATCGCCTCGACACGAGGCCGGGTCGATTTGACCCGACGGTCGTTGGAGGAACCGAAAACCTTACGCGCGAGACCGCCGAGACTGACCATCCAATGGTCCTTTCGATAGAATTCTCAATCTTGAGATGAGCGCCGGCCGGCCCCATCAATTCCACGTGAACGTGGACAAACACAAAAAGCGCCCGGAAAACGGTTCTGGACGCAAAGTCGTTGGACAGATAAGAGGGGGCTCAACTGATGTCAACGCCGCGCTGGCCCTGCCGGGCGCGCCAAATTCCGCCACAATCTGGCTGATCTGGAAGCCACCCCCTCCTTACAATCCCCACCGGAGTCATCTTATGTCCTTGTTGTTCCGCCGCGCGTCGCTCGCCAGCCTTGGTCTGGCCTTCGGCCTGTCGGCCCTTTCGCTGTCGCCGCTGATGGCGCAACAAACCGCTCCCGCTTCAGCGGATGCAGCAGCACCAGCCGCGGCGCCCGCGGCACCTGTCGATCCGAATACCGTGATCGCCACGGTCAACGGCCAGCCCTTGACCGAGGCCGACCTCGTGCTTGCCGAAGGCGAGCTGTCGCAGCAGTTCTCGCAACTGCCGCCCGAGCAGCGCCGTGCAGCGGCGCTTTCGGCTGCCATCGAAATCCGCGTCATGGCCGCCCAGGCCGTCACCACCGGGCTCGACAAGGACCCTGACTTCCAGCGCCGCATGGCCTTCCTGCAGCAGCGTGCGCTGCATGGCGAGATGGTCGAGAAGGGCGTCGTCGACAAGGTCACCGACGCCGAGGTTCGCGCTCGCTACGACCAGGAAATCGCCAACACGCCGCCCACCAACGAGGTGCATGCCCGTCACATCCTCGTGAAGACGAAGGAAGAGGCCGAGGCCATCATCAAGCAGCTCGACGGCGGCGCCGACTTCCAGAAGCTCGCCAACGAGCACACCAGCGATCCCTCAGGCAAGACCAGCGGCGGCGACCTCGGCTGGTTCGGACCTGGCCAGATGGTGCCGGAGTTCGACAAGGCGGCCTTCGCGCTCGAGGTCGGCAAATACACCGAGCAGCCGGTGCAGTCGCAGTTCGGCTGGCATGTCATCAAGCTCGAGGACAAGCGCACCAAGCAGCCGCCGGCCTTCAACGACGTCAAGGACCAGGCCAAGCAGGCGGTGATCCGCGACAAGTATTTCGCGCTGGTCAAGTCGCTGCGCGCCGGCGCCAAGGTCGAGATCCCCGACGCGAACCTGAAAAAGGCGGTCGATACGCTGGAAAGCGCCAAGTAGGCCTGAAAGAACTTTTTTGAAGAGGGCGCGGCAGCCAGGGTTGCCGTGCCTCTTTTTTATCTGCCGGTGCCGACCGGCTTTACCCAGCCGGCGCCGCTATGCCGCGCATCACGTAGTTGACGGCCTTGCGTATGGTCGCTTCGTCCTCGTCGAGCCGGTTGGTCAACAGATGCTTCCAGGCGAAGGAGGCGATCAGGTCGGCGACAACAGCCGAATCGATGTCGGCGGCGATTTCGCCCCTTGCCCTGGCACGTTCGACCATCTGGCCGGTATGGGAGCGTCGGCCCAGCGCATAGTCGGCAAGGGCCGCGGCCGCCGTATCATCCGACTGCGCCTCGGCGATCAGCGACCTGAACACGCTGCCCGACGATGTCTCTCGCCAGTGGGCGAACAGGTTTTTCAGGAAGCCGACGAGATCCTCTTCCAGTCGCCCGGTATCGGGAACATCGACGCGTTTCTGGCGCTGGTAGACTTCGAGCAGCAATGCGGCCTTGCTCGGCCACCAGCGATAGATGGTGGGTTTGCCGGCGCGGGCCCGCCGCGCCACCGCCTCGATCGAGAAACCGGCATAACCGGCCTCGACCAGCACAGCCTCGGCTGCTTCGAGAATGGCATCGGCGCTGGCGGGGTTGCGCCGCGCACCGATCGATTTGCGCGCCGGGTCGGCGTCCTCGGCCATTTCTGTCGTCCTCGCCAACAATTTCGCCGGCAATATAGGCGAGGTCGCGGTGAAACGAAACGGACCGTTTTTGACGGATCAAAGATGATGCTTACTGCATCGCTTGCGATGTCTCGGATTCGATGCGCCAGCCGCCCTCTGCCTTGACCAGTCCAAGCGTGACGCGCGCCTTGCCGATCAGGCGTGCCGCCGACTTGTCCTTTGGAAGATAGTCGTAGCGCATCGCAAAGACAGCCTCGGCGCCATCCTCGCCATGTGGAGTGACCTCCAGGCTGCCGGGCTCCAGGCCAAGCGACCAGGAGGCCCATTGCGCGAACCAGTCGGCCTTGACCTTGGCGATGGCCTCGGCGTCGTAGCTTGTGCCGAAAATGGTGGCCGACGGGCCGTAGAGCCGCTTGACGGTCTCGCTCATCGCCTTGGTGTCCGGCGTCAGATAATCCTGGCGCAGGAACTTTTCGATCGATCCCTTGTCGTCGCCCACCGAGCGCTCGAGCACGGCAACTTCGGTCGCGGGAATCGGAGCGGCGGCCGGCCTTTGCGGCTCTGCAGGTTGTCCGTCGGAGACGAATTCGAAGCGTTCGAGCAGCGAGCCCTGCTCCCAGGGGCGTTGGGCCTCGCGGGTTTGCGAAACCACGTCGCGGCGTACCGCGATCATCATGTCGTTGATGCTCTGGCCAGGTTCGGCGATGTGGCGCAGCAGGGCGGCGGCAAAAGGCGAGTTGCGCCCGCTTCCGTCCATGGCAACGGCGCCAGGTGCCGTCGAGAAGGCAATGAACGAGCCGCGCGTCGAATCGAACTGCGCCAGCCCGGCCAGCGCCGTCGCCGAGCGTGTGGTTGCGGTGCGGCTCAAGCTGCGGGCAAACGGATTGTTGCGGCAGGCATCGAGAAACACCAGGCTGACCTTGGTTTGCTGTTCCATGATGTCGAGGATTTCGTCGATCGGAACGGCCTCGAGCTGGAGCTTGACCGGCACGTCCAACCTGGCGTCGACCGGCACGATGTAGTTGCGCCCGTCGACCTGCAAGCCGTGGCCGGCATAATAGAAAAGCCCGACGCCGGCGCCTTCGAGCGCGTCGGAGAACTCGCCGATGCTGCGTTCGAGCTCACGCTTGCCGAGATCATTGCCTTCGATGACCTCGAAGCCGATGGAACGCAGCTTGTCGGCGATGTCGAGCGCGTCGTTGACCGGATTGGCCAGCGTGCCGGCTTCGGCGTAAGTGCCGTTGCCGATGACAAGCGCCACGCGCCGCTGCGGCTGTGCATTCGCGCTCAGCAGCAAAAGTCCCAGAAATGCCCATGCGAGGATCGCAAGCCTGCCCATGGGGCAGGATCATAACGCCATCGGCCCCGGCGGCGCCAACAGATTTGAAATGCAAGCTTAATCCCGAGTGGGCTCCCGCCTCCGGCAAGAGCGACGAAAACGCCCTTGCGCCGGCGCGGCGTATCGGGCAAACCGGCCTTCCCTTGCGATTTTCCCGCCCGAGGCCCCTATGTCCACGACGATTTCGCCGCTTGCGCCGAAGAAATACCCCAAGATGCCAGAAATCGAGGGGGTGCGCATCGCCACCGCCGAGGCGGGGATAAAGTATAAGAACCGCACCGATCTGCTGACCATGGTTTTCGATGAAGGCACTACGGTCGCCGGCGTGTTCACGAAATCGAAATGTCCCTCGGCGCCGGTCGATTTCTGCCGGCAGAATCTCGGTGCCGGCAAGGCGCGGGTGCTGGTCGTCAATTCCGGCAACGCCAACGCCTTCACCGGCAAGAAGGGCCGCGAGTCGACCGCCCTGACCGGCGAGGCGGCGGCGAAGGCGGCCGGCTGCAAGGCAGGCGAGGTTTTCCTGGCCTCGACCGGTGTCATCGGCGAGCCGCTCGACACCAGCAAATTCAGCCATCTGCTCGCGGGGCTGGTCAGCAATGGCAAGCCTGAGCTGTGGACCGAAGCGGCAAAGGCGATCATGACCACGGATACCTATCCGAAAGTGGCGACAGCGACCGTCAAGCTCGGCGATACCGATGTCACCATCAACGGCATTTCCAAGGGCGCCGGCATGATCGCGCCCGACATGGCAACGATGCTTTCCTTCATTGCCACCGACGCGCCGATCGCCGCACCCGTCCTGCAGGACCTGTTGTCGCGCGGCACGGCCAAGACCTTCAACGCGGTCACCGTCGACAGCGACACCTCGACCAGCGACACGCTGCTGATCTTCGCCACCGGCAAGGCCGCCAAGCGCGGCGCGCCCGAGATAACCGACCCCAAGGATGCCCGTCTCGGCGCGTTCCGCCGGGCGCTCGGCAAGGTGCTGAAATCGCTGGCGCTGCAAGTGGTGCGCGACGGCGAGGGCGCCCGCAAGCAGGTCGAAGTCACCGTCACCGGCGCCAAATCGGCGCGTTCGGCCAAGCGCATCGCGCTGTCGATCGCCAATTCGCCGCTGGTCAAGACTGCGGTCGCCGGCGAGGATGCCAATTGGGGCCGCGTCGTCATGGCCGTCGGCAAGGCCGGCGAACCCGCCGATCGCGACCGGCTGTCGATCTGGTTCGGCGACAACCGGCTCGCGCATGAAGGCGAGCGCGACCCCGGCTACTCCGAGCAGGCGACGTCGGCCTACATGAAGCGCGACGACATCCGTATCCGAGCCGATATCGGCATCGGCCGCGGCAAGGCGACGGTGTGGACCTGCGATCTCACCAAGGAATATGTCGCCATCAATGGCGATTATCGGAGCTGATGGTTTTGGGCTCCAGGCATCCGGCAAGCATGCTGGCGATCGTGCGCCGCTACGAGGCGGCCGGCTTTCGTGCCTGGCCGGCAGCCGCCGTCCACTATGACGGCACCTGGGTGGTGCGGCTGACCGCCGGCCATCCGGCCAAGCGTCTGAACTCGGTCAACCCGCTCGATCCCGGCGACACCCAGCACATGGCCGACCGTATCGGCCGGGCCAGCCGCCGTTTCGATGCCTATGGCAGGCCGCTGACGTTCCGCATGTCGCCACTGTCGGGTCCGGACCTCGCCAGCCATCTCGACCGCGAGGGCTGGAGCCGGTTCGACGAGTCGCTGGTCATGCGGCTGCCGCTGGCCGACGCACAACTCGATGCCGCCATGGACCAGATTCCGCTGAAGGACATCAGCCGCTTCATCGGCGCGTCGCTCAAGGTCAGCGGTTCGGATGTTTCGCTGCGGCCCGGCCTGTCCGAGATCATCGGTGCCATCCAGCCGGAGGCCGGACTGTTCGCGCTCGAGGATGGCGCCGAAGCGCTGGCGACGCTGATCTGCGTGCACGACGGCGATCTTGCCGGCCTGTTCGAGGTCGCCACCGACAAGTCGGCGCGCAACAAGGGCCACGGCCGCAACCTGATCCTGTCGGCGCTGAAATGGGCGCGGCTGCGTGGCGCGCGGGAAGCCTGGCTGCAGGTTGAGGCCGGCAATGTGGCGGCGTTGGCGCTCTACCATTCGCTCGGCTTCGAGGAAGTCTATCGCTACCACTACCGCCGGCCGCCGGGTCAAGAATGAAGTGATGGCATGAATGATGTGATGGCATGAGTGGCGGGACGACCGCCGGCAAGCGCCTGCTCCTGGTCGCCGCCTGCGCGCTGGTCGATGCCGACGGCCGCGTGCTGCTGGCGCAGCGGCCCGAGGGCAAGCAGCTTGCCGGGCTGTGGGAGTTTCCCGGTGGCAAGGTCGAGCCCGGGGAAACGCCCGAACAATGCATTATTCGCGAGCTGCACGAGGAGATCGGCATCGAAACCGACATTCCGTGCCTGGCGCCGCTTACCTTTGCCAGTCATTCCTATGACGATTTCCACCTGCTGATGCCGCTGTTCATCTGCCGCCGCTTTCGCGGCATCGCACAGCCCAGGGAAGGGCAGGCGTTGAAATGGGTGCGGCCAAAGCAGATGCGCGACTACCAAATGCCGCCGGCCGATGCGCCGCTGATCCCCTTCCTCATCGATCTTCTTTGAGGGGCTACCGTCCGGCCGCTTCCTGGCCGTGGCGACGTATCAGCCAGCGTTAATGGAAGATTTATCTCATCATGAAAAGTTGAAGCATGGCCGTTCGCGGCCGCGCCGCCGATTCGCTGGGGAGCGATAGCATGAGCCTAGACAGGGATTGGGACTCGATCCGGCCCGAGCGCAGCTTTCGCGCCGCCGACGCGGGCATGGGCATATTGCGCATCACGCTGCTGTTCGGTTCGGCCGCGGTGGCGCTGGCGCTGATCGCAACCCCGTTCCTCGACAGCCAGACACGCTCGCTGTCGTCCCGCGATGATTTTGCTGGCGGGCTGGACATGACGGCCACCGGCTCGGTCCATCGCGAAACCTATACGCTGCGCCGTAGCGTGCTGCAGCCGCAACCCAGTTCTGTCTGCATCATCAGGTCCAATGGCAGAAGCAGCGGCGACTGCTGACATGGTTAAGAGATTTCGGCAAGGCGGCGGCTTCACCGCCTGTTAAGCCTTTGCCGTTAACCTTTCTTAACAGATCGGCGGTAAGGTCCTGGTCAGAGGGGTTGAGGTCATGAAAGCAGTGCTGCGGCGTTTTCTGAAGGACGAGAAGGGTGCGACGGCCGTCGAATATGGCCTGATCGTCGCCGTGCTGTCGCTGGCCATCGTCGGCGGTATCGGCCAGGTCTCCAACTCGATCATCTGGCTGTTCAGCGACAACAACAGCAGGCTTGCGAACGCCTTCACACCCTGAGATGTAGGTTTTTTCATGCATGTCGTTCTCCCAAAACCGGGGCCACTTCTGGGCGGTATGCATTAGCTTTCCGCGCCTGCGGACAGGATCATTGCCCGCCGGGAGCCTCCAGGATTGCCTTCAACGAGACCTTGGCTGAACCCGGCTTAAGCGGTTTTTGCTGCGATGCGTCGGGCGCCCAGCCTGACATCCAGACGATCGAGAAACTTGCCCTCATGCGGCCGTCGGGGTCGGAAAATCGCTCGGCGTAGATTTCCGCCGCGCGCGCAAACAGCTTGCGTGAGCCCGGCCGCCGGCTACGATCGGTGAGCGCATTGGTCTCGCCCATGGCTCGCAGATCCGCCATCAGGTTAAACAGGCTGGCGTAGCGCACCGTCACCGTCTCGACGTCGGCGACCGGCAGAGCGAGACCGGCGCGCTGCAGAAGCGTACCGGCATCGCGCACGTCGGTGAACGGGATGACGCGCGGGCTGGCGCCGCCGTAAAGCTCGGTCTCGGCCGCAAGCAGGCTTTCGCGTAGCTCGAAAAGCGTGCCAGCGCCGGCAAAGGCGCCGAGGAAAAGCCCGTCCGGCCGCAACGCGCGGCGGATTTGGATCAGCATGCCGGGAATGTCGTTCATCGCCTGCAACGACAGAAGCGAAACCGCCAGATCGAGGCTCTCCGGCTCGAACGGCACGGTTTCGAGCGGTGCGATCAAGCCGGCGCCGCCACCACTCAGGAAAGCCGTATCGGTCTCGACGCGGACAATGTCGGCGACCTTGCCGCTTTCGGCGAGCGTTTCGGCTGCCGCCGGCGTCTGGCAAAACAGCACAGCCGCCTTGCCGAACCGGCGCTCGACGGCACCCAGCCGGTCGGCAAGATCCTCGGCGGTGCGACGCATGAGGAAGTCCGCGCCGTCAACCGGATGGGTGAGCGCGCGCCGCTTGTGCGCCAGCCACAGGGAGGTATCCATTATCGGCTGCAACGGGCAGATCCTTGTTTGTCCACGCCCTGATATAGTTGGTATGATGGCGCGGAGAACCAACCACGTGGCCGATCCGATGTCCAAGATCAAGCCCATCGAGATCAAGCGTTTCGCCCGATCGGCCCTCGGCTGGCCGGCGCGCATCCTGTTTCCGCCGGTCTGCGCCGGTTGCCGCCGGCATGTCTCGCAGCCCGGCGTGCTGTGCGGCGCCTGCTGGCCGAAGCTCAGACTGCTGGAACGGCCATGGTGCCCGGTGATGGGCACGCCGTTCACCCACCATATGGGCGAAGGCTTTCTGTCGGCCGAAACAATTGCCGATCCGCCGCCCTTCGAGCGCGCGCGGGCGGCGGTGGCCTATTCCGGCGTCGCCCGCCAGATGGTGCAAGGGCTGAAATACCAGGACCGCACTGATCTCGCGCCATGGATGGCGCGCTGGATGGTGCGCGCGGGTGCTGATCTCATCGCCGAGGCGGATGTGGTGGTGCCGGTGCCGCTGCACTGGCGGCGCTTTTTCAGGCGGCGGTTCAACCAATCGGCGGAACTGGCGAGGGCGGTCTCGGCGCTCAGTGAATTGCCCTTCGCTCCCTCGGCGGTGCGGCGCGTAAAACTCACCCGCCAGCAGGTTGGGCTGGAGCGGCAGGAACGCGAGGAGAATGTGCGGGCGGCCTTCCGGGTGCCCGCCGAGGCGGAAATCGAGATTGCCGGCCGCAGGGTGCTCTTGATCGACGACGTCTACACCACCGGCGCCACCGTGCGTTCCGCCACGAAGGCATTGAAAAGGGGAGGTGCGGCCGCCGTCGACGTGCTGACCTTTGCCCGTGTGTTGCCGGGGGACTTTCGGGCGGACGAGTCCGCGACTATATAAGTCGGTAACGAACAGCGGAAATTCGTCATGGCCGATGTCACCATCTACACCCGCATGATGTGCGGCTATTGCACGGCAGCCAAGCGGCTGCTCGAGCGCAAGGGCGTCGCCTTTACCGAGCACGATGCCTCCTTCTCGCCGGAACTGCGCCAGGAGATGATCTCCCGCGCCCACGGCCGCTCGACCTTTCCGCAGATTTTCATCGGCGATACGCATGTCGGCGGCTGCGACGACCTCCACGAGCTGGAGGCCGAAGGCCGGCTGGACAAACTGCTCGCCAACGGCGCGACTATTTGAGGATATGACGATGGGTGTTTTCAAGGCGGCTGCGATCCAGATGCGTTCAGGCGAGAGCCCCGAGCGCAACGCGGTCGATCTCGAACGGCTGGTGCGTGAAGCCGCAAGCCTGGGCGCGATCTATATACAGACGCCGGAAATGACCGGCGCGCTGATCCGCGACAAGCAAGCGCGCGCCGCCTCCTTCACCTCGGAGGACAAGGACATCGTCGTTTCGACCGCGCGCAAGCTGGCCAAGGAGCTCGGCGTCTTCCTGCATATAGGCTCGACCGCCATCCTGCGTGCGGATGGCAAGCTCGCCAACCGAGCACTGCTGTTCGGCCCGGACGGCGCCACGCTCGCCACCTACGACAAGATCCACATGTTCGACGTCGATCTCGACAATGGCGAGTCGTGGCGTGAATCCGCCGCCTATGAACCGGGCACCGAGGCCGTCGTTACCGACCTCGACGGCGCGAAACTGGGTTTCGCGGTCTGCTACGATTTGCGGTTCCCGCAATTGTTCCGCGCCGAGGCACTGGCCGGCGCAGATCTGCTTTCGGTACCGGCTGCCTTCACCCGCCAGACGGGCGAGGCGCACTGGCACGTGCTGCTCAGGGCCCGCGCCATCGAGAACGGCGCCTATGTCGTCGCTGCCGCGCAAGGTGGCCTGCATGAAGATGGCCGCGAGACCTACGGTCATTCGCTGATCGTCGATCCGTGGGGCCGTATCATCGCCGAAGCCGCGCATGACGAGCCGGCGGTGATCGTCGCCGAGATCGACCCGACGCAGTCGCTTGCCGCGCGCAAGAAGATTCCCAACCTCAAAAATGCGCGGGATTTCGCCGTCAATGCCGGCTTGGGCGAGGCGCCGCGGCTCAGGGGTGCAGCCTCTTGATCCGTTTTGCCCTCATCTGCGAGCACGAGCACGAATTCGAAGGCTGGTTTCGTAGCAATGACGATTTCGACACCCAGAAGAAGCGCGGCTTTGTCGACTGCCCGACCTGTGGCTCGCACAAGGTGCAGAAAGCGCTGATGGCGCCGGCGGTTTCCACGGCGCGCAAGCAGGAAACGATAGCGCTCGCCATGGGCGAGGCGCAGAAGCAGGCTTTGGCGCAGCTGAAGGCGATGGCCGAGAAGGTGCGCGAGAATGCCGACTATGTCGGCGACAAGTTCGCCGAGGAAGCGCGAAAAATCCATTTCGGTGAAAGCGACGCGCGCGGCATCTATGGTGAAGCGACGCTGGACGAGGCCAAGAGCCTGGCCGAGGACGGCGTCGAGTTCATGCCGATTCCGGTGTTTCCGGACGACCGCAACTGAGAAGTCAACTCACGCTGCCGATCAATTTCTCAAGCAGACGGGACAGCGTTTCCCGTTCCGCCTGTGTAAGGCCCGCGAGAACCTCGTGCTCATTGGCAACGTGGGCAGTGATCGCCTCGTCGATCAAAGCGAGACCCTTTTCAGTCAACCGCACGACAATGCCGCGCCGATCGTTGGGGTGCGGCCCGCGCAGGATCAATCCGGACGTTTCGAGCCGGTCGAGCCTGTTGGTCATCGCACCCGATGTGACCATTGTCGCTTCATAGAGAGCGGTCGGCGTCAGCGCGTAAGGTGATCCCGAGCGCCGCAGTGTCGCCAGCACATCGAACTCTCCCGACTGCAATCCATAACGGGCAAACAACGGCGCCAGGCGCTCGCGGGCGATCAGCGAGGAGGCCTCGTTCAGCCGCCCGAGCACGGCCATCGGCGAGACATCCAGATCGGGCCGCTCCCGCTTCCATTGCTCAATCGCTCTTGCTGCCCTGTCCAATTGTCTCACCATCATATATCTTGACGTTAAGAATCTTTTCGTTATCTTATCGCAAGATGCAATGCTGGCCAAGGGCCGCGCGCGACAGGGTTCGATGATGAAACTTCTCTGGGATTCGGCGCTCGGCCTGCTGGTCGTCACCGGCGGCCTGCTCGGCCTGACACTGCCGTTCGGTAAGGTCGCCACGGCTGCCGGCGTTCCGGCCATGGTCTGGGCCTTGGTCATTTCGCTCGGCGCCGGCGGCGTCTTGCTGTGCGTGCTCTTGGCTCGCGGTCAGCGCGTCCGGCTCACCGCGCACAAATTGCGCTATTTCTTCGTCACCGCGGCGGTGTCCTATGCCGTCCCCAATCTGCTGATGTTCTCGGCCATCCCGCATCTGGGCGCCGGCTACACCGGCATCATGTTCACACTGTCGCCTGTCATCACACTGGTGTTCTCGATCCTGTTGCGTGTCCGGCGCCCCAACATTCTGGGGATTGTCGGCATCGCCGTCGGCTTTGTCGGCGCCGTCATGGTGGCGGTCACTCGCGGCGAGGCCGGCCAACCGGCCGATTTGTTCTGGGTGGTGATGGGGCTGCTCATTCCGGTCAGCCTGGCCGCCGGCAACATCTACCGCACGGTCGCCTGGCCGGAAGGCACCGGCCCGATCGAGCTTGCCGTAGGCAGCCATTTGGCGTCGGCGGCGATGCTGTTTGTCGGCATTCTCGCCCTGTTCGGCGTCAAGGCCTTCGCTCCCCTCGGTGGCGTGCCGCTGGTCGTCGTCGCGCAGGCTGCGTCGGCATCGGCGATGTTCGCCTTTTTCTTTAGGCTGCAGGCGGTTGGCGGTCCGGTCTATCTCAGCCAGATCGGCTATGTGGCGGCGGCCGTCGGCCTGTTTGCCGGCACCATCTTCCTTGGCGAGCACTATCAGCTGCTGACCTGGGCGGGCGCACTCATCATCATCGCCGGTGTGTTCATCACCACCATGGCGCAAAGTCAGCCCAGCAGGAAGGCACAAAGCCAGGCAGCGTGAGCGCGCTTGCGCCTCAGCCGGCGCCGGCTCTCTTCGCCACCGGGTGTCGGCCGAGCCGCCCAAGGTGATCTACTGGCGCGGCGGCTATCAGCCGCTCGATTCTGAACAGGATCAGACCGAGCCTTTTTCCGCCAGGACCATGTAGTTGACGTCCATGTCCTTCGACCGCGCCCAGCGGTCGGCAAGCGGATTGTAGGTGACTCCGGTGCGGTCGATGATGGTCAGGCCGGCGCCGCCAAGCGCCTTTTCGAGCTCTTCCGGGCGCACCAGTCTGCCGAACTGGTGGGTGCCCCGCGGCAGCCAGCGCAGCACATATTCGGCGCCGATGATGGCCAGCCCGAGCGCCTTCAGCGTGCGGTTGATCGTGGCCACGAACATGATGCCGCCGGGCCCGACCATGGCGCCGCATTTGGCGACGAACAGGTCGATGTCTGCGACATGCTCGACCACTTCCATGTTGAGGATGACGTCGAATTTTTCGCCAGCGTCGGCAAGGTCTTCGGCTGTCGTGGCGCGATAGTCGACGCTGACATTGCCCTCGGCAGCGTGGAGCTTGGCCACTTCGATGTTTGTTTCGGAGGCATCCGCTCCCACAACGTCGGCGCCAAGCCGCGCCATCGGCTCGCACAAAAGGCCGCCACCGCAGCCGATGTCGAGGATGCGCAGGCCCTCGAAAGGCCTTGCAGCGCGCGGATCGCGGCCGAAGCGCGTCGCTATCTGGTCGCGGATATAGGACAGCCGGACCGGATTGAATTTGTGCAGGGGGCGGAACTTGCCGTTCGGGTTCCACCATTCGGCGGCAAGGGCGGAAAAGCGTTCCACTTCTCCGGCATCGATCGTCGATCGTCGGGGCTCTGGCATCGGTTGGTCTCCTCGAGCGCTAGGAAGTCGGGCGTGGAGCCGCGAATGTCAAGGCAACAATTTTCCTCGGCCGGAGGGGAGCCGGATTCTGTCAGGGCATGTCAGCTGACAACGCCGCGGTGAAACACAATTGGCCCGGCCGGCGAAAGAGAGAGCATCGTTTTGAATTCGAGGAGGTGACGATGACAGCTATGGTGGCTTCGATCCTTTGGCGTCGGCTGGACGTGGAGGGTCACGATGCCTGCGTGCTTTGGCAGACCGATGGCGGGCATAGGCTCAAGGGGCAAGCCATCGTTATCCAGGACGGCAAGCCGTGCTGCCTTGCCTACGAGGTGGATTGCGATGCCGGCTGGCACACGCGAGCGGAGCGGATCGACGGCTTTCTCGGCAGCGCTAGTTGCGCTATGCGATCGAAGGAGTACCGACGGCCTGTAGATGCTGAATGGTGAACCACAGCAGGACGTCGCCGGCCTTGTCGACGTCAATCTTGGTTTCACGCCGGCCGGAAAGCAATTCCTGATATTCGATTGCCTCGCGCGCGGCGGCGCGGTTGGCTCGCTGGCCTTCGACCAGCACGGCACGGCTGCCGACGATCAGCGCCAACACCACGAAGCCAATGACAAGCGGGAGCGATTGCCATCGCATGGCGCGTCGAAGACCAGCAATCATCTGTAATACCGGACCAAAAGGAATTCCTCACGGGCAGCATTTCGTAGGCGACGGCAGGGTGGTACGCGATATGCCGCCTTCTTGAAGCCTGCAATCCGCCGCCAGCCTTGCGAAACCTTCATCATTTGGCTAAGGAGGCCGCGCATTCAACGGCCGGCGTCAGCCGGCATTCCACTATTCGGGATTCCCGCTGTTTTGGCTGGGATTCGGCTTCAGTCAAAGGCATTTCGCTTCCATGGCGCGCATCGTGATGAAATTCGGCGGGACCTCCGTCGCCGACATCGCCCGCATCCGCAATGTGGCGCGTCACGTCAAACGCGAGGTCGAAGCCGGCCATGAGGTGGCGGTGGTCGTTTCGGCGATGGCCGGCAAGACCAATGAACTGGTTGGCTGGACACGCGAAGCCTCGCCGATGCACGACGCACGCGAATATGACGCGGTCGTCGCTTCCGGCGAACAGGTCACGGCCGGCCTTCTGGCGATCACCTTGCAGAACATGGGCGTGCATGCACGCTCCTGGCAGGGCTGGCAGATCCCGATCAAGACCGACAATGCGCATGGCGCGGCGCGCATCCTCGACATCGATGGCGCCTTCCTGATCAAGCGCTTCGGCGAGGGCCAGGTGGCGGTGATCGCCGGTTTCCAGGGCATCGGCCCGGACAATCGCATCGCCACGCTTGGCCGCGGCGGCTCCGACACCAGTGCGGTAGCCATCGCCGCGGCGGTCAAGGCCGATCGTTGCGACATCTACACCGACGTCGACGGGGTCTACACCACCGATCCGCGCATGGAGCCCAAGGCGCGGCGGCTGGCCAAGATCTCGTTCGAGGAAATGCTTGAAATGGCCTCGCTCGGCGCCAAGGTACTGCAGGTGCGTTCGGTCGAGCTTGCCATGGTGCACAGGGTGCGTACCTTCGTGCGGTCGTCCTTCGACGATCCCGACGCGCCCGGAATGGGGGATTTGCTCAATCCGCCCGGAACGCTCATTTGCGACGAGGAAGAGATCGTGGAACAGCAGGTCGTCACCGGAATTGCCTATGCCAAGGACGAGGCGCAGATTTCGCTGCGCCGGGTCGGCGACCGGCCGGGCGTTGCCGCCGGCATCTTCGGTCCGCTGGCCGAGGCCAACATCAATGTCGACATGATCGTCCAGAACATTTCCGAGGACGGCAAGTTCACCGACATGACCTTCACCGTGCCGTCGGGCGATGTCGACAAGGCGCTGGCCGTGCTCGAGCGCCTCAAGGCGTCGATCGGCTACGATGTCGTGCAGTCGGAAGCCGGCATGTCGAAGGTTTCGGTCATCGGCATCGGCATGAGGAGCCATGCCGGCGTCGCCGCCACCGCTTTCAAGGCGCTGGCCGACAAGTCGATCAATATCCGCGCCATCACGACCTCCGAGATCAAGATTTCGATCCTGATCGACGGTCCGTACACCGAACTTGCGGTTCGTACTTTGCATTCCGTCTACGGTCTGGATAAGCAGTAGCGAGAACGATTTGAGTTGTTGCGTGTGCGCCGGTCGCAGTGGAAACTGCGGCGGGCAGGATGCCCATTGGAGAAGAAGCCGCGATGCGTGATCAGGCCAGTGGCCCACGCGTTTTGCTGAAACGGCTCCGCGAGCTCATGCAGGAGCCGCTGGAGCCGCAGGAGCGGCTTGACCGGATCGTGCGCGACATCGCCTCCAACATGGTCGCCGAAGTGTGCTCGCTCTATGTGCTGCGCGCCGATTCGGTGCTCGAACTCTACGCCACCGAAGGTCTGAACCCGAACGCCGTCCACCTGGCGCAGTTGCGGCTGGGGCAAGGCCTGGTCGGCACCATCGCGGCCAGTGCACGTCCGCTCAACCTTTCCAACGCCCAGGAACATCCGGCTTTCGCCTATCTGCCGGAGACCGGGGAAGAGATCTACAACTCCTTCCTCGGCGTGCCGGTGCTGCGGGCAGGGCGCACGCTGGGCGTGCTTGTTGTGCAGAACAAGACCATGCGCCACTACCGCGACGACGAGGTCGAGGCGCTGGAAACCACGGCGATGGTGATCGCCGAGATGATCGCCACCGGCGATCTGGCGCGGCTGACCAGGCCCGGCCTCGAACTCGATTTGCGCCGTCCGGTCAGCTTCACCGGCCTGTCCTTCAATGACGGCGTCGGGCTTGGCCATGTCGTGCTGCACGAGCCTCGCATCGTCGTCACCAATCTGTTCAACGAGGACAGCGAGGAAGAAGTCCGCCGGCTTGAGACCTCGCTCGGCTCGCTCAGGCTCTCGATCGACGACATGCTCGAACGCCGCGACGTCGCCTTCGAGGGCGAGCATCGCCAGGTTCTGGAAGCCTATCGCATGTTCGCCAACGACCGCGGCTGGGTGCGCCGGCTGGAAGAGGCGATCCGCAACGGCCTGACGGCGGAAGCAGCCGTGGAAAAGGTGCAGAGCGACATGCGCGCCCGCATGCTGCACATGACCGATCCCTATCTGCGTGAGCGGATGAGCGATTTCGACGATCTCGCCAACCGGCTGCTGCGCCAGTTGATGGGGCGCGGGCCGGAGGATATTGCCGCATCGCTGCCGAAAGACGCCATCATCGTCGCCCGCTCCATGGGCGCCGCCGAGCTGCTCGACTATCCCAGGGACAAGATGCGCGGGCTGGTGCTCGAGGATGGTGCGGCGACCAGCCATGTCGTCATCGTCGCGCGCGCCATGGGCATCCCCGTCGCTGGCCAGATGAAGGGGGCCGTTTCCATGGCGGAAAACGGCGACGCCATCATCGTCGACGGCGAAGAGGGCGTGATCCATTTGCGGCCGCAGCCCGATCTCGAAGCCGCCTATGCCGAAAAGGTGCGTTTCCGGGCGCGCCGGCAAGAGGTCTATCGTGAACTGCGCAAGAAACCGTCGATGACCAGGGACGGTGTCCAGGTCGACCTGTTGATGAATGCCGGCCTTGCCGTCGACCTGCCGCAACTGGCCGAAGCGGGCGCGGCCGGCATCGGCCTGTTCCGCACCGAACTGCAATTCATGGTCGCCTCGACATTTCCCCGTGCCGAGGCCCAGGAAAAGCTCTACCGTGACGTGCTCGAGGCGGCGCGCGGCAAGCCGGTCACCTTCCGCACAATCGATATTGGCGGGGACAAGGTGCTGCCCTATTTCAAGGGCGCGATCCAGGAAGAGAACCCGGCGCTCGGCTGGCGGGCGATTCGCCTGACGCTTGACCGGCCTGGGTTGCTGCGCACCCAGATCCGCGCCTTGCTCAAAGCCAGTGGCGGGCGCGAGCTCAAGCTGATGCTGCCGATGGTGACCGAACTTGGCGAGATCGCCCAGGCGCGCGAGATCATCGACCGCGAAGTGCGGCATCTGTCGCGCTTCGCCCATCATTTGCCGACCAGCCTGAAGCTGGGCGCCATGCTGGAAGTGCCGTCGCTACTGTTCCAGCTCGATGAATTGATGAAGGCGGTCGACTTCGTCTCGGTCGGTTCGAACGATCTGTTCCAGTTCGTCATGGCCGTCGACCGCGGCAACACGCAACTGGCCAACCGGTTCGACACGCTGTCGGCGCCGTTCCTGCGCGTCCTGAAGCAGATCGCCGATGCCGGCGTCCGCAATCACACGCCGGTGACCCTGTGCGGCGAGCTCGCCGGCAAGCCGATCTCGGCGATGGCGCTGATCGGCCTCGGCTTCCGCTCGATCTCGATGTCGCCGGCCTCGATCGGCCCGGTCAAGGCGATGCTGACGGAACTGCCGCTGGATGAGTTGGAGGCGTTCTTCGACCACAATCTGATGGCGCCGGCGCAGGGCTTGCCGATGCGGGCGCTGCTGCAGGCTTTTGCCGACGACCGTTCGATTCCATTGTAGCAGCCTCATCATGGTCAACCTGCCCCGCGATCGTATGGATCAAGTCGTCAAGCGTTTCGAGATGCTCGAAGCGCAGATGTCGGCTGGCCCGGCGGCTGATGCCTATGTGCGCATGGCGTCCGAATATGCCGAAATCCAGGACATGGTGGCCAAGGTCAGGGCACTGCGCCTGGCCGAGCATGAGCAGGCCGACCTCGAAGCCATGCTTGCCGACAAGGGTACCGATGCCGAGATGCGGGCGCTCGCCGAGGCCGATCTGCCGGAGGTCGAGGAACGCATCGAGGCGCTGCAGAAGGACATCCAGATCCTGCTGCTGCCCAAGGATGCCGCCGACGACAAGAACGCCATTCTTGAAATCCGCGCTGGCACCGGCGGCGATGAGGCGGCGCTTTTTGCCGGCGACCTGTTTCGCATGTATGAGCGCTACGCCGCCGGACGCGGCTGGCGTTTCGAGACGGCCTCAGCCAGCGATGGCGATGCTGGCGGCTACAAGGAAATCATCGCCACGGTGTCGGGCAAGGGCGTCTTTGCGCATCTGAAATTCGAATCGGGCGTGCACCGCGTGCAGCGCGTGCCGGCGACCGAGGCGAGCGGGCGCATCCACACGTCGGCGGCAACCGTCGCGGTGCTGCCCGAAGCCGAAGAGGTCGACATCGACATCAGGCCCGAAGACATCCGCATCGACACGATGCGCGCCTCGGGTTCGGGCGGCCAGCACGTCAACACGACGGATTCCGCTGTCCGCATCACCCATTTGCCGACCGGCATCATGGTGGTGCAGGCAGAGAAATCGCAGCATCAGAACCGCGCCAAGGCGATGCAGATCCTGCGTGCCCGGCTCTATGACCTCGAGCGCGGCAAGGCGGACGAGGAGCGCTCCGAATCGCGCAAGTCACAGGTCGGTTCCGGTGACCGCTCGGAACGCATCCGCACCTATAATTTCCCGCAAGGCCGTGTCACCGACCACCGCATCAACCTGACGCTCTACAAACTCGACCGGGTGATGATGGGCGAACTCGACGAGATCATCAACGCGCTGATCGCCGATCACCAGTCGAAGCTGCTCGCCGACATCGGCATCGATGGCTGATCAACTGCCCAAAGCGCTGGGGCAGTTGCTGCGGGAAGCGCAGGCTCGGCTTGCCGCCGCCGCGGTCGATGATCCGGCGCTCGATGCGAGGCTGATCGTCGAGCATTTTTCCGGCACGACGCGCACACAAGCCATCGCGGACCCCGAACGCAAAGTCGACGCTGGTCTTGTTGCCGAAATCGATGCCGCCTTGCGACGCCGCGCCGGCGGCGAGCCGGTGCACCGTATCCTCGGCTATCGTGAATTCTACGGTTTGCGCCTGTCGCTGTCGCCGGAAACGCTGGAGCCGCGGCCGGATACCGAAACGCTGGTCGAGGCGATGCTGCCTTTTGTCAGGGCCGTGGCAGTCCAGGAAGGCGAATGCCGCATCCTCGATCTTGGCACCGGCACCGGCGCCATTGCACTGGCGCTGCTCAGCGCCGTGCCGACAGCTAAGGCCACCGGCGTTGATCTGTCCGCGGGCGCGTTGGCGACGGCGGCCCGCAATGCCGGGCAACTGGGCCTTGTAGGCCGGTTCACGGCGCTTCAGTCGGACTGGTTCGAAAAAGTTTTCGGCCGGTACCATGTAATTGTCGCAAACCCTCCCTATATACCTTCCGAAGACATTGGAAATCTGCAGGACGAAGTCCGCAATTTCGACCCGTGCTTGGCCTTGGATGGCGGCGCGGACGGTCTGAACCCCTACAGGATCATCGCCGCGGAGGCGGCGAGGTTTTTGGAAACTGAAGGCAGGATTGCGGTCGAGATCGGCCACACGCAGCACAATGAGGTCCGCGAGATATTCGCTGCGGCCGGCTATGTTCCGAGGGGCGCTTTTCGTGACCTCGGCGGAAACGACAGGGTTATTGTCTTTGAAGCGATAAAGCCTTGACGCAGTGCAAAAAAGCGCTTGGCAATGCCGGGGAATACGGCTAGGGTCGCCTTAACCGGATGAGACGAAGCAGGCAGTGCTCTTAGCGATTCGGTTTTCCTTGGAAATAGCTGCCTTCTTGCGCAAACGATGCCCAAGCTTCGTGCGGGAATCGTCCGGCAAGTGATGTAACCGGAACAGGATGGCACGTGGCGCCAACGCAATCGATGCGGGCGAACGCCGGTGAAGAGACGAAACGGCTGGCTGCATGAGCGCCTCCGTTCGTGAAGAGTTTTACGAAAATTTCAAAATGAAGAGAGTTTGATGAGGCCACAACAGCAGAACAGGCGCATGCGCGGTCGCAACAACAGTGGCGGCGGCGGTGGTAACAATAACAATAATAACAACAACAACCGCAAGGGACCAAACCCCCTGACGCGCAACTACGAGAGCAATGGCCCGGACGTGAAGATCCGCGGTTCGGCTCAGCAGATCGCCGAAAAATACGCCACCCTTGCCCGTGATGCGCACAGCTCCGGCGATCGGGTCATGGCGGAGAACTATCTCCAGCACGCCGAGCATTACAATCGCATCATCGCGGCCGCGCAGGCGCAGATGCCGATCCAGAACGCGCAACAGAATCGCGATGATTTCGACGATGACGGCGACGAGGATCGCGACGATTTCGACAATGCTGGCAACAACAGCAGCGCTGTTTCCGACGCCCATGTGCCGGTGATCAACCATGGCGCCGGCCCGCAGCCGGTCATCGAAGGCGTGCCGGCCGAGGTTGCGCTCAACCGGGAAGGTGGCCGCGACAATCGCGACAACGCCGGGCGCGACAACGCCGGGCGCGACAATAGCGGGCGCAACAATGGTGGCCGCGACAACAATGGCGCACGCCATCGCGATCGTCGCCCCAATGCCGGTTACGGCCAGAACGGCCAGCGCGACTTCGGTTCGTCCGCCGAGCAAGGTGGTCAACCCCAGAGCAACGAGACCCCGATCCAGGGCGAAGCCGCATCGCCGCCCGAGTCCGTTGCCGCGGTCGAGCCGGCTCCGTTGTTCGAGATCCTGTCGCCGGCAGGTCTTGCCGCCCAGGCCGAGCTCAACGAGGCGGCTGCCGAAAGCGGTGCTGCCCGTCGCCCGCGCCGCCCGCGCCGTCCGCGCGTCAATGCCGATCAGGTTGACGGCAGCGGCGATAATGCCGAGGCCGGTGAGGCTGCTGCGTCCCCGGTCGACAGCGGCAATGCTAAACCGGTCGTTGTCGATATCGACAACTGATAGAACGACACTTCAAGACGTTGAGCGGCGGGGAGAAATCTCCGCCGTTTTTATTTTGCGCTGCGATGGAATATTATGCTTTGACCGACATCAAGGCGTCTTGAGACAGCATGGCCTATGCACCATATTTCGGCTGAACAGGATCCGGCTCGAATGGGCGGATTCGTCACCGCAATCTGATCTGGTGCCGCAAAGCGGGCCGGTGATGGAAGGAGACAGATATGAACCTTGAGAAATACTCCGAGCGCGTGCGCGGCTTTATCCAGTCCGCGCAGACCATGGCGCTCTCCCGCAACCACCAGCAGTTCACCCCCGAACACATCTTGAAAGTGCTCGTCGACGACGACGAGGGCCTGGCCGCTTCGCTGATCGAACGCGCCGGCGGCAACGTCCGTGACGTCAAGCTTGGCGTCGAAACGGCGCTCGAGGCGATGCCCAAGGTCGAGGGCGGCAATGGCCAGCTCTACTTGGCGCAGCCGCTGGCAAAAGTGTTTTCGACCGCCGAGGAACTGGCCAAAAAAGCCGGCGATAGCTTTGTCACGGTCGAGAGGCTCTTGCAGGCGCTCGCCATGGAAAAGTCGGCCAAGACCGCCGACATCCTGGCCAAGGGCGGCGTCACAGCGCAGGCGCTCAACCAGGTCATCAATGACCTCCGCAAGGGCCGCACCGCCGATTCGGCGAGCGCCGAACAGGGCTATGACGCGTTGAAGAAATACGCGCGTGACCTGACCGCGGATGCCCGTGCCGGCAAACTCGATCCGGTCATCGGTCGGGACGACGAGATCCGTCGCACAATCCAGGTGCTGTCGCGCCGCACCAAGAACAATCCGGTGCTGATCGGCGAGCCAGGTGTCGGCAAGACGGCGATCGCCGAAGGCCTGGCGCTGCGCATCGTCAATGGCGACGTGCCGGAATCGTTGAAGGACAAGCAATTGATGGCGCTCGACATGGGCGCGCTGATTGCCGGCGCCAAATACCGCGGCGAGTTCGAGGAGCGGCTGAAGGCCGTGCTTTCGGAAGTCACCTCTGCCGCTGGCGGGATCATCCTCTTCATCGACGAGATGCACACGCTGGTTGGCGCCGGCAAGGCCGAGGGTGCCATGGATGCGTCTAACCTCCTGAAGCCGGCGCTGGCACGCGGCGAACTGCACTGCGTCGGCGCCACCACGCTCGATGAATATCGCAAGCATGTCGAGAAAGATGCAGCCCTTGCCCGCCGCTTCCAGCCGGTGTTCGTCGACGAGCCGACGGTGGAAGACACCGTTTCGATCCTGCGCGGCCTGAAGGAAAAATACGAGCAGCACCACAAGGTGCGTATCTCGGATTCGGCGCTGGTGGCGGCGGCGACGCTGTCCAACCGCTACATCGCCGACCGCTTCCTGCCGGACAAGGCGATCGACCTTGTCGACGAAGCCGCATCGCGGCTGCGCATGCAGGTCGATTCCAAGCCCGAGGCGCTGGACGAGATCGATCGCCGCATCATGCAGCTCAAGATCGAGCGCGAGGCGCTGAAGGTCGAGACTGACGATGCCTCGAAGGACCGGCTCGCCCGCCTGGAAAAGGAGCTCGTCGGCCTCGAGGAGGAATCGACCGAGATCACCGCCAAGTGGCAGGCCGAGAAGCAGAAGCTCGGGTTGGCCGCCGATCTCAAGAAGCAGCTTGACGAGGCGCGCAACGACCTCGCCATTGCCCAGCGCAAGGGTGAATTTCAGCGCGCCGGCGAGCTTGCCTATGGCAAGATCCCGGAACTGGAAAAGAAGCTGAAAGAGGCCGAGGCCCAGGACGGCAAAGTCGGCATGGTCGAAGAGGTGGTCACTCCAGACCACGTCGCCCATATCGTCTCGCGCTGGACCGGCATTCCGGTCGACAAGATGCTGCAGGGCGAGCGCGACAAGCTGCTGCGCATGGAAGACGAGATCGGCAAGCGCGTCGTCGGCCAGGGCGAGGCGGTGCAAGCCGTTTCCAAAGCGGTGCGGCGCGCCCGCGCGGGCCTGCAGGACCCGAACAGGCCGATCGGCTCGTTCATGTTCCTCGGACCGACGGGCGTCGGCAAGACCGAACTGACCAAGGCGCTGGCGAGCTTCCTGTTCGACGACGAGAGCGCGATGGTGCGCATCGACATGTCGGAGTTCATGGAAAAGCACTCGGTCGCCCGGCTGATCGGCGCGCCTCCCGGCTATGTCGGCTATGAGGAAGGCGGCGCGTTGACCGAGGCTGTGCGGCGCAGGCCCTATCAGGTCGTGCTGTTCGATGAGATCGAAAAGGCGCATCCCGATGTGTTCAACGTGCTGTTGCAGGTGCTCGATGACGGCCGCCTGACAGACGGTCAAGGCCGCACCGTCGACTTCCGCAACACGCTGATCATCATGACGTCGAACCTGGGCGCCGAATATCTCGTCAATCTCGGCGAGGATCAGGATGTCGACCAGGTTCGCGACGAGGTGATGAATGTCGTCAAGGCGTCGTTCCGGCCGGAGTTCCTCAACCGCGTCGACGAGGTGATCCTGTTCCACCGGCTGCGCCGGCAGGATATGGGCCGCATCGTCGAGATCCAGCTCAAGCGGCTGGAGAGCCTGCTTGTCGACCGCAAGATCACGCTGTCGCTGGATCAGGAGGCGGTCGACTGGCTGGCGGCCAAGGGCTACGATCCGGCCTATGGCGCGCGGCCGCTGAAGCGGGTGATGCAGAAGGAATTGCAGGATCCGCTGGCAGAGAAGATCCTGCTCGGCGACATCCTCGACGGCTCGACCGTCAAGGTCACCGCCGGCTCCGACCGGCTCAACTTCCGCTCGAAGCCGACGATCGTCGCGGCGGAAGCGGCAGCCTGATCCAAAGCCGCGCGTCCAACTGGACGCGCGACTTTTTCATACAAACGTGGGGCGCGGATGACGCTGGACGACTACAACAGCTTCTGCGCCTCGCTGCCCTCTACGAGCCACGTCGTCCAATGGGGCGGCGCTCATGTCTGGAAGGTCGGAGCCAAGGTCTTCGCGATCGGCGGCTGGGACCAGGGCCAGCAGCTCTTCGTCACCTTCAAATGCTCTGATATCGCCTATGATGTGCTCAAGGAGCAGCCGGGCCTGCGGCCCGCGCCCTACCTTGCCTCGCGCGGCATGACGTGGATCCAGCGTCGGACAAGCCAGAGCATGGATGATGCTGCGCTGAAGGACTATCTGCGCGAGAGCCATCGCCTTGTCGCCCTGAAGTTGACCAGGCAGGCGCGCAAGGAATTGGGACTTGCCGCAAGCTAGCTAATATTCCTCGAGGCGCCGGAAAAGCGCCATCTTCATGCCCGGTTCATGTTGGAACCATATGGTGGGTAACTGGTTTGCTGGCGATGGGGTTCGCCTTGCAGGGACACTGCCGGGCGGCGGCAATTACGGACCGGAGAGTTTGGCTACCATGTTCCGCACGATCTTGACCCTTTCGGCCCTTGCAGCCGGGATGCCCTTTTCAGGCGCGCTCGCCACGCCGACACAGGACAGCGCACCGCCGATTGTCCGTGCCGCCAATGATGGCGGCATCCTGCTCGCCCAGGACGGCAATCTGGACATCTACTACGACGCCAGGGGCAATCGCGTCATCGTCGACGCCGATACCGGCAAGGTCATCGCCATCCAGCCGCCGCAGACCCGGCTCGACCGTCGCGCGTTGCGTCGAGAGACACGTCTGCGCGAGTTGGGCCGCGCCCCCGACGGCAACGATCGCTACTATCTCGACGATCCGGAAGACATGGCGCGGTTCCGCCGCAAGCAGTTGGAAGAGGAAGGCCGGGTTATCCCGCCGCCGGCGGACGAATACGATCCCTATGGGGACAATTCCGTGGAAGCCTATCCGCCTGCACCGCAGGACGATGGCAGCTACGACAACAATTATCCAGACGCGCCGCAGCCGGCAAAGCCGGGTACGATCAAGCGCCAGCCGCTGAACGAGGCTTCGATAGACCCTGCCCAACCGGAATCCGAAGAGGCCGCGCCAGCCGATCAGGCGGCGCTGCCGCCGAAGGCTGGCGACAAGACCACTGTTGCCCCGGCGCTTTCGCTGGGAGCGCGCCAGGATGTCGCCGCACTTCAGGTGCTGCTCGACCGCGGCGGCGCTTCGCCTGGCGTCATCGACGGGCGTTTCGGTTCGAATGTCGACAAGGCACTCGCCGCCTACAACCAGATCACCGGCAGTAATCTGCGATCGACCGATGCGGTCGGCATCCAGGAGGCACTTGCGCAATCCGGCGGCGATGCCTTCGCCAACTACACCATCACGCCGGAAGATGCGGCCGGTCCCTATGTCGCCTCGATCCCTGAAGACTACAGCCAGAAGGCGCAGCTCGATCGCATGGGCTACACGTCGGTGACCGAGGCGCTGGCGGAGCGCTTCCACATGGACGAGAATTACCTCAAGGCGCTCAACCCGGACGTCAACTTCAATCGCCCCGGCACGATCATCAAGGTTGCCAATTTCGGCAGGCTGGTCTCGACGCCGGTTGCCCGCATCGTCGCCGACAAGGACAAGAAAGAGGCTTTCGCCTATGATGCCGGCGGTAAGCTGGTGGCAGCCTATCCCGCCACCATCGGTTCGTCGGATACGCCGTCGCCGTCCGGCACGCACGCGGTGTCGCGCGTCGCGCTCGATCCGAACTACACCTACAACCCAAGCATCAATTTCAAGCAGGGCCAGAACGACAAGGTCCTGACCATTCCGCCGGGCCCGAACGGCCCCGTCGGATCGGTCTGGATCGCCCTGGACAAGCCGACCTACGGCATCCACGGCACCCCGGACCCATCGAAGATCGGCAAGACCGAAAGCCATGGCT
Organism: Mesorhizobium sp. Root695; assembly: GCF_001428185.1. Taxonomy (NCBI): domain Bacteria; kingdom Pseudomonadati; phylum Pseudomonadota; class Alphaproteobacteria; order Hyphomicrobiales; family Phyllobacteriaceae; genus Mesorhizobium; species Mesorhizobium sp. Root695. Next base: position 10,987 of record NZ_LMHO01000011.1, on the reverse strand, counting down.
GCGTGCGCCTGACCAACTGGGATGCGCGGGAACTAGCCAAACTGGTTTCGCCGGGTGTGACGGTGGAGTTTGTCGGGGGACCTTCAGCCGATGACCTTGCGCAGCAGTGAACTCCGAAGTGCGGCGGCATAGACCAACTGCACGACCAGGATGAAGCCGATGCTCAGCAAGGGACTGATGAGTGAGAGTGCGGCGCCGAGCGCCCACAGGATCTGCGCCTGACGATGCGCAGATAGACCGTGCGTTTGGTATCCGCGTCGACATCCTCTGCCAGGAAGCCGTTTTTCTCCGCATAGCGCCAGCTGGCGAACAGCGTGACGCCGAGCATCAGCAGATTGAGCCAGTAGACCAGCACCGCGGTTCTGAACTCGAGGAAGTCGGCCAGCAGGTCGGTCGAGAACGGCAGCAGGGCGATAAAAGCGAGAAAGCTGAGGTTCAGCGTGGCAAGCCGTCTGTCGGACTTGGCGATCAGACCATGCTGCGCCTGCTGGCCGAACCAGAAGATGGTCAGCGTCAGGAAGCTCAAGGCATAAGTCAGGAAGCGCGGCGCCAGTGCAGCGATCGCGGCGAGCAGCTCGCGTTCGGAATGGATCGCCTCGTGCGCCGGCACCCTGATTTCGAGAACGATCAGAGTGAGCGCGATGGCGAATACGCCGTCGGTGATGCCGACGATACGGCCGCGTCCCTCCGCCGATGCTTCAAGTGGCCGCTTCATCGATGTCTCCCCGCCTGCACCTTTCCGGAAAACCTAGCACGGCCGCCGCGGTTTGCATTCGGATAGGGTGCGACCCTGGTCAACTGGCTGGTTTCAAGGACAGCAAGCCACTGGCCGGTTGTTGCCGGTGTGCTGGAGGTCTAAGCAAGGTTCCATGCATTCACCCACTGAAGGTGCCGCCGTCCCGCTGACCAGCCCGGTCACGAATGGAACGTTCTGTCCGCAATCGCAGCGGCGATTTGTGTTGATCGCGGCAATTCTGGCCTCGGCGCTCGGCTTCATCGACGGTTCGATCCTGGCCATCGCCACGCCGGCGATCCGCGTCAACCTCGGCGCCAGCCTGGCCGAGGCACAGTGGATTTCCAATGCCTATGCGTTGACGCTCTCGGCGCTGATCCTCGCTGGCGGCGCTGCCGGCGATCGATTCGGCCTGCGCCGCGCCTTCGTGGCAGGCATTGCGCTGTTCATTGTCGCTTCGCTTGCCTGTGCGCTGGCGCCGAATGCGGTGGTGCTGATCGCATTTCGTGCCGTCCAGGGCATTGGTGCGGCAATCATGGTGCCCGGCAGTCTCGCCATCATCGCCAAGGCCTACCCGAAAAAGGAACGCGGCCGCGCCATCGGCATCTGGGCGGCGGCTTCGGCGCTGACCACAGCACTTGGTCCGGTGCTCGGCGGCTTCGTGCTGTCAGCTTTTGGCGACGGCATCTGGCGGGCGATCTTTGCCATCAACCTGCCGCTCGGCCTGATCTCGATCTCTCTTCTGCTGGCCAAGGTTCCAGCCGACGCGCCGACGGAGAAACGCAGCCTGGATCTCGGCGGTGCCGCGCTCGCGACATTGGCTTTCGGCGCGCTCGCCTATGGGCTGACCTCGATGAGCGCCAGCGGCGAGGGCCACATGGCCGGGCCGAGCATTGCCGCCGGCGTCGTATTGCTGGCGGTCTTCATCGTCTTCGAGTTTCGGCAGCGTGAGCCGATGATCGACCTCAGCCTGTTTCGCGTCGGCGCTTTCGCCGGCGCCAATGTCGCGACGTTCTTCCTTTATTTCGCGCTGTCGGCCAATCTTTTCTATCTGCCGATGCTGCTGATCGCCGGCTGGGGACTGAGCACGGCCGAGGTCGGCTTCATCTTCCTGCCGCTGTCGGGGTCGATCGCACTTTTGTCTGGACCGGTCGGCCAGCTGTCGGATCGGATCGGCCCGCGTTTTCCGATTGCCTGCGGCAGCCTCGTCGTGGCTTTCGCCTTTGCCGGACTTGCCTTGCTCACCCATGCCGGCATCCACAATTTCTGGACAGGAACATTCCCGCTGATGGCGCTGATGGGGCTCGGCATGGCGCTGGTGGTGTCGCCATTGTCGACGGCGATCATGACGGCGGTGGAAGACAAGGATACGGGTGCGGCTTCCGGCATCAACAATGCCGTCTCGCGCATTGGTGGTCTGATCGCGGTGGCGGCGATGGGTTCGCTCGCCGCCTGGGTCTACGCGAATGCACTGGATGGCAATGCAACGCCCGGCGTTCCAGGTTTTGGCGAGCCTGCGACGGTTGGACTTGCGCCCACCGTCGATGCGGCAAGGCTCGCCGCCAGCGACGCTGCGTTTGCCGCCGTCTCTTCGGTGACCGCGCTGCTTTGCCTGCTTGCGGCTGTTATCGCCTGGATGACCATTTCCGGTGAGCGGCTGCCATGGTCGCGGCGCGTCGAGAATCCGCAGGGCTAAAAAGCCGACCGATCAACCGTCTATCTTGGCGCTCGCAACTTTCAGCGAATCGCTGTCTTCCTGCTTCAGCAGTTCGTCGATCCGCTCGCGTTCACGCTTGAAGGCGACGAGGTCATCGCCCTTGAGCACCTTGCCGACCGGCAAGCGGACCCGCATCGGATCGACCTTGGTGCCGTTGACGATCAGCTCGTAGTGAAGATGCGGACCGGTGGCGAGGCCGGTCTGGCCGAGAAAGCCGATGGTCTGGCCCTGGCGCACGTGCACTCCCGGTTCGATGCCTTTGGCAAAAGCGCTCTGGTGATTGTAGGACGTCTCATAGCCATTGGCATGACGGATGATGATCTGTTTGCCATAGCCGCCGGCCCAGCCAACCTTCTCGACAGTGCCGTTGCCGGCGGCGATGATCGGCGTGCCGATCGGCGCGGACCAGTCGACGCCGGTGTGCATGCGGACATAGCCGAGGATCGGATGCTTGCGTGCGCCGAAACCGGAGCGGAATTTCCCGGCGGGCAGGGGATTGCGCAACAGGAACTGCTCGGCGCTCGAGCCGTCCTCGTCGAAATAGTCGGTGCCGCCGTCCCGCATCTGAAAGCGGTAGAAATTGCGCGTCTGGCCGCCGAACGTCGCCGAGACGTAGAGAAGCTCGGAGCTGTCCGAGGTCTGGTCGTCGCCATCGGGCTGCGAGAACAGGACTTCGATGCGATCGGCGGGGTTGAGGCGGGATTGGAAGTCGACGTCGGACGCCAGCAGCTTGATCAGCCGCTTCGTCATCGCCTTGGACATGCCGTAGGAATAGGCGGCGCGATAGATGCCGTCATAGACATTGGGCAGGTTGCCGCGCACCACCACCGGCGCCGACGAATCATCGAAGGCCGTCAGCAATTCGGGGTTTGGATCCGGCTCCTGCGCGGGCACATACTGGCCGCGATCGTCGAGCGCGATGGTGACGATGTGCTGGGTCCGGTCGTAGACACTGGTGCGCACGACCTTGGCGGTATCGCCGTGAACCTCGAGGCCGACACGCAGCACGGTTCCGGCCTTGAGCGCCGTCGCGTTCA
>NZ_LMHO01000011.1:0-2500 GCF_001428185.1 Mesorhizobium sp. Root695 | reverse complement strand
AAACTCGGAAATAGCTGGTTCTCCGCGAAATCTATTTAGGTAGAGCGTCGACCGAATACCCCAGGGGGTAGAGCACTGGATGGGCTAGGGGTCCTCACCGGATTACCAAACCTAACCAAACTCCGAATACCTGGGAGTACTAGTCGGCAGACACACGGCGGGTGCTAACGTCCGTCGTGAAAAGGGAAACAACCCTGACCTACAGCTAAGGTCCCCAAGTTATGGCTAAGTGGGAAAGGATGTGAGGATCCCAAAACAACCAGGATGTTGGCTTAGAAGCAGCCATCATTTAAAGAAAGCGTAACAGCTCACTGGTCTAAATAAGGGTCTTTGCGCCGAAAATGTAACGGGGCTAAAGCCATACACCGAAGCTTAGGGTTTGGTCCGCAAGGGCCAAGCGGTAGCGGAGCGTTCTGTAAGCTGATGAAGCCATACCCGCGAGGGGTGGTGGAGGTATCAGAAGTGCGAATGCTGACATGAGTAACGTAAGGGGAGTGAGAGACTCCCCCGCCGAAAGACCAAGGGTTCCTGCTTAAAGCTAATCTGAGCAGGGTTAGCCGGCCCCTAAGACGAGGCGGAAACGCGTAGTCGATGGGAACCACGTTAATATTCGTGGGCTTGGAGGTAGTGACGGATCATTGAGGTAGTCCAATCTTATCGGATTGAACGGGCTGCTGCGTGGTTCCAGGAAATAGCTCCTCCTTATAAACCGTACCCGAAACCGACACTGGTGGTCTGGTAGAGTATACCAAGGCGCTTGAGAGAACTATGCTGAAGGAACTCGGCAAATTGCACGCGTAACTTCGGAAGAAGCGTGACCCTTTTCTACGCAAGTAGAGGAGGGTGGCACAGACCAGGGGGTAGCGACTGTTTATCAAAAACACAGGGCTCTGCGAAGTCGCAAGACGACGTATAGGGTCTGACGCCTGCCCGGTGCTGGAAGGTTAAGAGGAGGGGTGCAAGCTCTGAATCGAAGCCCCAGTAAACGGCGGCCGTAACTATAACGGTCCTAAGGTAGCGAAATTCCTTGTCGGGTAAGTTCCGACCTGCACGAATGGCGTAACGACTTCCCCGCTGTCTCCAGCATAGACTCAGTGAAATTGAATTCCCCGTGAAGATGCGGGGTTCCTGCGGTTAGACGGAAAGACCCCGTGCACCTTTACTATAGCTTTACATTGGCATTCGTAGTGGCATGTGTAGGATAGGTGGTAGGCTTTGAAGCCTGGGCGCCAGCTCAGGTGGAGCCACCCTTGAAATACCACCCTTATTACTATGGATGTCTAACCGCGGCCCGTTATCCGGGTCCGGGACAATGTATGGTGGGTAGTTTGACTGGGGCGGTCGCCTCCTAAAGAGTAACGGAGGCGCGCGATGGTGGGCTCAGAACGGTCGGAAATCGTTCGCTGAGTGCAATGGCATAAGCCTGCCTGACTGCGAGACTGACAAGTCGAGCAGAGACGAAAGTCGGTCATAGTGATCCGGTGGTCCCGCGTGGAAGGGCCATCGCTCAACGGATAAAAGGTACGCCGGGGATAACAGGCTGATGACCCCCAAGAGTCCATATCGACGGGGTTGTTTGGCACCTCGATGTCGACTCATCGCATCCTGGGGCTGGAGCAGGTCCCAAGGGTATGGCTGTTCGCCATTTAAAGCGGTACGTGAGTTGGGTTCAGAACGTCGTGAGACAGTTCGGTCCCTATCTGCCGTGGGTGTAGGAATATTGAAAGGATCTGTCCCTAGTACGAGAGGACCGGGATGGACGGATCTCTGGTGGACCTGTTGTGGCGCCAGCCGCATAGCAGGGTAGCTATATCCGGACGGGATAACCGCTGAAGGCATCTAAGCGGGAAACCCACCTTAAAACGAGTATTCCCTGAGAACCGTGGAAGACGACCACGTTGATAGGCCGGGTGTGGAAGAGCGGCAACGCTTGAAGCTTACCGGTACTAATAGTTCGATCGGCTTGATCGTTCTCATTCCTTATGCCCATCGCTCCAAACAGGAGTGATGTGAGGCGCAACAAAGACCAGCGAAAAGCCCCGAGAGGCACCCGACAGCTCCGCTGCCGATGTCTCTTGTGCTTCTTCGCTCAAAAAGCTTCTCGAACAACGTGCGTTTTGCCGACCTGGTGGTTATGGCGGAGCGGCTGCACCCGATCCCATTCCGAACTCGGCCGTGAAACGCTCCAGCGCTGATGGTACTTCGTCTCAAGACGCGGGAGAGTAGGTCGCTGCCAGGTCTGCCAAACGCACGTTGAAATCTTCTCTTTATGAACAAGGCCCGCCAAGGGATCACGGGCCGCGTAAGCGGCCCTTTCAGTTGGTCAGCCATATACCCATTTGTAGGCCTCGGCTTGCAGCAAAGGTTGACGCGGGGTGGAGCAGCCCGGTAGCTCGTCAGGCTCATAACCTGAAGGTCACAGGTTCAAATCCTGTCCCCGCAACCAAATTCATCATAAATCAATAACCGTCCCGGTCTAACCAGGGCGGTTTTTGCGTTT
>NZ_LMHO01000010.1:0-171419 GCF_001428185.1 Mesorhizobium sp. Root695 | reverse complement strand
CTCGCCAGAAAACTCCTGGTCATCCTCAATGCAAAAGCACGCGATGCGCGCAACGAGGTCGCAATTGCAACTTGACACCCCAGATAGTCGCTCTCCCCGTTCTTTGCGGGAAGAGGGTAAGGGTGAGGGGCAGCGCCGACCTGAAGCGATTGCCTGCCAGCCCTCGGATTGCGTCAGGCCAGATCGATGGTCCGTCCCAGCGCGATGCTCTGTTCGGCGGCGAGCACGATTCGCAGGCTGTTGACCGCCGCATCCATCTGCTCGGTTAGGTCGAGGTCCTCGCGGATGGCGCGCAGGAAGAAGGCCTGCTCGCGGTCGCAGAGTTCCTGATGACCGGGCTCGTCCTCCATGCTGACGATCTCGTCGGGCTTCGAGAAATTCTTGTCGGCGTCGACCTGCGCGTAATGGATCTTCAGCGCATCGGTCTTGGTGTGGCGGTCGATGTCGGCGGAATTCGATACTTCGGCCAGCTCGGAGGCGCTGCTTGCCTGCTGGCCGGCAACGATCGACACCGCGCCCTTGGGGCCGACCACATCCTTCACGAAATAGGCCGTCTCGCTCATCATCGGTCCCCAGCCGGCTTCGTACCAGCCGACCGAGCCGTCATCGAAGGTGACGTGCAGATGGCCGTAATTCTGCTTGTCGGCCTCCGCCCACAATTTGGCGCCGATGCCGTGCACGCGCACCGGCCTGGCGCCGGTCAGCTGGCACATGACGTCGACATAGTGCACGCCGCAGTCGACGATCGGGATCAGCGAATCGATCAGGTTCTTGTGCCAGTGCCAGGCGCTGCCGCTGCTCTGCTGGTTGAGGTTGAGCCGCATCACCAGCGGCTTGCCGAGCGTCTTGCCTACTTCGATGAACTTGATCCACGACGGATGGACGCGCAGGATATAGCCGAGCACCAGCTTGCGGTTCTTGGCGCGCGCCGCCGCGACCACCTTCTCGGCGTCCTCGTTGTTGGTGGCCAGCGGCTTTTCCATGAACACATGGCAGTTGGCGGCGATTGCCTTCAGCGCATATTCGGCATGGGTGTTCGGCCAGCTGTTGATCGAGACGGCGTCGGGCGCGGTCTCCTTCAGCGCCTGGTCGAAATCCTCATAGAGCGGATAGGCTCCCAGTTCGGCCGGGATCTTCGTGTTGCTCTTGATCGAGCGGCTCATGATGCCGACGATCTCGAAGCCGTCGGAGCGGTGATAGGCGCTGGCATGCGACGCACCCATATTGCCGAGACCCACCACCAGCACTTTCACTCTGTCGGACACCGCTACCTCCCACGCTTTCATTCAATGGATTGCGGGCGGCAATCGTGTCGCCGCCCGGTCTTGTCGTCGCCGGTCCTACTTGATCGCCGAATCGAACAGATGCGCCTTGATCTTCTCGACATCGAGCGCGGCAAAGCCTTCCGACAGCTTGACGCCGTCGGCATCGGCCTTGACCTTGGCCTTGTCGAAATCATTGGCCGGGCCGATCAGATCGTTGGTGCAGACGTCTTCGGCCTTCACCGGAGCGGTGATCTGGCCGATCTTGTGGATCTCGTCGAAGAAGCCCTGCCAGCTCGCCATGTCGTGCGAGCCCCAGCCGCCACGCTTGTCCATGTCGCCACGGAAGACGTTGATCTGCTGCAGGATCGAGGTGGTGCCGAGTTCTGGGCCAAGATTCTTGGCCAGCGTGGGGAACTGCTCGAACACCGCTTCGACGGCCGCGCGGGGATTTTGATACCCAAACTCCAGGCCCATCGCCCAGCCGCGCAGGTACTTTTCCAGGAACGCCTTGCGGTCGGGATCCTCGAGGTCGGCGGCGCGCACGACGAAGGTGTTGGCCGGCAGCTTGGAATTCTGCACGCCGAGCCAATATTCGAAGTCGAGCCCCTTGGCGATCCATTCGGCGCGCAGGCCTTCCCACGCCAAAGCGGCGTCGCCCTGGCCGCCGGCGAGCGCCGTGCCCCAGGTCGGCCAGCCGGCCTCGACATATTTGACCTTCTTGATGTCGACGCCTTGCGCCGCCAGCAGCGGGTCGGTGATCGACTGCCAGGCGGCGGAACCGAGCAGGATGGTCTTGCCTTCCAGCTTCTTCAGGTCGTTCGATCCCTCGCCCTTGCGGAAGGCGATGCTGAACGTGTCGCGGGCGCCCATATGGAACACCGACTTCAGCTTCATGCCGTTCTGGATGGCGAAGGAGAACACGCCGGGCGACGGGAAGCCCATGTCAGCCTGGCCGACATCGACGAACTTCACCGTCGCGGTGCCGTCCGACGGCCCCGGCTGCATGTCGGTGTCCAGCCCATCGAAATAGCCGGCCTTCTTGGCCGCCCAGTAGGGATAGTCGTCGAGCACTTCGAGCGTGCCGCGCGGCGAAATCCAGGTGAATTTTCCGTAAGGTTCGGCCCTGGCCTTGAGGCCCGTGGCGCCAAGCGCCGTGGCTGTCACCAGCCCGGCGCCGGTCACCTGCAGGAAATAGCGGCGGCTGATCCCCGCCGGATTGATCGAGTTGTCTTTGGTCATGGCATTCCCCTTTTTTGTTTGACGTCAGTCTCTTGCCGCCCGCCTCCCGGGCGTCTTCCTACCTATGTGTTCAAGCCTCCCAGCTCGCCCATTTCTTGCCGATCAGGAAGAACAGTACGTAGATCAGGATGCCGAGCGTCGACAGGATCAGCACCACCGCGAAGAACTGCGGCATCTGGATCATCGACGAATAGGTGGTCAGCCGGTTGCCGAGGCCAAAGCCGCCGCCGACCATCTCGGCGCCGACCGCGGTCAACAGGCCGAAGATGGCGCCGATCATCAGCCCGACCAGGATCATCGGCAGCGCCATCGGCGCGCGGATCTTCCAGAAGATCTGCAAGGTGCTGGCACCGTAGGAGCGCGCCAGCGCGATCTTGGCGCTGTCGACGCGGCGAAAGCCTGTCGCCGCATTGATCATCACCATCGGCCCGGCGGCCAGCGCCACCGCGATGATGCGCGGCGTGTAGCCGAAGCCGAAGCGCAGGATCAAAAGCGGCACCAGCGCCAGCATCGGCGTGGTGACCAAAAGCAGGATGTAAGGCGCGACGATCTTCTCGGCGAACGGGAACTGGGTGATGACGGCGGCCAGCACCAGGCCGATGATGGCGCCGATGGTGAAGCCGGACACCAGCTCGACCAGCGTGTAGCCGAGATGCGGCGCGATCAGCGGAAACTCGTCGAACAGCGCATAGGCGATCGAGCTCGGCGGCGGCATGATGTAGAGCGGCACGTGGAACAGCCGCAGCGCCAGCTCGATGCCGCCGATGATGATCACCGCGACGGCAAGAATGGCCGCCACCTCCTTGCCCGACTTGATGCCGGGGCCGCTGGCGAAGGCCGACAGATTGGTCAGGCTGACCTCGTGGCCGTCGCCGGACTTGGATTTGGAGAATTCCGGAATGGCGTCGCCTCCGCTCACGGCCTGATCCTCACGATCTCTGCGCTCGGGCGCTCCAGCGCTTTTGGCCGCGTGCGCTCGCCGACTATGTCCATCTTGATCCGGTTGGTGAGGTCGAAGACCTCCTTCGTCGCCATGATCTCCAGCGAGCGTGGCCGCGCAAACGGCACGCGATACTCCTTGGCGACGCGGCCCGGCCGTGCGCTCAGCACCACCACCCGGTCGGAAAGGAAGATCGCTTCCTCGATGCTGTGGGTGATGAAGACGATGGTTGTCTTGGTGTCGAGCCAGATCTCCTCGACCAGCCGGTTCATCTCCTCGCGGGTAAAACTGTCGAGCGCGCCGAACGGCTCGTCCATCAGCAGCACCGACGGCTTCAGCGCCAGCGCCCGCACGATCGCCGCGCGCTGCTGCATGCCGCCCGACAGCTCGCGTGGAAACTTGCCGCCGAAGCCGTCGAGACCGACGCGGTTGAGCAGATGCGCGATCCACGCCCGGTCTGGCTTCTCGCCCTTGATCTCGAAGGGAAAGCGGATGTTGGCGTCGAGATTGCGCCACGGCAGAAGGTTCGCTTCCTGGAAGACGATGCCGATATCGGGATGCGGGCCGGTGATCTTGATACCGTCCAGCCGGATCTCGCCGCTGGTCAGGCCGTGCAGGCCCGACATCGACCACAGAAGGGTCGTCTTGCCGCAACCGGAAGGCCCGACGATCGAGACGATTTCATTGGCGCTGACATCGAGGCTGCAGCGGTCCAGCGCCAGCAGGTCGCCGGAGGCCGTGTGATAGATCTTGGTCGCTGCCTGCACGCCAAGCTTCGGGTTTCTTGCATCGCCCGTATTCATCTGCCCCCCGGGAAGATTTCGCGATGATCCACTGGCTCACCCGACCGATAAAATCAGTCTGTAACTATCCTACTTTCCTGTCAAGCACGAGCATTGGTACGCGTATCACAAAAGTGGGCATGCATATCTATCTAATTGTTTTCATAGTGTTTTCATGACCTTGAAATACGTGTTGCTTTCCTACATACTTCCGAATTCGCGCGAACTGGAAGGAAGCGGAGAAGGTGAGGTTTTCCCGACGACACGCTCCGGTTGCGATGCCGTCAGGCGCGTGGAGCCATGGCGTGCAAACATGCTAAGACGGCAGCCTCGCAACCCAGGGAAAGACCAGGACCCCATGACCGAAGCTGGCAGCCAGGACGAACCTGATCCGGGCCACGATACCGAGGGGCGCGATCCTGTCCGGCGCATCCCCGACATCATCTCGCTGGTCAAGGATTCCTACAGCGAATTGCGCCCGGCCGAACGACGTGTCGCCGATATCGTGCTCGACGATGTCAAATATGCCGTCGACGCCTCCAACGCCGCCCTTGCCCAGCGCGCCGGGGTCAGCGAACCGACGGTGACCCGGTTCTGCCGCGCCATCGGCTGCGAGGGCGTGCGCGACTTCAAGCTGAAGCTGGCGCAAAGCCTCGTCGTCGGTGCGCTCTATCTGGCCAAGTCACCGACCGTCAGCAATGACAATGGCATGCCGTTCTGGAACGCCGTGTTCGGGGAGGCGCGCCGGGCGCTGCAGGAGGCCGAGCGGCAGCTCGACCCGGCGCAGCTGCAGAAGGCGGCCGACCTGATCGCCAAGGCGCGCCAGGTTACGGTCTTCGGCCTCGGCGGCAGCTCCTCGGCGCTGGCGCAGGAAACCCAGTACCGGCTGTTCCGCTATGGCATCACCGTCAGCGCCCAGTGCGACCCCTATCTGATGCGCATGACCGCCTCGACGCTCAAGCCCGGCGATCTGGTGATCGCCATTTCGGCGACGGGACGCACCCGCGAGGTGATCGAAGCCGTCGAGCTCGCCAAGCATTACCGCGCCAATGCGATCGCGGTGACCGCGCCCGACACCGAACTGGCGCGCGCCTGCGACGTCAGGCTGACGGTGGCGGTGCCGGAATATCCCGACACGCTGAAGCCGACGGCGTCGCGCTTCGCCTTCCTGGCGGCGGTCGACCTTTTGGCGGTGGCCTCGGCCTACAAGCTCGACGGCTCCGCCCGCGAGACGGTGCGCCGCATCAAATACAACGCCCAGATCCATCGTACCGGCAAGGAGATGGAGCCGCTCGGAGATTAGGGCCCGTGCCAAGTCCGATGATTGAGTTTGCGCCATGTTCGGCGCATTGCAGCAAGAGGGAAAGAAATGCTTGAGATAGCACCATCGAAACAGGCAGCCGCATGGCTCGGGTCCTTTGCCAAGGCGCTCGAAGCGGGCGATGGGGCGGCTGCGAGCAACCTGTTCGTCGACGATTGCTACTGGCGCGATCTCCTGACCTTCACGTGGAACATCACCACCATGGAAGGCCGCGAGGCGGTCGCCGGCATGCTGGCGGCGGCGCTGTCGACGACCAAGCCGACGGCATGGCGGCTGACCGGCGAGGCGACCTCGGACGAGGGCACCATCGAGGCCTGGTTCAGCTTCGAAACCGCGGTGGCGTCAGGAGAGGGCATCATGCGGCTGCGCGACGGCCGCTGCCGGACATTGTTCACGGCAATGACCGACCTCAAAGGGTTCGAGGAGCGCAAGGGGGCGGAGCGGCCGCTGGGCGTGCGCCACAAGGCCGATCCCAAGCGCGAGACCTGGTCGGAGGCGCGGGCGCGCGAGACGCGCGAGCTTGGTGCTGACGAGCAGCCCTACTGCCTGGTCATCGGCGGCGGCCAGGGCGGCATCATGCTGGGCGCGCGGCTGCGCCAGCTCGGCGTGCCCACCATCGTCATCGAGAAGAATGCAAGGCCGGGCGACTCCTGGCGCAACCGCTACCGCACACTCGTGCTGCACGACCCGGTCTGGTACGACCATCTGCCCTACATTCCCTTCCCCGAAAACTGGCCGGTGTTCACGCCCAAGGACAAGATGGGCGACTGGCTGGAAATGTACACGCGCGTCATGGAGCTCAATTACTGGGTTGCCACCAAGTGCCTGAGCGCCTCCTATGACGACGTCGAAAAGGTCTGGACCGTGGTGGTCGACCGTGCCGGCCGGCACATTACGCTCAAGCCGAAGCACATCGTCTTTGCCACCGGCGCCTATGGCCCGCCACGGCGGATCGATCTGGCCGGCGCGGATCAGTTCAAGGGCGAGCTGCTGCATTCCAGCCAGTATTCCAGCGGCGAGAAATTTCGCGGCAAAAAGGTCGCCGTCATCGGCGCGGCAAGCTCGGGGCACGATGTCTGCGTCGATCTCTGGGAGAGCGGCGCCGAGGTCACCATGATCCAGCGTTCGCCGACCACCGTGGTCAAGTCGGACACGTTGATGGAAGTCGGCTTCGAGATCTTTTCGGAGACAGCACTGGCACGCGGCATCACGACCGAGAAGGCCGACATGATCGTCGCCTCGACGCCGTTCGCGCTGGTGCCCAAGGGCCAGCGGGCGCTCTACGAGGTGATCAAGGCGCGCGACGCGGCGTTCTACGACCGCTTGCGCGCCGCCGGCTTCGCCATCGATTTCGGCGACGACGAGACCGGCCTGTTGATGAAGGCCTACCGCACCGGCTCCGGCTACTACATCGATGTCGGCGCTTCCGACCTGATCATCGACGGCGAGATCGGCGTTCGCAGCGGCGTCGCCATCAAGTCGCTGACCCCGAACGGCATTCTGTTCGAGGACGGCAGCGAACTCGCCGCCGACGCCATCATCGCCTGCACCGGCTATCAGTCGATGAACGAGACGGTGGCGGCCATCGTTTCGCGCGAGGTCGCCGACAAGGTCGGCCCCTGCTGGGGGCTTGGCTCGGGTGTCAAGGGCGACCCTGGACCATGGCAGGGCGAGCTGCGCAACATGTGGAAGCCGACCGCGCAGGAAGCGCTCTGGTTCCACGGCGGCAATCTGGCGCTGTCTCGGTTTTACTCGAAATATGTGGCGCTGCAGATCAAGGCACGGATGGAGGGAGTAGCGACGCCGGTTTACGGAAGGCCGAGCAATTCCGGGCATTGCTGATCTCCCCCCTCGAGGGGGAGATGGCCGGCAGGCCAGAGGGGGTCGGTTCGACTGGATGCGACCTCCTTGCGGCAAGAGGAGGTTGGCGCTCCATGCGCGGCGACCCCCTCTGTCGCCTTGGGCGACATCTCCCCCTCAAGGGGGAAGATTTGGCTAATCGTGCCGATGCCCAAAGTGCCTCGCGGCCGCCTCGACATGCGTATGCGACGCATGCGGCTCGAATCGCTCGGTCTCGCTGACGTCGTTGACCGCCTCGTTCGGCCGCCAGGTACCGCCGATGGCGATGCCCTCGCAGACCAGCCGCTGGTCGGCGACCAGCGAGGCGCCGACCGCGTCGACGAAGGTGAAGCGGCCCGGGCGCTGCCGCAGCACCGCGACGTCGCCGACGGTGCCGACCGCCAGCGTGCCCAGATCAGGCCTGGCGATCGCCCGCGCTGGCGCTTGCGTGGCGGCGCGCAGAACCTCGACCAGCGGCATGCCGAGCGCCAAGAGCTTCGACATGCAGACCAGGATGTCGAAGGCCGGCCCGTCGACGCAGTAGAGATGCACGTCGCTCGAGATCACGTCCGGCGCCAGGCCTTCCGCGAGCATGGCGCGGGCAACGGCGAAATCGAACGAGCCCATGCCATGGCCGATATCGAAGATGACGCCGCGCTCGCGTGCCAGCCGCATGTCGGGCCGCACCGCGCCGGAGGCAAAGACCGGCGCGTTCGGAAACGGACGGAAGCAGTGGGTGAGGATGTCGCCCTTGCGCAGGCGCGGCAGCACTTCCGAGCGGCCCGGCGGCGGCTCGTCGATATGCGCCATCAGCGGCAGGCCGGCCTGGTCGGCGGCCTCCAGCGCAAGATCAACCGGCGCGATGCCGCTGGTACCGCCGGCATGCTTGCCGGAGCGGACCTTGACGCCGACCACGACATCGCGGTGTTCGCGCGCTGCCGCCACCACCTCGCGCGGCTCGCAGAGTCTCAGATCGCTGCATTCGCCCACCGACACCGTCTGCGAGAAGCCGAAGATGCCGGCGAAGGAAATGTTGACATAGGCCAGGATACGGACCTTCGAGCGCTCCATGACGTGGCGGCGGAAGCCAAGGAAATTGCCGGCGCCCGCACTGCCCGCATCGATGAAGGTGGTGGTGCCGCTCTTGGCGGCCAGCCTGTCGGCATCGACGCCCAGCGAGGTGCCGCCCCAATAGACGTGGCTGTGCAGGTCGACGAGGCCTGGTGTGACGATGCAGCCGCCAGCATCGACGACCTGCGCGGCGCGGTCGGCCGGGATATCGGCGTCGACCGCCGCTATACGGCCATTGGCGATGGCGACATCGCGCGGCGCATCGAGCCCGGACGCCGGATCGATCAGCCGTCCGCCCTTCAGCAGGAGGTCGAATTGCATTGGGGTAACCTCCGCTTCGTTGCCTTGTCGTCTCAAACCGGCCGGTAGGCGACCGCCTCGACCTCGATCTTGATGTCGATCATCAGCCGCGATTCGACCGTAGTGCGGGCCGGCGGGTTCTTCGGGAAGTGCCTGGCGTAGACCGCGTTGAAGGCGCCGAAATCGCGCGCGTCCTCCAGCCAGACCGTTGTCTTGACGACATCGTCCAGGGTGCAGCCGGCGAGCGCCAGTGCGGCCTTGATGTTGGCGAGCACCTGCTCGGTCTGTTCAGATATGCCGCCCTTGACCACGATGCCGTCGCTGCCGACGGGCACCTGGCCGGAGACATAGACGAGATCACCGGCCCGCACGGCGGGCGACAGCGGCACATGCGACGTTCCAAAACACTGCTTTGGCAATGAGGCCTCCTCTGATGACAGGACGGGATGCCATGGCGGCGCCCGCTTCAAACGACATTTACCCCGATCGGTTCGATCCTCATAGAGGCCTTGTTGGAAAGCAACATTCCCCGGAATTCATGTTGCTTTATTACAGAAGCGCTTGCATCGTGCGCGCTATCGGCCTGCCTTTGAAGCCGCACCAGACAGACGCATTTGCCAGACCGGAGACAACAGCAATGACCTACGACAAGAACCCTTTTCCGGCTGGCGATGCCGATCGCCACGCACTCTGGGAGATGCTGGTGCGGCGCGACATCGATGCTTTCATCGGCCAGGACTGGTCCATGGTCGAGGATGATTTCGTCGCCGAGAGCTTCTTCGGCATGCACGCGCATTTCCTCCACAACGCCGACGCCTGGCGGCTGCAGTTTCCTCGGCTGGAAGTCTATCGCGACGAGTGGCTGCGCCAGGCCAAGGATACCGCCGCGACCAAATTCGCCGAGCCGCTGCGCGAGGCGCTGTTTCGCGTCACCAACATGCGCGACATCGATGTCGACGGCGACCGCGCCGTGCTGCACAAGAAATTCGACGGCTCGGTCGCCAAGGCGGATGGCAGCGTCGACAGGCTGAAATGGCAGACGCTGTATTTCTGCACCAGGGTCGGCGGACGCTGGAAGATCGCGGGTTTTGTCGGCTACATGCCGCATCCGCTTGGAAGCTAATGCATGTCGCCCAAAAGTGGCCCCGGTTTTGGGAGAACGACATGCATAATAACAAAGATCGGCGGCTGGAAGCCGCTGATCAGTAGAGCGTGACGAAGGCTGGGAACAGCAGGCCGGTCGCCCTGAAATGCTCGACCAGTTCGATGGCCGGGAAGATGGCGAGGAAATAGAGCCCGTCGAAAAACGTACGCTTGAGCGCCCGCGTCGAGAACTTCAGTTCGTCATCGTCGTGGTACAGAAAGGGGTTCGGCCAGAACCGGGGCGTGTTCTTGGTATAGGCAAGATAGGCCGCGCCGAACTTGCCGAGCAGGAATGCGGCTTCCTTGCGGGCCGTGACGCGAAAGATGAAAAAGCTGGCGAGGCCCAGCGCCAGCGCAGCCACCATCGAGCCAAAGACCAATCCGACGCCGACCGCGCCGACCGTCGAAAAGAAATAGAGCGGGTTCTGGGTTGTGGAGAACGGTCCCGTCGAGACCAGTTCCTCGTTCTTCTTGCCGCCGACATAGAGGATGCTCCAGAGCCGTCCGACGACACAGGCGAGCACCAGGCACAGGCCGAGGAGTTCGAGCGTTTCGTGCCCGTCCGAGCCCTCGGTCAGGGCCGGCTTCGCGAGAAACAGCATCATCACCGCCAGCACCGCCGCGACCCGCACGAAGATCAGCCGTTTGCGCTGGTCGAAGGCCCGTGAAACCGGCTTGAGGGAAGCGTAGGTCATTCGTGTTTTCCTTGGGCTTCTACAAGCGGCGTTGAGCAGGTTCGGGCCACTGGTCACCATATTGATGGCAGATGCAAGGCATCCGCGTCCCATCAGCGCATCGCGAGGCATTCGTAAAGCCCTTTTGCGCGCCAAACGCCCATTCTTACGAATTTGTATACTGCCGGCCAGGCTGATGTGAACTCTGCTGCCTACCGTGCGGATGCCGGCTCGCTTCTGCTGCTCCGTAATCGAAGACCTCGGGATATCCGCCATGCCCTCGCCCAACAGGCAAAAACACGCCGCACCGAGCCACAACAGGGTTCCGGACGTCACCCTCGATTTCTGGCTGATCAAGCTGATGGCGGTCACCACAGGCGAAACCGCGGCGGATTATCTTGCCGACACAATCGGACTTGGGCTGACCGTCACCTCGATGATCATGACCGGCATCCTGATCGTAGCCCTTGTCCTGCAGCTCGCGCAGAAACGCTATGTGCCGTGGGCCTACTGGCTGGCGGTGGTGCTGATCAGCGTCGTCGGCACGCTGGTCACCGACAACCTCGTCGACACTTTCGGCGTGCGCCTGCAGACGACGACGATTGCCTTCTCGGTGGCGCTCGCCGCGACATTCGCGGTCTGGTTCGCCAGCGAAAGAACGCTGTCGATCCACACCATCTTCACCACCAGGCGCGAGATCTTCTACTGGCTGGCAATCCTGCTGACCTTCTCGCTCGGCACCGCCGCCGGCGATCTCGTCGCCGAAAGCTTCGACATGGGCTACCTCACGTCAGGCCTGCTGTTCGGCGGCGTCATCGCGCTGATCGCGCTCGCCTACTGGCTGCTGCATCTCGACGGCATCCTGGCCTTCTGGCTCGCCTATATCCTGACGCGCCCGCTCGGCGCCTCCTTCGGGGACCTGCTGTCGCAGCCGGTCGAATATGGCGGTCTCGGCTTCGGCACCACCTTCACCAGCCTGATCTTCCTCGGCTGCATCTTTGCCCTCGTCCTCTACATGACGTTGAAGAAAACAGCAGACGATGCCGATGAGATCCTGCTGGAGTCGGACTGAACTTCCGGCTGGCGCCATAGGGGCTTGGCCACCCTCACGACCATCCTAGGAACAGACCCGTGCCGGTGGTAGCCTGCCAATCTCGGCAACGGACCGGACCTTTCATGCGACTTCTTATTGTCGAGGACGACCACAGGACGGCCGACTACATCGTCAGGGGACTGACCGAGGCCGGCCATGTCTGTGACCTCTTGCGCAACGGACATGACGCGCTTTTCGCGGCAACCAGCGGCAGCTATGACGTGATCGTCGCCGACCGCATGATCCCCGGCCTCGACGGCCTGTCGATGGTCAAGGCGATCCGCGCCGCGGGCGTGCGAACGCCGGTGATCTTTCTCACTTCGGTCGGCGGCATCGACGACCGCGTCGAGGGGCTCGAGGCCGGCGGCGACGACTATCTGGTCAAGCCCTTCGCCTTTTCCGAACTTCTCGCCCGCATCAACGCGCTAGGCCGGCGGCCGGCGGCACTGGAGCAGAAGACTGTATTGCGGGTTGCCGACCTGGAGATGGACCTGATCATGCGGCGCGTTGTCAGGCAGGGCCAGCCGATCGACCTGCAGCCGCGGGAGTTCAGCCTCCTGGAAGTGCTGATGCGCGGCGAAGGCCGCGTCATCACCCGCACCATGCTGCTGGAACGCGTCTGGGATTTTCATTTCGATCCCAGGACCAGCGTCGTCGAGACCCATATCAGCCGGCTGCGGGCCAAGATCGACAAGCCCTTCGAAACCCAGCTCATCCACACGGTCCGCAACACCGGCTACAGCCTGCACGCGCCGCCATGACAGGAACGCGGTCCCGCCTGCTGCGCAGCACGCCGTTCCGGCTTGCCTTGACCTTCGCCTTCCTGTTCGTGCTGGCCTTCGTCCTGTCGGGCGCCATCGTCTACCAGATGATGAGCGCCGACCTTGCCGAGCGCCTCGACGACACCATCAAGGAAACCTACGCGGTCGTCGCCGCGACCTATGCCGACAACGATCTCAAGGAGCTGGTCGAGACTGTCGGCAGCCACTCCATGCGAAGCCTCAAGAAGGAACAGCTGTTTTCGCTGACCGACGCGGCCGGCAATCGCCTGGCCGGCAATTTCACCGCGGCTGGGCTTCCCGACGGCTTCTCGATGTTCGATGCCGAAATGCCGGGCGTGCCGCCGGGGGCCGAATACCGCGCCTATTCCGGCTCGTTCGGCGGCAACACCTTGACCGTCGCCTTCAGCCTTTCCGAGACGGAGGAGCTGGAAGAGGTGGTGCTGATGAGCTTCGGCTGGGGAACGCTGATCATCACCGGGCTGGCGGTTGCCGGCGGCGCCCTGCTGGCCTCGCGCGTCCAGCGCCGTCTCGACGGCATCGCCGCCACCATGGTGGATGTCTCGCATGGACGGCTGGACACCCGCATCCCGCTGACCGGCAAGGGCGACGATATCGACATCGTCTCCAATCAGGTCAATGCCGCGCTCGACCGCCTGTCAGCGCTGGTCGAAGGCATGAAACAGGTCAGCGCCAACATTGCCCACGATCTGAAGACGCCGCTCAACCGGCTGCAGATGATCCTCGACACCGCGTCGGAAAAGAACCTGTCGGGCCAAAAGATCGCCGGTGAACTGGCGGAGGCACGTGCTGAGAGTCTGCAGATCAACGAGACCTTCGATGCGCTGCTGCGCATCGCGCAGATCGAGGCCGGCGCCCGCCGGGCGCGGTTCACCGATGTCGATCTGGGCGAGGTGCTGACGACCATCGCCGAGATCTATGCCGACGTTGCCGAGGACGACGGAAAATCGCTGTCGTTGGCGCAACTGCAGGAAACGACGGACCGGATCCACGGCGATCGCGAGCTGCTGACGCAGATGTTCGCCAATCTGGTCGAGAACGCGCTGCGCCATTGTCCATCAGGCACATCCATCACACTGTCGGTGACGCGCCAGGGCGAACGCGTCGTCGCCAGCGTCGCCGACAACGGGCCCGGCATTCCGGCCGACGAGCGGGAAAAAGTGTTCCAGCGGCTTTACCGGTTGGACCACAGCCGGTCGACTCCGGGCAGCGGCCTCGGCCTCAGCCTTGTCAGGGCCATTGCCGATCTGCATGGCGCCTCGAT
This sequence comes from Mesorhizobium sp. Root695, assembly GCF_001428185.1. Classification (NCBI taxonomy): domain Bacteria; kingdom Pseudomonadati; phylum Pseudomonadota; class Alphaproteobacteria; order Hyphomicrobiales; family Phyllobacteriaceae; genus Mesorhizobium; species Mesorhizobium sp. Root695. Next base: position 157,688 of record NZ_LMHO01000010.1, on the reverse strand, counting down.
TACGCTCGACGATTGCCGGCCCGGCCTAGCGGTGGCGGTGAGTTTTCTCCCCGCTTGAGGGGAGATGTCGCCAAAGGCGACAGAGGGGGCCGCCTCGCGTGAAGCGCTAACCTCCATCTGTCGCAAGGAGGTCGAACCAACCCCCTCTGGCCTTCCCCCGCAAGGGGGGAGATCAGCAGCCTCACCGAGCCCCGCCCTAGCGGTCGATGCGTGTCGACAGGATGATCGACGACAGGGTCCGCTCGACCCCGTCCATGGCGCCGATCTGGTCGAGCAGCATGTCGAGGTCGCGGATCGACGGCGCGTCGACGATGACGATCATGTCGAAATTGCCGCTGACCGAATGCAGCGTCCTGACCGGCGCCAGAGCGCGCAGGCCGCGCACCACCTTGTCGGCGAGCTTGGGCGTCACGGTGAGCAGCACATGCGCCCGCACCAGCCCCTGTTCATAGTCCGGCGCCAGCCTGACACCATAGCCGGTGATGATGCCGCGCTGTTCCAGCCGCTCGATGCGGCTCTGCACCGTCGTGCGGGAAACGCCAAGCCGCCGCGCGAGCTCGGCGGTCGAGGCACGCGCATTCTCGCGCAGCAGGGAAAGCAGGGCCTGTTCGGCGTCAGTGAGCATTTCGACGATTCCTATCGGCGGATTGCACAATCGGATGTTTCGTTTCGAACAATTCCACGCTTCCTTTCGATGGGCAAGCTGCGATTCTGCCGACAAGAACAAGCTTTTGCGCGAGGGAATCGGTCATGAAGAAAATTGTTGTTGTCGGCGCCGGCAAGATCGGCTCGACCATTGCCGAGATGCTCTCCGCCACCGGAGATTACCAGGTCACGCTCGTCGACCGCTCGTCGGCGCAACTTGCTGCCGCCGAACTGTCGGCCATGGTCGCGACGCTGGAGCTCGACATCGAAGCCGCCGGCACCCTGGAAGCCGCGCTCACTGGAAAATTCGCGGTGCTCAGCGCCGCCCCCTTCCATTTGACCACGCGCATCGCTGAAGCGGCGGCCAGTGCAGGCGTGCACTATCTCGACCTCACCGAGGACGTCGTCTCGACCCGCCGGGTCAAGGAACTGGCACGTTCGGGCAAGAGCGCCTTCATTCCGCAATGCGGCTTGGCGCCGGGCTTCATCTCGATCGTCGCCAATGATCTGGCCAGCCGCTTCGATACGCTGGAGAGCGTGCGCATGCGCGTCGGCGCCCTGCCGCAATACCCGTCCAACGCGCTGAACTACAATCTGACCTGGAGCACCGACGGCGTCATCAACGAATATTGCGAACCCTGCGAAGCGATCGTCGAGGGCGAACTCGTCGAAGTGCCGCCGCTGGAAGAGCGCGAGGAATTCTCGCTCGACGGTGTCACCTACGAGGCCTTCAACACGTCCGGTGGGCTCGGCACGCTGGCCGAGACGCTGAAGGGCAGAGTGCGCACGCTCAACTACCGCACCATCCGATACCCCGGCCACGCCGCGATCATGAAGGCGCTGCTCAACGACCTTGGCCTGCGCCACCGTCGCGACGTGCTGAAGGACATTTTTGAAAGCGCCCTGCCGGCGACGCTGCAGGATGTGGTCATCGTCTTCGTCACCGTCTCCGGCCGCAAGAATGGCCGCCTGCTGCAGGAGACCTACGCCAACAAGGTCTATTCCCAGCGGTTTGGCCAGGTGGTGCGCAGCGCCATCCAGATCACCACGGCCTCCGGCATCTGCGCCGTGCTCGACATGCTGGCCGACGGCAGCCTGCCGGCGACCGGCTTCATCAGGCAGGAAGACATCGCACTCGACACCTTCCTCGCCAACCGTTTCGGCCGCGCATACGCCCAGCACGAAATGGTGAGCCGGCTAGCGAGCTGAAGCGGCCGAGCGTAATCTCCCCCCTTGAGGGGGTGATTGGCCGTCGACTTACTTCCGCAAGACCATCGGCCGCCCGAGCAGAAACCGAATTAAATTGCCGGCGTTGCGTGAGACCTTGGCCGAGGTCTGCGGCATCTGCTTTTGCGCAGGCGCTTTTCGGGCTGGTGCGCGCGTTTCTGTCTCGGCACCGGGGCGGCCCACCGTGAAAGCCGGCTCCGCGACCGGCTTGCCGCGCAAGACATTGGCTGCGTTGTTGTCATGGATGACGATGCACCATTGAACCTCCTTCGCGGCCGCCCCGACCGTGTTGAAACGCATCGCCATCCTGGTGTGCTCGTCGCAATAGACCCCGTTCATGGTTGGCGATCGCTTTTCGACCAAAGTGCCGAAGGCCGACGTCGGATATTCATGGTGGGTGTAGCGGTTGGTTGCCGCATCGAAATTCTGGCCGTGCGGAAAGGCGATATAGAGCGGTTGCTGGTCCACCTCGCCCTTGGCGATTTCCCGGCGTGCGTAAAAGTCGACACGCTCCATGAAGGTCGGCGCCAGCGCATCATCGCTGTCGAGCCGCGTCAGCGAAACAAATTCGGCGTCCGTGTCGCTTTGGACAAACGCATTGAAGGCAACATTGTGGTTTTGGCCGGCGCCGACGAGGACCGGCCTCACGTCAATCCCGATCGCACAGTCGCAGACGGTGCGGATGTAATTCTCGTGTGTCTCGGAGTCGAACGCAACCAGGACCGTAAAGTCCGTCAGCGACTGGCCCTCGAGCGAAGGCGCGCAATAGGTGTCAAACAGCGCCAGCCGCTCGACCAGCCACACAGGATCGAGATTGGCTCTGCCCTTTCCTTTCCATTGGCTCGGCATGAAGCCGGTGGCGGTGTTGTAGCGAATCGCCACGTATTTCTTCAGGTCGGAGCTCATTGGCTGAGACTAGAGCATGATGCTGAAAGGTGGAATTCGGTTCTCGGAAATGCCCGCGTGGACCGACGTTCCCATCCTAGATATGCAGCGCATGGCCCAGCGCTTTCAGCGCTGCTTCCTGGAACCCTTCGCCTTGTGTCGGATGCGCATGGATGGTGCCGGCAATGTCCTCCAGCCTCGCGCTCATTTCGAGCGCCAGTCCAAAGGCCGCCGCCAGTTCCGACACGCCCTGCCCGACCGCCTGGATGCCGAGCACCAGATGGTTGTCCGCGCGCGCGATGACGCGGACAAAGCCGTCCTCGCCGAGCTTCGTCATCGCCCGGCCGTTGGCGGCGAACGGGAACATGCCGATCTTGATCTCGCCGCCGAGCGCCTTGGCCTCTTCCGGTGACAGGCCAGCGGTGACGAGTTCCGGATCGGTGAAGCAAACGGCGGGAATGGCGCGCTTGTCCCAGCTGCGCTTGTGGCCGGCAACGATCTCGGCGACCATCTCACCTTGCGCCATCGCCCGATGCGCCAGCATCGGCTCGCCGGTGACGTCGCCAATGGCGAAGATGCCGCGCATCGAGGTGCGGCACTGCTCGTCGATGCGGATGAATTTGCCCGTCCTGTCGAGATCGATCTGCTCGAGCCCCCAGCCTTCGGTCACCGGCTTGCGCCCGACCGTCACCAGGATCTTGTCGGCGGCGACCTTGGCGCTCTTGCCGTCCGAGGTCTCGACCAGCAGCGCGTCACCCTTGGTTGACAGTCCCTTGGCCTTGGCGCCCAGCATCACCTCGATGCCGAGTGCGGTGAGCCGCTTGACGACCGGCCGGGTCAGCTCGGCATCATACTGCGCCAGCACGCGCGGCAAAGCCTCGACCACGGTGACTTTGGCCCCCATTTTGGCAAAGGCCATACCGAGTTCCAGTCCGATATAGCCGCCACCGACGACCGCAAGCTTCTTCGGCACTTCGCTTAGCGCCAGCGCCTCCGTGGAGGAAATCACCGGACCGCCAAACGGCAGGAACGAAAGGTCGACCGGCGCGGAACCGGTGGCGATGACGATGGTTTCGGCCCGGATCACCTGACTTCCCGTCTCGGTCTCGACCGCGACGGTCTTGCCGTCGCGAAACGTTGCCCATCCATGCACGGTCTTGACGCCCGCCTTCTTGAGCAGGCCGGCGACGCCGCTGTTGAGCCGGCTCACAATGCCGTCCTTCCAGGCGACGGTCCGGGCAAGGTCGAGCGTGGGTGCGGTGACCGAAATGCCGAGCGGGCTGTTGCCGCCGGCCATATCAGACACCTTCTCGAACTCCCCGGCCGCATGGATCAGCGCCTTGGACGGAATGCAGCCGACATTGAGGCAGGTGCCGCCCGGTTTGCCAGCTTCCACGATCACCGTATCGACGCCGAGCTGTCCGGCACGGATGGCGCAGACGTAACCACCAGGACCCGCACCGATGACGAGCAGCTTGCAGGAGATTTCCTTCATCTTGGCATCCTAACTCTTTGTCGCGCCAGCTCGAAGAGAGCGCTCTGTAGCGATCCTTCGCGCCCCCCGCTATCCCGCCGGCATCTCGATCGTTTCCCTCAATCCACGAAAATCAGCGCCGGCGTCTCCAGCAGCGCCTTTATGCGCTGGATGAACACCGCCGCGTTCCAGCCGTCGATGACGCGATGGTCGAAGCTGGAGGACAGGTTCATCATCTTGCGCGGGATGAACTGGGTGCCGTCCCACACCGGCCGCACCATCATCTTGTTGACGCCGATGATCGCCACTTCCGGATGGTTGATGACCGGCGTCGTCGCCACGCCGCCCATGGCGCCGAGCGAGGTGATGGTGATGGTCGAGCCGGACAGCTCGTCGCGTGTCGCGGTGCCGGACTTGGCCGCCTCGGCCAGCCTTACGATTTCGGCGCCGCAATCCCAGATGTCGCGCGCCTCGGCATGCTTGACCACCGGCACCACCAGCCCCGACGGCGTCTGCGCGGCGATGCCGATATGGATGCCGCCATGCTGGTGGATGATGCCGGCCTCGTCGTCGAACAGCGAATTGAGATTGGGCTGGTCTGAAATCGCCTTGACCATCGCCCGCATCAGGAACGGCAGCAGCGTCAGCTTCGGCCGCTCCATGCCTGGGCGCTTCTCCTTGTTGAGCGCGGCGCGCAGATCCTCGAGCGCGGTGACGTCGATCTCCTCGACATAGGTGATGTGCGGGATGCGCGACTTGGACAGCGACATCTTCTCCGCGATCTTGCGCCTCAAGCCCACCACCTTGATGTCCTGTATCGCATCGTTGCGGGCGAGACCCGATGCCTTGGCGACCTGCGGTCCGCGGGCCAGGAACGCCTCGATGTCCTCATGACCGATGCGACCGGCCGGGCCAGATCCCGCAACCTGCCTGAGATCTATGCCGGCCTCTTTTGCCCGCAGGCGAACAGCCGGCGAGGCCAGCGGTTTTTCGCCTTCGGGGCGGGGTGCGCCGGAGACGGAGGTCTGACCGGAACCTTTCGAAATGACCGGGGCGGGTTTCACCTCCGCCACGCTGGCCTTTGGTGAGGTCTTTGCGGTCGGCCCAGCAGCCTCGGGTTTCGGGGTCGGAAGCTTTGCCGGCGGCTCGGCGGCCACCGCTTCCACTTCGCCACCCTGCGGCTTGGCATTGCCCTCGCCCGCCACCTTCAGCCGCACGATGGGCGAACCGATCGCCACCGTGTCGCCGATCTCGGCGCCCAGCCACAGGATTTCGCCGTCGACCGGAGACGGGATTTCGACCGTCGCCTTGTCGGTCATGACGGCGGCGAGCACCGTGTCCTCGCGCACGATGTCGCCGATCTTGACGTGCCACTCGACCAGTTCGGCCTCGGCGACACCTTCGCCGACATCGGGCAACTTGATGATGTGCTCGCCCATCTCAGGCCTCCATGGTTTCGATGAGAGCGCGGCCGACCCGGACGGGACCGGGGAAATAGTCCCACTCCTGCGCATGCGGATAGGGCGTGTCCCAGCCGGCGACCCGTGCCACCGGCGCCTCCAGATGGTAGAAGCAGTTTTCCTGCACCAGCGCCGACAGCTCCGCGCCGAAGCCCGACGTCAGCGTCGCCTCGTGTACGATGACGCAGCGCCCGGTCTTCCTGACCGAGGCGACGATCGTATCGAGGTCGAGCGGCAGCAGGGTCCTGAGATCGATGATCTCGGCATCGATGCCGGTCTCCTCGACGGCGGCCTGCGCGACATAGACCATGGTGCCGTAGGCGAGCACGGTGAGGGCGGAGCCGGCCCGGCGGATCGCCGCCTTGCCGAGCGGCACGGTGTAGTGGCCGTCGGCGACCTCGCCCAGCTCATGTTTCGACCATGGCGTCACCGGCCGGTCGTGATGGCCGTCGAAGGGACCGTTGTAGAGCCGCTTCGGCTCCAAAAAGATCACCGGATCGGGATCCTCGATCGCTGCAATGAGCAGCCCCTTGGCGTCATGCGGGTTGGACGGCACCACCGTCTTCAGCCCCGACACATGGGTGAACAAAGCTTCCGGGCTCTGGCTGTGCGTCTGGCCGCCGAAGATACCGCCGCCGGTCGGCATGCGCACCACGATCGGGCAGGTGAAGTCGCCGTTCGAGCGGTAGCGCAGCCGTGCCGCTTCCTGGGTCAGCTGGTCGTAGGCCGGAAACATGTAGTCGGCAAACTGAATTTCCACGCATGGCTTCAAACCATAGGCGGCCATGCCGATGGCCGAGCCGACAATGCCGGATTCGTTGATCGGCGCATCGAAGCAGCGGCTCTTGCCGTATTTGGCCTGCAGGCCCTGCGTACAGCGGAAGACGCCGCCGAAGAAGCCGACGTCCTCCCCGAAGACGACGACTTTGCTGTCGCGCCCCATCGACACATCCATGGCGTCGCGGATCGCCTCGATCATGGTCCGTCTCGGCATGGCTCAGACTCCCGCCTGCTGGCGCTGGCGCCGCAGGTGCGGCGGCATCTCGGCATAGAGCCCTTCGAACATGTCGCGCGTCGACGGCTTGCCGCCGGCGTGCAGCGTGCCGTGGCTTTCGGCTTCCTTCTGCGCCGCGATCACCGTGTCGAGGATTTCCGCCTCGGCCTGCGCGTGCCGTTCGTCCGACCAGACGCCGAGCTGAATGAGATGGTTCTTCAGCCGCACGATCGGGTCGCCGAGCGGCCAGGCGTCGGATTCGGTCTTTGGCCGGTAGGCGGAGGGGTCGTCCGAGCTCGAATGCGCGCCGGCGCGGTAGGTGACATATTCGACAAGCGTCGGCCCGAGATTGCTGCGCGCCCGCTCCGCCGCCCATTTGGCCACGGCGTGGACGGCGAGATAGTCGTTGCCGTCGACGCGCAGCGACGGGATGCCGAAACCGAGGCCGCGGGCAGCGAACGTGCCCGAGCCGCCGCGCGCGATGCCCTGGAAGGTCGAGATCGCCCACTGGTTGTTGACGACGTTGAGCACCACCGGCGCCTTGTAGGTAGAGGCGAACACCAGCGCCGAATGGAAGTCGGATTCGGCCGTCGAGCCGTCGCCGATCCAGGCCGCGGCAATCTTCGAATCATTGCTGATTGCCGAGGCCATCGCCCAGCCGACCGCCTGGATGTACTGCGTTGCCAGATTGCCGGAGATCGAGAAGAACCCGTGCTCCTTCGACGAATACATGACCGGCAATTGCCGGCCCTTCAGCGGATCGGCCTCGTTGGAATAGATCTGGTTCATCATCGTGACCATCGGGTAGCCGTCGGCGATGAGCAGCCCCGCCTGCCGATAGGTCGGAAAGTTCATGTCGCCGGGTTCGAGCGCCTTGCGGAAGGCGCAAGCCACCGCCTCTTCGCCCAGATGCTGCATGTAGAACGAGGTCTTGCCCTGGCGCTGCGCCATCTGCATGCGGGCATCGAAGGTTCGCAGCGTCATCATGTGGCGCAGGCCGGCCAACAGCTCGTCGCTGGACAGCAGTCCGGCCCAGGGGCCGACAGCCTCGCCAGTGCGGTTCAGCACCCGGATGATCGAGAAGGCATGATCGCGGATGGTGCGCGGATCGACATCGATGTCCGGACGCGGCACCGAGCCGGCCTTGGGGATCGGCACATTGGAAAAGTCAGGCGTCCCGCCCGGCCGCACTTCCGGCTCCGGAACGTGAAAACGCAACATCCCAGCATCGGCCATGACCTTTGTCCTCCAATGTTGCCTGGAGCCGATATTTGCATATCTGCGCGGCCAGACCAGTGCGAATTCGTCGGGGCAAGCCTCCGGTCGTCGATCCCGGCCGCGTCGGCCGATCGAGCCTCCCCAGCACCAAGATGAAGATATGTCCGCGAAATTTCTTGTCGATGTTGGGCGGTCGCGCGCAATTTGGGAGAAGGTTGGGCTGGGTTTGCTGCCAGATAAGGTAAGTTGCTGGGTGGATGCTCACCTTGCAGCGCGGCGGAGTGCGACATCTCCCCCCTCGAGGGGGAGATGTCGCCGAAGGCGACAGAGGGGGTCGCCGCGCATGGAGCGCCAGCCTCCATCGGTCGCAACGAGGTCGCATCCAGTCGAACCGACCCCCTCTGGCCTGCCGGCCATCTCCCCCTCGAGGGGGGAGATGACGCACTCCACCATTTCATCCCACGCCCACATCATGCTAACCAACCCGCCATGGCACAGAAGAAAGCTTACGAGGTCGATGGGTGGCTGGCGCGGCCGGACCAGCGCGTCTCGATCGTCCTGCTTTACGGCCCCGATCGCGGCCTCGTTTCCGAGCGCGCGAAGGCCTTTGCCGAAAAGACCGGCCTGCCGCTGGACGATCCGTTCTCGGTGGTCAGGCTGGAGGGATCGGAGGTCGACCGCGACGAGGGCCGCCTGCTCGACGAAGCCCTCACCGTGCCGATGTTTTCCGACCGGCGCCTGCTGTGGGTGCGCAATGCCAGCGGCCAGAAGGCGCTGGCCGACGACGTCAAGGCGCTGACCGCGGAGCCCGCGCGAGACGCGATCATTCTCATCGAGGCCGGGGATCTCAAGAAGGGCGTCGGGCTGCGCGCCATCGTCGAGGCGGCCGACAATGCCATGGCGCTTCCATGCTATGCCGATGAAGCCCGCGACATCGACGCCGTCATCGACGATGAACTGCGCAAGGCCGGCATGTCGATGACGATGGAGGCGAGACAGGCGCTGCGCCGCAATCTCGGCGGCGACCGGCTGGCCTCGCGCGGCGAAATCGAGAAGCTCGTGCTCTATGCCCATGGCCAGAACGAGATCGGATTGGAGGAGGTCAAGGCGATGTCGGGCGACGTCTCCGGCACCTCTTTCGATGACGCGGTCGATGCGCTTCTCGAAGGCAAGATCGGCGACTTCGACACCGCCTTCACCCGCCATTGCCAGTCCGGCGGCCAGCCCTTCCTGGTGCTGTCCTCGGCGATGCGGCAGTTGCAGCAAATCCAGGCCATGCGCGGCCAGATGGACTCCGGCAATCGCAATGCCGCCTCGGTCGTCGCCGCCGCGCGCCCGCCGGTGTTTTTCTCGCGCCGCAAGCTGGTCGAGAAAGCGCTGGAGCGCTGGAGCACCGACGCGCTCAGCCGCGCGCTGACCCGGCTGCAGACGGCGGTGCTGCAGACGAGGCGGCGGCCGGATCTTTCCGTGGCGCTGGCACGGCAGGCGCTGCTTGGAATTGCGGTCGAGAGCAGCCGACTGGCGCAGCGGTAGGAGAGCGATCCTCCTCTTTCGGCGCCGAGCTCTGCCTCCATCGGTCAATTCATTATCATGGCGCCCGCCGGCTGGAAGGTTGGCAGCGCCTGTGGAAAGACCAGCACCGCCGCGCCATAAAGAAGCAGGGCGACACCCGACACCTTTGCGATCCCACCTCCTGACGGGAGGGTCTTTTCCGCGAAGATCAGCAAGGTGACCACGGCCATTGCGGCGACGTTCATGATCCCGAGAGGAAAGAGGGCGAGAAACAAAAGCCAGCAGCAGCCCAGGCAAAAAAGTCCATGCTCCAGGCCCATGCGAACCGCACCCCAATAACCATCGCGCCAAGAGGTCAGGATGAAGCCAATCGGCGTGCGGCATTTGGCCAGACACAGATCTTTCAGTGGGGAGAGTTGATAGGCGCCCCCAATCATCAGCAGCGCGCCGCCGATACGCGCGGCCGTCGCCGTGGACAGTCCCACATGCCCGGCGAACATCTCCGCACCCGCCGCACCTGCAAAGGCGATGACGCCCATCACGCCCCAAACCAGCATGTACCCGGCCACGAACACCCAGCTCGAGACAAAGGTCTCGCCCCGGCCCTGTTTGCCGGCCTGGACCTGGTGGAACGTCAGGATCATGGGCGCGGCCGTCGGAAACATCATGGCAATCATCATGATCATCCAGACGGCAAGAAACAGCGGCGCCTTCATACCCATGGTGAGTGCGTACATTGCCGTGCGCATGTCCGCGTCCATGCCCATCTGCTGCCAGACAAGCAGGGTCCACGCCGCCGCAGCGATAGCGATCAGCAGCGCGAGAATGATGTATCGCTGCAACGTCGGCGCCATGGACGAGGTCGTCCGTACCATGCGGCCAACGGCTACTGCTGGCCGGACCAATTGATCGGGGCGTAATGTCCGTTTCGGCGGGAATTGTCCCAGCTCATGCCATGGTCGCTGAATGTACTGCCTTCCGCCCCCATCGCCAGGGCGAGCCAATCGGGATTGACAGGATGGCCGGTGGCCGCCCACATCTGCCCGTCCTCGCGCATTGTCGGCAGCGGCTCAACCGCCATCTGCATGACGCCCGCAATCTCCGCCGACCGCTTCTTGCCGTCTATCCGGTAGCTTATCGGCACCTTCTTGGCACCAAGGTTCGTGCCAATCATGGGTGCCAGCACCGCCATAGGGCCGCCCGCGGCGCCGGTGAAGATGGCACCTAGCGCCTCTGTCTGCCTGTCATCGGCCCGTTCGTCGATATAGGCGGCGGCCGTCCAATTGCCGTTTGCCATCGGACCTGGCGTGTGAGCAACCATCGCGACACTGAGCCCATCCAATCGAACGTCGCCGTAGTTGCCCGTATCGATATGAAAGACCAAACCGACGTCGCAAACACCTCTCGTCGGCTTCGATGTCAGCTGCGCGTTGGTGGATAGCAGGCAAGGACATACGACATCGCAGCTACAATTTTCGAAGTAACTTCCGGACAATTGCCAACGGACTGCCATTTGCACCTCCCACTTGCGTCAGGCGCGTCGACATATCGCTTTGGCGAGGCGGTGCCATTTCACGACTATTGCAGGAACGGCAAATAGCCCTCGCCTCGACTGACCGGCACGCTAGGGCGCATACTTTAAGCCATATCTAATATAGATTACGCCGTTGCCTGGCACTGTCAAGCCGCGAGCGCCAGGGCTGGCGACAGGCGCTGCTCGGGATCGCGGTTGAGAGCGCGAGGCTGGGGCGGCGCGCCTGATCTCCCCCCTCGAGGGGAGATGCGCGGCTTCGCCGATTTTCGCCAATCGCCAAAAAAGGAAGGGCCGGACCTACGGCCAGCCCCTTTCCATATACGCCAAATCAATCTCCAGCTTGAAGATAATTCGCCGGCTAACTACCGCTCCTGCTTCAGCCTGCGGCACAGCTCATCAAGCTGCTCCAGCGACCGATAGGACACGCGCAAAGTGCCGCCTTTGCCCTTGTGGTCCACCGACACAATCATGCCGATCGTGTCGGTCAACAGCTTTTCCAGCGCCAGCGTGTCGGCGTCCTTTTGCTCCGGACCTGGCGCGGGCTTGGCTTCCCTGGCGCTGCTGCTGCCGGCCGGCATCTGCGCCAGGGATTCGGCCTGGCGCACGGAAAGTCCTTCTTCGACGATGCGCTTGGCAAGGCCGGCCGGATCGTCCGCCGTCACCAGCGTACGAGCATGGCCCGCCGACAGGGCGCCGTCGACCAGCATGTCGCGGATCACATCCGGCAGCTTCAGGAGCCGCAATGTGTTGGCGACATGGCTGCGGCTCTTGCCGATCACCTGGCCGAGATCGGCCTGGGTATAGCCGTGATCGTCGATCAGCTGCTGATAACCAAGCGCTTCCTCGACCGCATTGAGGTCGGTGCGCTGGACGTTCTCGATGATCGCCAGTTCCAGCGCGGTGCGGTCGTTGACCTCGCGGATGATGACCGGGATCTCGGACAGCCCGGCGCGCTGCGCCGCGCGCCAGCGCCGCTCGCCGGCGATGATCTCGTAGCGGCCGGCCTGTGTCGGCGACGGCCGCGCCACCACCGGCTGGACGACGCCGTGCTCGCGGATTGACTGGGCGAGATCGGTCAACTCGGCGTCGCCGAAATGACGGCGCGGATTTTTCGGATTTGGCGTCAGAAACTCGATCGGCACCTTGCCGTCGGCACTCATACCCGGCTTTTCGGGTGCTGCCGGACGATCGATCTCGCCGATCAGCGCTGCCAGCCCACGGCCCAGTCTCTTTCTCGAAAGGTCTTCGCTCATTTTTATTCCAGTTGGCTATTCCAAATCGTTTCGGTATCGAATCGGCTCTTGACTATGCATCCGACCTTATCAAGCGGCACGTAACTTGCGCTCGCGACGGATCACTTCCGACGCCAACTGCAAATAGGCCTGGCTGCCCGAGCATTTCAGGTCGTAGAGGATCGCCGGCTTGCCGTACGAAGGCGCCTCGGACACCCGCACATTGCGCGGAATGACGGTCTCGTAGACCTTGTCGCCCATATGCGCCCGCACATCCTGCACCACCTGGTTGGCGAGATTGTTGCGGCCGTCATACATGGTCAGCACGATGCCCTGGATGGTGAGATCCGGATTGATCGAGCGACGCACCTGCTCGACCGTTTCCAGCAACTGGCTAAGACCTTCCAGCGCGAAGAACTCGCACTGCAGCGGCACAAGCACAGAATCGGCTGCCGCCATGGAATTCAAGGTCAAAAGGTTAAGCGAAGGCGGGCAATCGATCAGCACATAACCGAACGGTGCGCCGCGCTCGGTCGCGGCGCGAAGCGCATTGCGCAGCTTGAGCACGCGGTCGGGTGCGGACGCGATCTCCATTTCGATGCCGAGCAGATCGAGCGTCGACGGCACGATCGACAGGCCAGGCACCGCCGTCGGAATGGCCGCTGCTTCCAGTTCGAGCTCGCCGGTCAGCACGTCATAGGACGAGACCGTGCGGTCCTTGCGGTCGATGCCAAGGCCGGTGCTGGCATTGCCTTGTGGATCGAGATCGACGATCAGCACCTTTTCGCCGATCGCGGCCAGCGCGGTCGCCAGATTGATGGCGGTGGTGGTCTTGCCGACGCCGCCCTTCTGGTTTGCTACGGTGATGATTCGGGGGCCATTCTTCATCATGGGTCTATGCCAGAAGTTCATTTTTGGTCGCCAAATGGTCTGAAAGTCGTGGGTCAGACAGGTCGCAGGTTCGACAATTCAAGGATGACCCCATGAGGGTCGGTCACACTTGGATGTTCTACCAGATCGAAAGACCATCGGTGAACGCTTTCTTGCACTTCGGCGCGATAATCCCGGCCTTTGTGGAACAGGCCGCGCGCGCCTGACGTCAGCCAGGGCGCCGACAGGTCCAGCAACGTCGAAAGCGAGGCCAGCGCCCGCGCCGTGACGATTTGCGGTGTCGAAACAAGCGCATGGCTGTCATCGATGCGGCGCGCCACGACCCGCGCCGGCAGGCTGAATTGCCCGACCACGGTCTGCAGGAAGGACGCTTTTTTCCGATTGCTTTCAACCAGATCGATGCTGGCGCCGTCGCGCTCGGCAAGCAGGAAAGCCATGACAAGGCCCGGAAATCCGCCGCCCGAGCCGAGATCTACCCAGCGCGTGGCGGCCGGCTCAATACGCCCGAGCTGCGCGCTGTCCAATATATGGCGCTGCCAGACATCGCCCGACGTCGATTGCGCCACGAGATTGATGCTGCGATTCCATTTCTGGAACATCTGCTCGAACGTCACCAGCCGATCGAATGTTTCACGTGAAACCGGGCCTGCCGCGTCCTGCAGGCTCTTCCAGGACATAGAACTCACGCAACAACCCTTTGTGGGCGCTGGGCGCTCTCCGCATGGCGGACGTGCGCGACAATGATCGCCAGCGCCGCCGGCGTCATGCCTTCCATGCGCTGGGCATCGGCGATCGAACGCGGCCGCCGCGCCTGCATCTTCTGCTTCAATTCGTTGGACAGCCCAGGCACGCCGGCGAAATCGACCGTCTCGGGGATCAAGCGGCTCTCTTCGTGCCGGATCTGAGCCACATCCGTCTTCTGGCGATCGAGATAGACAGAATATTTCGCTTCCGTTTCGAGACGTTCCGCCGTCTTGCCGTCGATTGCCGCAAAGCGCGAATCGACACGAGCCAGCCAGGCCACATCGACGTCGGGATAGGACAGCAATTCATACCCGGACCGGCGCACGCCATCCCGGTTGATCTCCAGCCCGTGACGCGCCGCCTCATTGGGCGTCCAGGTGAGCGACTTCGCCAGCTGACGTGCTGCATCGAGGCACTGCATGACAGTCTCGTAGCGCCGCATCCGCTGCGTTGAGGCAATTCCCAGCCTGGACGCCAACGGCGTCAGCCGTTCATCGGCATTGTCGGCACGCAGCGACAGCCGGAACTCGGCTCGCGAGGTGAACATCCGGTAGGGTTCGCTGATGCCGCGGCTGGTCAGATCGTCGACCATCACACCGATATAGGCTTCGGTGCGGCTGAGCACGATCTGCTCATCGTCCGACGCCCGGCGCGCCGCATTGAGGCCGGCGAGCAGGCCTTGCCCGGCCGCTTCTTCGTAGCCGGTCGTGCCATTGATCTGCCCGGCGAGGAAGAGGCCGCCAACCCGCTTCGTCTCCAGTGTCTGATGCAATTCGCGCGGATCGACATGATCATATTCAATGGCATAGCCGGGCTGCAGCATGATTGCGCGCTCAAGCCCGGGGATGGTTTTCAGGATTTCGTGCTGCACATCCTCAGGCAGTGAGGTCGAAATGCCATTGGGATAGACGGTGTCGTCGTCGAGCCCTTCCGGCTCGAGAAAGATCTGGTGTCCGTCCCTGTCGCCGAACTTGACGATCTTGTCCTCGATCGACGGGCAATAGCGTGGCCCGACGCCTTCGATCGAGCCGGAATACATGGCCGAGCGGCCGAGATTGGCGCGGATCAGCTCGTGCGTGGCCGCGGTCGTGCGCGTGATGCCGCAATCGATCTGCGGCGTCTCGATACGGTTGGTCATCAGAGAGAACGGCACCGGATCCTCATCCGCGGCCTGCTTTTCCAGCGACGCCCAATCGATGGTACGGCCATCGAGCCGAGGCGGCGTGCCGGTCTTCAGCCGGCCGAGCTTGAAGCCCGCACGGTCCATCGTCGCCGAGAGCCCAAGACTGGCCTGCTCGTTCATGCGGCCGGCGACAAGCTTCTTCTCGCCGATATGAATAAGCCCGCGCAGGAAGGTCCCGGTGGTCAGAACGACGGCGCCACAGGCAAGCCGCCTGCCGTCGGCCAGCAGAACAGCCGCGATCCGTCCATTGGCGATCTCGAAGTCCAAAACCTCGCCTTCAACCACGTCGAGATCGTTCTGCTGCCGAATCGCTTCTTGCATGGCAAGGCGATAGAGCTTCCTGTCGGCCTGCGTGCGGGGGCCGCGCACCGCTGGGCCCTTGCGGCGATTGAGCAGCCGGAACTGAATGCCGGCGGCATCCGCCACCCGGCCCATCAGCCCGTCCATGGCATCGATCTCGCGCACCAGATGACCCTTGCCGAGCCCGCCGATCGCCGGATTACACGACATGACGCCGATTGTATCAAAGCGGAGCGTCACGAGTGCAGTCCTCGCACCGGCGCGCGCGGCAGCGCTGGCCGCCTCGCAACCCGCGTGGCCGCCGCCCACCACAACCACATCATAGTGATTGGTCATCACAAACTTCCCAGACTCAATGATGGGGGACACATGTCCCTGCCAAGCAGTGCTGTCAAGAAAACTCCGCAGATCGTTTCACGTGAAACAGCGTTGCACTTGCCATCGAGCGTGTTTCACGTCAGTCATCAGGGCCACCGATGTTTCACGTGAGTCACGCCAGACTGGAGCGAAAACTTCAACGTTTCGTCATCCTAGGGCGAAGCTCCGTCGCGGAGACCCTAGGATCCATGCCGCGAACTTAACCTCTGAGTGTAGCGGAGCAGAATTCCGCACCGCGGCAACGCTCCGAAGTCGCGGCATGGATCCTCGGGTCTGCGCTGCGTCGCTGCGCTCCTTGCTCCGCCCGTGGATGACGAAGCGATAGGCGTCGCACTGTTTCACGTGAGTCATTTCCCGATGCAGAACTGCGAAAAAATCACGTCCAGCATGTCCTCGGCGTCAATGGCGCCGACGATCCGGCCCAAGCGGTCGGCAGCGAGCCGCAACTCCTCGGCGCGCAATTCCTGCCCGGCAGTCCTATCGTCAATGGCACGAAGCAGGTGGCTATTCGCTGCGCCAAGCAATTCGACGTGGCGCAGGCGTGACGGCAGAACATCGCCGACGCTACCGGTCGCCTCCGTCGCCCGCCGGCCGATTTCCGCCAGCAGTGCCTCCACGCCGGTACCGTCTCTAACCGAAATACCAATGTCATAATCACCGGCCGAGCCACTTTCCAGCAGATCAAGCTTGGTACCGACGCGCAAGGCTGGCGTCCCAGTGGGCAGCGGGCCAATGTCCTTGGGGTCTGCAACATCCCTAAGCAGCAGCAAGAGATCAGCGCCATGCGCCTTGGCCTTCGCCTTCTCGATGCCGATCGCCTCGACCTTGCCAGGCGCATCGCGCAGGCCGGCCGTATCCGTAAGCCTGACGCGCAGCCCCTGAAGATCAAGTGTCACTTCAAGCAGGTCCCGCGTCGTGCCGGGCTCATCCGTTACTATAGCAGCATCCCGCCGCGCCAGAGCGTTGAACAGACTCGACTTACCGGCATTGGGCGCACCGAGGATGACAACTTCGAAGCCGTCGCGAATGATCTCGGCAGTGCGAAATCCGGCGATGTGCCGATCGATCTCGCCGATCATTGATTGAACGTCCGACCAGACCGTATCCGAAACGGAACCAGGGACATCGTCTTCATCGGCGAAATCGATCTCGGCCTCGATCATCGCGCGTGCATGGAGCAGCCTGCGGCGCCAACCGAGATAGACTTCGCTCTGGACGCCTTCGGCATTTTGGACCGCAAAACGCCGCTGCGCCTCGGTTTCGGCATTGACGAGATCCGCCAGCGCCTCGGTCTCGACCAGATCGACCTTGCCATTGAGAAAGGCGCGGCGGGTGAATTCGCCCGGTTCCGCATGCCTGACGCCGTCAAAACCGGTGATCGTCTCCAGCATCCTGGTCACCACGGCACGTCCGCCATGAACGTGGAATTCCGCCACATCCTCGCCCGTAAAACTGGCCGGACCGGGAAAGAAGACAACCAGGCCATTGTCGAGCACCGTTCCATCGGGCGCCCTGAACCTGCGCAGAATCGCAGCGCGGTCCTTAACCGTACTACCGGCGATCGTTTCGACTACGAATCGAGTCTGTGGGCCGGAAATGCGGATGACGGCGACGCCGGCCGGAAGCCGGCCGCTCGACAGTGCAACGATCGAATCGCCTGAAATCATTTGCCCGCTCCACCGAACCACCCTAGCTTCGCGCCCATACGACAATTCCTAACCGAGTTTGCCCATCGTGACGCTACCCGCGCAAAACCTGCTTGCCCAGGAGGCCAGCCCCTATCTGCAGCAGCACAGCGGCAATCCGGTGCATTGGCGGGCCTGGTCGCCGGCTTCGCTTGAGGAGGCAAAGGCGCTGGACAGGCCGATCCTGCTTTCGGTCGGCTATGCCGCCTGCCATTGGTGCCATGTCATGGCGCACGAAAGCTTCGAGAACGCTGACGTCGCCGCCGTCATGAACCGTCTGTTCGTCAATATCAAGGTCGACCGCGAAGAGCGCCCCGACATCGACCAGATCTACATGGCAGCGCTCTCCGCGATGGGCGAGCAGGGCGGCTGGCCGCTCACCATGTTCCTGACGCCGGACGGCAAGCCGTTCTGGGGCGGCACTTATTTTCCGCGCGAGCCGCGCTATGGCCGCCCCGGTTTCATCCAGGTGATGGAGGCGGTGGACAAGGCCTGGCGCGAGAAGAGAGCGAGCCTGAACCAGAGCGCCGACGGCATGACGACCCATGTCGAGGCGCGCCTCGCCGCTTCGCATGCGAAAACAGGGCTGGATCGCGACACGTTGGCGGAACTTGCCAAGGGCATCGACGGCATGGTCGACCGCGATCTCGGCGGCCTGCGCGGCGCGCCGAAATTCCCCAATGCGCCGTTCATGCTCACACTCTGGCTGTCCTGGCTGCGCGACGCTAATGCCAGCCATCGCGACGACGTCCTGCTCAGCCTCGAACAGATGGTGAGCGGCGGCATCTACGATCATATCGGCGGCGGGCTCAGCCGCTACTCGACCGATGCAGAGTGGCTGGTGCCGCATTTCGAAAAAATGCTCTACGACAACGCGCAGCTCATCCGGTTCTGCAATTGGGCCCATGCGGCGAGCGGTAATGAACTGTTCCGGGTGCGAATCGAAGAGACTGTCGACTGGCTGCTGCGCGAAATGCGCGTCGACGGCGGCGCCTTTGCCGCCAGCCTCGACGCCGACAGCGACGGCGAGGAAGGGCTGTTCTACACCTGGAGCCGGGACGAGATCGAAGCCGCCCTCGGCGACGATTCCGCGTTGTTTCTCAAACACTTCACGCTCTCCAGCCCGCATGGCTGGGAAGGCAAGCCGGTTGTCCACCAAACAAGGTCCCAGCAATCGCAAGGTGTGATCGACCGCGAACAGCTCAGCCCGCTGAAGGCGAGGCTTCTTACTGTGCGGGAAGAGCGGGTCAGGCCGGGCCTGGACGCAAAGGCCCTCACCGACTGGAACGGCCAGATGATAGCAGCGCTCGCCGAGGCCGGCCGGTCGCTGGCGCGGCCGGACTGGATCGACGCCGCGGCAAAAGCCTTTGCCCATATCAGCTCCGCCCGCCGCGACGGCCGCTTGCCGCATTCGATGCTCGGCGCCAGGACATTGTTCCCTGCTTTGTCCAGCGACTACGCCGCCATGGCCAATGCAGCGATCTCGCTGTTCGAAGCCACTGGGGATTGGAGCTATGTCGGCAAAGCCGGCCAGTTCATCGGGCAGCTCGACCATTGGCACGCCGACGCCGAGAAGACAGGCTACTATTTGACCGCTTCGGACAGCGCCGACGTTCCGATCCGCATCAGGGGCGATGTCGACGAAGCCATTCCCTCCGCCACCGGCCAGATCATCGAGGCACTGGTCCGCCTCGCCTCTGTCACCGGCGATCTCGAGCTGCAGGAAAGAGCCTGGCAAGTCGCCGAGCATGCCGCCGGACGTGCTGCGCACCAGGCCTATGGCCAGGCCGGCATCGTCAACGCCTGCGCACTGGCAATCGAGCCGCTGAAGCTCGTCATCGTTGATGCGCTAAACGATCCACAGCTCGTTCCGGTTGCGAATCGAATCCCGGACCCGCGTCGCGTCGACATTGTCGTGCCGATCGATACGGTAGCGAATCGACCCTTGTTGCCCGGCGGAATCCTGCCACCGACCAACCGCTCCGGTGCCTGGCTCTGCACCGGGCAGGTTTGCCTTCCTGCCGTGGCGGATCCGGAAGAGCTGGAACGCCTCCTGCACCGCCAATAGGTCAGGCGCCTTGCGCCGGCTCGGGGACCGCGGTCGAAGACGCAGCCAGCCGGGGCTTGAACAGCAGATCCTTGGCGGCGATCACCGCGCCGATGGTGATCAGCACACAAGCGAGCGCCACCGACCAGTGGAACACACCAAACGCTGCCAGCAGCAGCACAATCACCGAAAACAGTGGTGCGGCGTAGGACAGGGCGCCAAGGATCATGATGTCCCCGTGCTTGCAGCCATGGTCCCAGGCGTAGAAGCCGGCGCCGAGCGGTATCGTGCCTAGGATGACGATAGCCGTCCACTGGGTCGGCGTCTGCGGCCAGACCGTGGTCTCGAGCGCCAGGTGCAGCGCGAAGGCGACGATCGCGGTGATAAAGCAATAACCGGCCACGACATCGGTCGGCACCTGGCCGAAGCGGCGCGACAGCACGGAATAGCCGGCCCAGATGAAGGCGCAGAACAGGGCAATGACATGCCCCTTCATCACTCCGTTGGCGAGGCCGACGTTGCCGCCCTTGCTGATCACAACGATGGCGCCGGCAAGCCCGAGAGCGACGCCAACGACGTGATGAACCTTCAGCCTTTCACCGGGCAGGAAAGCGGCGAAGACGACGATCAGCAGCGGCCAGAGATAGGCGATCAGACTGACCTCGACCGGCGGCGCCGACTGGATCGCGAAGAAGTAGGCGCAGTGGTAGATGCACAGTCCCGCGGTTCCGATCGCCCAGACCGGCCATGGCTGTCGCAGCGTCCGGATCGCGGCCGGGCGAAAAATCCAGCTGCTCGCGCCGACGAGTGCTCCGAGCAGGAAGGTCATGGCCGCCAGCTGAAAAGGCGGAATCGGGCCGGCGGCAGTCGAAAGCAATGCCAGGAATGACCAGGTCAGGATGGCCGAAAAGCCGATCAGGGTCGGAATTGTCTTCTTCACGTCGCTGCTTCCAGTTCGAAGACGCCAGCCTTGCATGAAGGCGAAATCATCTGCCCCCGCATACGGCCGCTCGATACCAAGAAAGCGACTTGCCACAGGGTCATGAAAAACCCCATCCCGGTTTCCCGGAATGGGGTTTCAATGCATAGGCCGGAAAGTCTCGGCCTGGCCGTTACGTGTTCATCGAATCGAAGAAATCCGCATTGGTCTTGGTCTGCTTCAGCTTGTCGATCAGGAACTCGATCGCGTCGGTGGTTCCCATCGGCGCCAGGATGCGGCGCAGCACGAAGATTTTCTGCAGGTCCTGGCGGGGGACCAGCAGGTCTTCCTTGCGGGTGCCGGACTTGAGGATATCCATGGCCGGATAGATGCGCTTGTCGGCCACCTTGCGGTCGAGCACGATTTCCGAATTGCCGGTGCCCTTGAACTCTTCGAAAATGACTTCGTCCATGCGACTGCCCGTATCGATCAGCGCGGTGGCGATGATGGTCAGCGAACCGCCTTCCTCGATGTTACGGGCGGCGCCGAAGAAGCGCTTCGGGCGCTGCAGTGCGTTGGCGTCGACACCGCCGGTCAGCACCTTGCCGGAGGACGGCACCACTGTGTTGTAGGCGCGGCCGAGGCGGGTGATCGAATCGAGCAGGATGACGACGTCGCGGCCATGTTCGACCAGGCGCTTGGCCTTCTCGATGACCATTTCGGCGACCTGCACGTGGCGCACCGCCGGCTCGTCGAAGGTCGAGGAGACGACCTCGCCCTTCACCGAGCGCTGCATGTCGGTCACTTCTTCCGGCCGCTCGTCGATCAGAAGCACGATCAGATAGCATTCGGGATGGTTGGTGGTGATCGAATGGGCGATGTTCTGCAACAGCACCGTTTTGCCGGTGCGCGGCTGCGCCACGATCAGCGCGCGCTGCCCCTTGCCGAGCGGTGCCACCAGGTCGATGACGCGGGCCGAGATGTCCTTGGAGGTCGGAACCTCCATTTCCATCTTCAGGCGCGAGGTCGGATAGAGCGGCGTCAGATTGTCGAAATGGATCTTGTGGCGGATCTTTTCGGGATCGTCGAAATTGATCGTGTTGACCTTGAGCAGCGCGAAATAACGCTCGCCCTCTTTCGGGCTGCGGATCGGCCCTTCGACCGTGTCGCCGGTCTTCAGCGAAAAGCGCCGGATCTGCGACGGCGAAATATAAATGTCGTCGGGACCTGGCAGATAGTTTGCGTTGGCAGAGCGCAGGAAACCAAAACCGTCCTGCAGCACCTCGACCACGCCGTCGCCGATGATCTCGACGTCCTGCGCGGCCAGTTTCTTCAGGATCGCGAACATCAGCTCCTGCTTGCGCATGACGCTGGCGTTTTCGACCTCGAGCGATTCGGCGTAAGCGATCAGCTCTGGTGGTTTCTTGTTTTTGAACTCGGCGAGTTTCATTTCTTGCATAGACGGACCTTGAATAGATGGAGTCTGGGTAAGCTTTGGGAAAATATCGGCGGGATGCGACAAATGCCGGGCGCGGCCGAAAGCAATGAGGGGCGGCGCATGACGGGAAGGAAGACCCGTCTTTTATCGTCGGTCGGGGGAAAGAGCAAGCTGCGTTTTGCGGCCCAGACAGGCCTAGAACGGCTTGACGACAACCAGGATCACGATTGCTATCATCAGCAATGTGGGGATCTCGTTGACCATTCGCCAGTGCCTGGCGGGCTTTTCATTGCGATCCTCGGCGAATTTGCGCACCGCGCCGGCCAGATAGCCGTGAACGGCGGACAGCAAAAGCACCGCGCCGATCTTGGCGTGCAGCCAGCCGCCCTCGAAACCAAAGCCCTTCCAGGCCAGCCACAGGCCGAACACCCAGGCGACGATCATCGCCGGATTAATGATGCCGCGCAGCAGGCGCCGCTCCATCACCTTGAAGGTCTCCGACTGCACCGAGCCTTTCTCGGCATCGGCGTGGTAGACCAGGAGCCGCGGCAGATAGAGCATGCCGGCCATCCACGAGATGACGGCGAGGATGTGGATCGCCTTGGCCCACGGATAAAAATTGTCGGGCGCGGCGAAATACAAAAGCGCGGTGAGAACGACCAGCACGGCGATACTGATCGTCATGCGCATCATCGCCTGGCCAGTGCTGTTCGTGTTGTTCATCTGAGCCATCAGCGTGTCGCGCTCCGTACCTGTTTCACCATCGCCTCGACATGGGCGATCGGCGTCTCCGGCGTGATGCCGTGGCCGAGATTGAAAATCAGCGGTCCGTCTCCCAGCGCTCTCAGGATCGCCTCGATGCCATCGGACAATGCCTTGCCGCCAGCCACGAGGCGCAAGGGATCGAGGTTGCCCTGAACCGCACCTGAGCGCTGCAACTCCTTCGCCGCCTCCAGGGGCACCGTCCAGTCGATCCCCAGACCCGTCACACCGGTCCTCTGGCGATAGGTCTGGTAGCGCGCGCCGGCACCCTTGGGAAAACCGATGATCGGCACATCGGGATGGACGGCTCGAACCTGGCGCACGATCTCGGCCACCGGCTGGACGCAGAACAGGTCGAAAGAAGCGTCATCGAGCACGCCGGACCAGGAATCGAAAATCTGCACCACATCCGCACCCGCCTCGATCTGGCGGATGAGGTAGGCGGCCGAATGATCGGCAAGCACTTTCAGCAGGTGCTGGAATGCCGCCGGCTCGCGATAGGCGAACAGCCGCGCCGGCGCCTGGTCGGGCGTGCCATGGCCGGCAATCATGTAGGTCGCCACCGTCCACGGTGCGCCGCAGAAGCCGATCAGGGTCGTCTCGTCCGGAAGTTTTGCCCGCAAGCGGCGAACCGTCTCATAGACTGGTTCGAGATTCACGTGAAACACCTTGCCTTCCAGAGCCAGAATCTCCGGCACCGTGATCGGCGTCAGCAGCGGTCCTCGCCCCTCTTCGAAGCGGACATCGCGGCCAAGCGCATGCGGAACGACAAGGATATCGGAAAACAGGATCGAGGCATCGAAGCCGAAGCGCTCGATCGGCTGCAAGGTCACCTCGACGGCAAGGTCGGGATCATAGCAGAGATCGAGGAACGACCCGGCTCGCCTGCGCGTTTCACGGTACTCCGGCAGATAGCGCCCCGCCTGTCGCATCATCCAGAGCGGAGGCGGAAAATGAGCCTTGCCCTTCAGGACGTCCAGCATGATCCGGTTCTGGGGCATCGAGCGCTCGCTTCTCCCAGCCTCTTCTATAATCAAAGATTCTTATATCTAAGATTCTTCTGATTCTAAGAGTCTGTTGGTTCTGGTGGTTGCCACCTGTCCCGCTTTGCCCCGGAAAACACCAGCCAACATATTGTCGCGTGTTTCTTTTTCCAAACTGCAGGGTTCTGGGGACGGACAGGAATCCGTCACTGGAGTCAAAACGTTACGAGACGCCTGGAAATACCCGCCCTGTGGACAGACGAAAGGCAAAGGAAGCCGTCCCCAAACTTGTCCCCAGCCGCCCGACGAAGCTGACAGCGCATCGAATTGTGGACAAACTGGCATCTGATACAGTCGCCTCCGATCGCCCCGTCTTTTCATCCCGCTTTATCCACAGAAGCCCACAGCCCCAGGTGACCCCCTGTGAACAAACCCCAGAGCTTCTTCCACCTGCACCTGATTTCCGACGCGACCGGCGAAACGCTGCTCGCCGCCGGCCGGGCGGCTTCGGCGCAGTACAAGAATGCGCGCGCCATCGAGCACATCTATCCGCTCATCCGCACCGAAAAGCAGGTGGCGAAAGTGTTCGAGGACATCGAGGAGGAGCCGGGCATCATCCTCTATACGGTCGTTGACCAGAAGCTGGCGCGCGGCATCGACGAACGCTGCGCGACCATGGGCCTGCCCTGTGTGTCGGTGCTGGAGCCTGTGCTGACCGTGTTCCAGTCCTATCTCGGCACTCCGGCCGGCCGTCGCGTCGGCGCCCAGCATGTGCTCGATGCCGAATATTTCCGTCGCATCGACGCGCTCAATTTCACCATGGACCATGATGACGGCCAGCTGCCGCTCAATATGGACGATGCCGATGTCGTGCTGATCGGCATTTCGCGCACGTCGAAGACGCCGACCAGCATCTATCTCGCCAACCGAGGCATCAAGACCGCCAACATCCCGATCGTGCTCGGCGTGCCGGTGCCGGAAAGCCTGGTCAACGCCAGCAAGCCGCTGATCGTTGGGCTGATCGCCACCGCCGAGCGCATCTCGCACGTCCGGCAAAACCGCATCCTCGGCAACAGCAGCTCGTACGAGGCGACAGACTATGTCGACCGCGCCGCCATCACCGAAGAGCTCGCCTACGCCCGCCAGATCTGCACGCGCCACGGCTGGCCGATGATCGACGTCAGCCGTCGCTCGATCGAGGAAACGGCGGCGGCCATCGTTGCCCTACGGGGGAAGAACAGATAATTGGAGCCGTGCGGCGCGTCGCCAACGCCCACCGCTGCAAAGCTCGAAGTTCACGGCATGGATCCTAGGGTCTGCGCAGCGTCGCTTCGCTCCTTGCTTCGCCCTAGGATGACGAAGGGACGATTGTCTCGGCCAATTTCGAAGGTTTGCGATTGCCACCAGCCTCACTTTGACGACGCGGATGCCAAATCCGACATCCGCGATTGGCCAAAAAGCCACCACGCCTTCGTCATCCTAGGGCGGAGCAGGAGCGAAGCGACGTTGCGGAGACCCTAGGATCCGTGCCGTGACGATGGTCGAAGGTGCAGCGGAGCCAGAATCTCAACAACGGTTAGACAATTGATCAGGCGCTTAGAATCATGACCGAAAAACTCATCCTCGCTTCCGGCAGTCCGTTCCGCAAGGCGATGCTCGTCAGTGCTGGTGTCGATGTCGAAGCCGTCCCGGCTGACGTCGACGAGCGGGCGCTCGAGTCGCCCTTGCAGGGCAGCGGTGTCTCGCCCGAGGATGTTGCCCTGGTGCTGGCCGAGGCCAAGGCCAGCGAAGTCAGCGAGCGCCGGCCGGGCGCGCTGGTGCTTGGCTGCGACCAGACGCTGTCGCTCGGCGACGAGGTGTTCCACAAGCCGGCCGACATGGAAGGCGCGCGCCGTCATCTCCTGGCGCTGTCGGGCAAGACCCATCAGTTGAACAGCGCCGCGGTGCTGGTCCGCGACGGACAGGTGCTGTGGCGGCATGTCGGCATCGCTGGCATGACCATGCGCAAGCTCGACCCGGCCTTCATCGGTCGCCACCTCGCCCGCGTCGGCGCCAAAGCGTTGTCGAGCGTAGGCGCCTACCAGATCGAAGGCGAAGGCATTCAATTGTTCGAGAAAATCGAAGGCGATCATTTCACCATTGTCGGCCTGCCGCTTTTGCCGCTGCTGGCCGAACTGCGAACACTGGGAGCGATCGATGGCTGAAGCGTCGAAGAAAGCGTTCGTCACCGGCCATCCGGTCAAGCACTCGCGCTCGCCGAAGATCCATGGCCACTGGCTGGCCAGACACGGCATCGACGGCAGCTACCAGGCCATTGATGTCGCGCCAGAAAACTTTGCCGATTTCGTGAAGACGCTGCGGGCCAAAGGCTACCGCGGCGGCAACGTCACCATCCCGCACAAGGAGGCGGCCTTCGCGCTGGCCGAGCGCCGCGACCAGGCGGCGCAGGAGATCGGCGCCGTCAACACGCTGTGGTTCGAGGACGGCATCTTGTGGGGCGGCAACACCGACGCGCACGGCTTTGCCGCCAACCTCGACGATTATGCGCCGGGCTGGGCAAGCAAGGGCCCGGCGGTGGTGCTCGGCGCCGGCGGTGCGTCGCGCGCGGTCATCCATGCGCTGAAGGAGCGTGGCGTTGCCGACATCCGCATCGTCAACCGCACGCTGGCCCGGGCTGTGGAATTGCGCGATCGTTTCGGCGCCGGCATTTCGGCGCATGGCATGGCCGCGACCAACGAACTGCTTGGCGATGCCGGCCTGCTGGTCAACACCACCGCGCTCGGCATGCATGGCAATGAAGGCCTGTCGGCCGATCCTGCCTTGCTGCCGGACCACGCCATCGTCACCGACATCGTCTATGTGCCGCTGGAAACGCCGCTGCTTGCGGCGGCCCGCGCGAGAAAGCTGAAGACGGTCGACGGCCTCGGCATGCTGCTGCATCAGGCCGTGCCCGGCTTCGAACGATGGTTCGGTGTCAGGCCGCGAGTTACAGCTGAACTCCGGGCGATCATCGTTGCCGATCTGGTGCCGAAGCCATGATCGTGCTTGGCCTCACAGGCTCCATAGGCATGGGCAAGTCGACGACGGCCAAGATGTTCGCCGAAGCCGGTGTGCCGGTTCATGATTCCGACGAGGCGGTGCATCGCCTCTATGCCGGCAAGGCAGCACCCCTGGTGGAAATGGCCTTTCCCGGCACCACATTTGCCGGGGTGGTCGATCGCGCAAAGCTTGGCACTCGTGTGCTCGGCGATGCCGCCGCTCTGAAGCGGCTCGAGGCGGTCATCCATCCGCTGGTGCGCGCCGACGCCGATGCCTTTCTGGCTAAGCATCGTAAATCAGGCGAACCGATAGCCGTCCTCGATATTCCCCTGCTGTTCGAAACCGGCGGCCGCAACCGCGTCGACAAGGTCGTCGTCGTCACCGCGCCGGCCGAGATCCAGCGAGAGCGCGTGCTGGCGCGGCCGGGCATGACGGAAGAAAAACTGGCTTCGATCCTGGCCAGGCAGGTGCCGGACGCTGAAAAGCGCCGCCAAGCCGATTTCATCGTCGACACCGGCCAGGGGTTCGACGCCGCCCGCGCGGCGGTCAAAGCCATCATTGCCGAACTCTCCGGGGATAAGCCCGGCAAGGCAGGCTCCTGACACTACAGCGCCGCGCGTCCGTTTGGACGCGCAAAGGACGCTGTAGCACTTTGATTTTGCGCATGTCCTTTCCGAAAATCGGTACCGATTTTCGGGGACATGCGGCAGGCCGTCAGCATTGCCCATTGCCATTTTGTTCCGGTCTCATGATTCTGCTCCTTTGGAGCGACTGATTCGATGCGTGAGATCATCTTCGACACGGAAACCACCGGCCTCGATTCGCGCGATGACCGCGTGATCGAGCTGGGTGGCGTCGAGCTGGTCAATCGTTTCCCGACCGGAAAGACCTTCCACCACTACATCAACCCGCAAGGGCGCGCGATCCATGCCGAGGCGCAGGCCGTGCACGGCATCAGCGCGGCGGACCTCGCGGGCAAGCCGACCTTTGCCGAAATCGTCGAGGAGTGGCTGGCTTTCACCGACGGCGCCAAGCTGGTCGCCCACAACGCCACCTTCGATATCGGTTTCCTCAATGTCGAATTCGGCCGGCTCGGTCACCCCGTCATCGACAATGGCCTTGTCGTCGACACGCTGGCGCTGGCGCGCCGCAAGCATCCAATGGGTCCCAATTCGCTCGACGCGCTCTGCCGGCGCTACGGCATCGACAACACAAGGCGCACCAAGCACGGCGCCCTGCTCGATTCCGAACTGCTGGCCGAGGTCTATATCGAGCTGATCGGCGGCAAGCAGGCGGCCCTCGTCCTCGACAGCGCCACCGCGCCGGCCAGGGGCAACGAAAATGTCCGCCAGATCGAAATCGTGGTCAGCCAGCGGCCGGCACCCTTGCCGTCGCGCCTCACCGACGCCGAGCGCGACGCGCATGCCGGCATGGTCGCGACGCTGGGGGAAAAGGCGTTTTGGCTGAAGGTTGCGACGGGGTGACGGCAAACTGCCAGCCGAAAACCTTCGCGTCTTCGTCATCCTAGGGCGGAGCAAGGAGCGAAGCGACGCGGCGCAGACCCTAGGATCCATGCCGTGAAGTCTGCCGAAGAATGCAGCGGATCAGGACGTTCTCCCGACGCATTGCACGGTAGCCCTAATCTATGACCGGCTATGTCTACATGACCGCAAGCCAGAAGCGCGGCACCATCTATATAGGCGTCACCAATGATCTCGGCCGCCGCATGCCGGAGCACAAATCTGGCGAGGGTTCGGGTTTCACCGCCGCCACGGCGTGCAACGGCTGGTCTTGTATGATAGACCGGGAGGCGGAACTGGCCCCACGACTCTCCAAAACAAAAAAACCCGGCGCGAGGCCGGGCTTTTCACAATCCGTGGCTGGCAGGCCTCAGCTCACCTTGACCTTCGACGCCGCCTGATCCTCCGCCAGCTTCTGCTGGAACATCTGCGCGAAATCGATCGGGTCGAGCATCAGCGGTGGGAAGCCGCCATTGCGGGTTGCCTCGGCGATGATCTGCCGGGCGAACGGGAACAAAAGGCGCGGGCATTCGATGAACAGGATCGGCAGCATGTGTTCCTGCGGGAAGCCGCTGATCGCGAACACGCCGCCATAGACCAGCTCGACATTGAACAGCACTTCCTGGTCGAACGACGCCTTGGCGTTCAGCGTCAGGTTGACGTCGAACTGCTTGTCGGAGAGCGGGTTGGCGTTGACGTTGACGTTGATGGCGATGCCGGGCGCCTTGTCGCGGCCGCGCAGCGAATTCGGGGCGCCGGGGCTTTCGAAGGATAGGTCCTTCACATATTGCGCCAGCACGTTGAGCGACGGCTGCGCCGCATTGCCGTTTCCGTTGGCTGCGCCGACCGGCGCGTCATCTTTGCTGGCCATAAGCCTTGTCCTCTTGCCTGGGCAGCGTCGCTGACCGAATTGAAATCGGGCGTTCGCTACCATGGCGGGGATGACAAGACAAGGTTTGCCGCCTTGCTTCCCGGGCCTGGGGATGTAGAAGGGCCGGCGCCCTAATCGTCCTTCAGGCGGCGCCAGGGCGAGTTGTGGTCCGGACCGCGCTTCAGATCGTCCTCGCGCGAATAGTCGCCGTTTTCGAGGTCGATGACCTTATCGCGCTGGCGGCCGCGAAAACCATCGGTCGAGAAATTGGTGGCGACGACAATGCGGCCCTTGAACCGGCTCCAGGCAAAGTCGCGCACCGGCGGCAGGAACAGCAGCAGGCCGATGATGTCGGTGATGAAGCCGGGGATGATCAGGAGGATCGCCGCAACCACGATCATGGCGCCGTGCGCAAGGTGGCGGCTGGGGTTCTGGCCGGCGGCCATCTCGGTGCGGATGCGGGCCATCACGCCAAAGCCCTGATACCGAAGCAAAAGCACGCCGGCGATGCTCGAGGCCAGCACAAGGCCGACCGTCGCCAGCGCGCCGATCTCACGGCCGACGATGACGAAACCGGCGATTTCCAGCAGCGGAAGCGCGAGGAGAAAGAAGGGAAGCAGCGAAATGCGCAAGTCTTGACCGATCGTTTCGATTGTTTTGGCCGCCAGCGAGCAATCGCCGCTGGCCCTGAGGCTGTTACATAGGTATGCCTGCCTTTGATTTGAATGATTGCGCCTTGCGTTCTATATGCTTTGAATGTTGAACGCTATGCGACCGTCGCCTTACTGGGCGGGCGGTCCGGCCACGGGCAGGGATTGATTGGCGGAAGATATGGGATTCTTCGACTTCGGCACGATTTTCTTCCTGATTGCGGCGGTGGTCATCTTTTTCCAGCTGCGCAATGTGCTGGGCCGTCGCACTGGCAGCGAACGGCCGCCCTTCGATCCCTATACGGCTGCCCGCGCCGACAAGGATGCCGCGCAGAAATCCGAAAATGTCGTTTCGCTGCCGCGCAAGCGTCCGCCGGGCGAACCGGCGGCCGACACCTATGCGGCGATCGACGCCTTCGCCAAGCCCGACACCGACCTCAACAAGGGCCTGCGCACGATCAAGGACAACGACCCGTCCTTCGAGCCGAAGGGTTTTGTCGACGGCGCCAAGATGGCTTACGAGATGATCGTCATGGCCTATGCCGACGGCGACCGCAAAACGCTGAAGAACCTGTTGTCGCGCGAGGTCTATGACGGCTTTGTCGCGGCCATTGGCGAGCGCGAGGCCAAGGCGGAAAAGATCCAGTCCTCTTTCGTCGGCATCGACAAGGCCGACATCGTCTCGGCCGAGATGAAGGGTGGCGAGGCGCATGTCACGCTGCGCATCATCAGCGAGCTGATCTCGGCGACCCGCGACAAGGCCGGGGCCGTCATCGACGGCGACCCGGAAACCGTGGCCGAGGTCAAGGATGTCTGGACCTTCGCCCGCGACACCCGCTCGCGCGATCCGAACTGGAAGCTCGTCGCCACCGAGGAAGAAGACTAGTTCGGAACACGCGGCGAGGCTCCGGTGTCGCTATCGCCTCTCTTTGTCGAAAAATCTTTCGCTGACCTCCCTGGCTGGGAGGAGGACGACCATTTGGCGGCTTTCGCTGCCTTTCGCCGCTCGGCCTTTCATGTCCTGACCAAACCCTATCGCAGCGGTGCGCTCGGCGTCGACTTCGACGCCTTTGCCGAAGCCTATGCCGAGGCCCGCATTGTTTCGCCGGCGAATCGGTCGCCATTTCTGGATCGGAAGGAAGCCCGGGCCTTCTTCGAGCGCCATTTTGTCCCGGCGCTTGTCCGCGCCGCGACTGGCGGCGCCGGCCTCGTCACCGGCTTCTACGAACCCGTGGTCGAAGCCTCGCCGGTGCGAACGGACCGCTTTTCGGTGCCGCTGCTGTCACGTCCGGCCGATCTCGTCGATATCGACGACGCCAACCGGCCGTCTGGAATGGATTCGTATCTCGCCTTCGCGCGGCAGGCGCCGGACGGCACGGTCGAATATTTCGATCGCGGCGAGATCGAGCGCGGGGCGCTTGCCGGCAGGGGCCTGGAAATCGCCTGGCTGGCCGACAAGGTCGATGCCTTCTTCATTCACGTGCAGGGTGCCGCACGCCTCGCCATGACCGACGGCCGGCTTGCCCGCGTCACCTATGCCGCCAAATCCGGCCAGCGCTTTACCGGGCCTGGCAAGATCCTGAGCGAGATTGGCGAAATCCCGCTGGCGGAGGTGACGATGCAGTCGATCCGCGCCTGGTTCAAGGCGCATCCCGATCGCGTCGACGAGATCCTGTGGCGGAACCGCTCCTACATCTTCTTCCGCGAGGCAGCGGTCGATGATGCGGCCCTCGGTCCGATAGCCGCCGCCAAGGTGCCGCTGACGCCGGGCCGCTCCATTGCCGTCGACCGCCTGCTGCACACATTCGGCACGCCTTTCTACATTGACGCACCGACGCTCACCGCTTTCGACGCAAAGCCGTTCCGGCGCCTGATGATCGCGCAGGACACCGGCTCGGCCATCACCGGGCCGGAGCGCGGAGATCTCTTTGCCGGTTCCGGCGATGCCGCCGGCGAGATCGCTGGTGTGGTCCGCAATGCGGCCGATTTTTATGCGCTGATGCCGCGCGCGCTCGTTCCGGGTGCGAATCGATGACCCGGCGCCCAGACAGACTCAGCGAAGCGAAACTGAGCGAGGACGACCGGGTTCTGTGGAACCTGGTCGCGCGCACGGCCAAGCCGCTCAAGGGAAGGATCGCCGGCGACGTCCCCGAAATTGCTGCCGAGGCCAGGCCAGGTCAGTCGCAGCCGGTGCTGGCTGCTGCCAATGCCGCAGGGATCGCAAAGCCGAAGGCTCAGCATGTCACGCACCGCCTCGACGAGCCGACGCTGGACAAACTGTCGAAAGGCCGGCTGCCGATCGAGGGCCGCGTCGACCTGCACGGCATGACGCAGGACGAGGCCTATTCGCTGCTGTTCTCATTCCTGCACCGAGCGCATGCCGGCGGCATCCGCTATGTCCTGGTCATTACCGGCAAGGGCTCGTCCTCCGGTGGCGATGGCGTGTTGCGGCGCGCGGTACCCGCCTGGCTGTCGACGCCCGCCTTCCGGCCGCTTGTCTCCAGCCACGACCATGCCGCCCGCAACCATGGTGGTTCAGGCGCCCTTTATATCCGGCTGCGGCGACTGCGGTCGTGAGGGCTCAAGCCGGAAGGCCGGGCGCATGACCCCGTTCGGCGAGAAGTTGCGAGCGCTACGGGGCGAACGCGGTGTCAGCCAGAAGGACATGGCGGCCGCAATCGGCGTCAGCGCCGCCTATCTGTCGGCGCTCGAGCATGGCAGGCGCGGTGCGCCGACGTGGACGCTGATCCAGAAGATCATCGGCTATTTCAACATCATCTGGGACGATGCCGAGGAGCTGGCGCGGCTGGCCGAAGCCTCACATCCGCGGGTCAGGCTCGACACGTCGGGTCTTTCCCCCGCCGCCACCGAGCTCGCCAATCTCCTGGCCGAGAACATCGAAAAGCTCGACGAGGCGGAGCTTCGCCGCATCACCGCATCGATCCGCGCGGCGCTCGGCCGACGGCCGTAGAGCAATTCCAGGAAGAGTGTGAAACGGTTTTCCCGGGAAAAGCGCATAGCGCTTTCCCTTGGGAATTGCGTCAAAACAAGGAGTCTGGATCAGACGGTTTGCGCAATAGGGCGCGAGCCCGCTACTGGCGCCGGCGTTCGCTTCACTTGAAGAGCCCGCCGGCGGTCAACAGTGATGAGATCATTTCTTGCCAGCCGTGCCGCCATTATTTCCCCGGCCGCCATTGTCGTTGTGGTCGTGGCCATTGTTTCCGCCGCCCAGGCAGCTCGAGTCGCCGGCCCCGCAACAGCGGCCGCTCCACAAATCATTGGTCTGCGATGTGGCGCAGCTTGTAACGGTCTGATCGGCCAAGGCGGGTCCGGCCAAAGCCGATACCGCCACGGCGGCGAGGAAGGCATTTCGCAAAAGTGCGGTCATCTGAAGTCTCCATGATTGGTTACCGTCTACGGCCATGTGTCGCTGGCCGGGAGGAAATGGTTCACGGAGAAAAATCGCTCTCGTCATCCACGGGCGGAGCGGAAGCGAAGCGGACGCGCAGACCCGAGGATCCATGCCGCGAATTACCAGCGTCGCGGCGGTGCAAAGGATTTGGAGATGCCGGCATGATGATCGCTGGCGCCTGTACCTGCGCCGCAGCGTTCTTCATCTGACTCACGGCATGGATCCCAGGGTCTTTGCGACGGAGCTCCGCTCCTGCTCCGCCCTGGGATGACGAAGCGTTGGATGCCAGGCAGCCGCCGTTGCTGATGCCTACTGGACCGCGCCGACCAGCACCTGCTGGCCACCGCGGATCGAGACCCAGCGGCCGGTGTTGTCGACCGCCTGCCGCTTGAGGAAGCGGTAGCCGGTCGCGTCCCATGGCTTGACCTTGTCGGTCAGATTGTCGAGCACATAGTCGCCCTTGTCGGTGCGCACCGTGAGCACCGCATGGCCCTCGCCGTCGGGCTTGCGCACCACGGTGATCAGAAGATCGGCAAGCGAGATGCTCATGCGCGAAAGCTGGCGCCGCTTTTCCAGCACGTAGTCCTCGCAATCGCCGACGTCCTTGTCGGGATAGGCCCAGACTTCGTCCTTGCCGTAGATGTCCATGTCGCTCATCGGCTTGACGGCGGCGTTGACCCTGGCGGTGACATTGAGAAGCTTGCGCATCAACCCGTCGGTCATCGGGGCCGGCGCGAGATTGGTCGGACGGACAGAGCATTCGCCCGGGTTCAGCTTGCAGAAATCATAGTGGCCGATCGGCTGCGAGGTGAGCCCCCCGGTCGCCATCGCTCCTGCCGCCAAAGCCGGTGCCACCCAGCCTCCCGTTACTGCCAGCCCGGCCGCAACATACACGCGCAGCCTTCGCGCCATTGGTGAGGATATCATTGTCCCCGCTCGCCCTTTGTTATTAACGAAAGGTTAAGGGGGATTTACAGTCCGTGTCAATTACGACGACGGTCGGATTGTCGGCATGGTTACCCGGGGGGCAGCACCGCGTCTATTGTGCAACAGAATCGGCCAGCCGGCCGGTTTTTGCCGGATTGGCGCCGTTAAGCCTTGTTCCAGGCACGTCATTTCTCAAAATCGCTACGCCCTCGGGTCGGCCCGAGGCCATGCTTTTGGGCGATGCGCATTATCTTTTGGCGGTACGGACAAGCTTCGGCTTCACCGCGACACGCTCCTGGCGGCCATAGCTGGTGATGAAGTCGACGATGCGCGGCACGATCTCGGAGCGGAAACGCGAGCCGTTGAATACGCCGTAATGGCCGACCGCCGGCTGCATGTAGTGGGCATGCCGCTCAGCAGGAATGTTGGGGCACAGATCATGCGCCGCCTTGGTCTGGCCAAGGCCGGAAATGTCGTCATTCTCGCCCTCGACCGTGAACAGCGCGACGTTGCGGATCGCCGACGGATCGATCCTGGTGCCGCGATGCGTCATCTCGCCCTTGGGCAAGGCCTGGCGCACGAAGACGGTGTCGACCGTCTGCAGGTAGAACTCCGCCGTCAGGTCCATGACCGCCAGATACTCGTCGTAGAAATCGCGGTGCTTCTCGGCATTGTCGCCATCATGCTTCACCAGGTGCATGAAGAAGTCCTTGTGGGCGATGATGTGGCGGTCGAGGTTCATGCTCATGAAGCCGGAAAGCTGCAGGAAGCCTGGATAGACCTCGCGGCCGAAGCCCGGTACCGGCCAGGGCGCATTCATGACGACATTGTCGCGGAACCAGTCGATGCCCTTTTCCTGCGCCAGCAAATTGACCGCGGTCGGATTGCTGCGGGTGTCGATCGGCCCGCCCATCAAGGTCATCGTGGAGGGCACGAAGGGATCGCCCTTCGTTTCCATCAGCGCCACGGCGGCCAGCACCGGCACGGAAGGCTGGCACACCGCCATCACATGCGTGTCGGGTCCGAGCGCATGCAGCATGTCGATGACGTAGTCGACATAGTCGTCGAGATCGAAACTGCCGTCGGCCAGCGGCACCATGCGGGCATCGACCCAGTCGGTGATGTGCACGTCGGCATGGGGCAGCATGGCTTCCACCGTGCCGCGCAGCAGCGTCGCATAGTGGCCCGACATCGGCGCCACGATCAAAAGCTTCGGATCCGGCCTGCGCCCGGCAGGAATGGCGCGTTCAAAGCGGACGACTTTGCAGAACGGCTTCGACCAGACGGTCCTTTCGGTGACCTCGACGCTCTTCCAGTCGACCACTGTCTTGTCGAGGCCGAAGGTCGGCTTGCCGTAGCGGCGCGTGGTGCGCTCGAACAATTCGGCGGTCGCCGCGACCGAACGGCCCCAGGGCGTATGGGAAAACGGATTGAGCGGATTGGTGTAGAACAGCCGCACCGAGTCGGCATAGAGACGCGCCGGCTGCAAGGCAGCGTGGTTCATTTCATAGAGCTGGTAGAACATCGAGAACCCCGCTGCTGCCTGCGACCGAAGGGACGACGAGCAGCGCCGAGCCTTGAATGTCTCGCGGCGAAGTTAACAACTAATTGCTGCGATGCAATACGTCACGCGGCGTGACCAATGTTTCTTTGGGTCAAGGCACTGGGAATCGGCCCTGAACGGCGCCAGCCGGCTCAGTGTGCGGCTGCGAAATGTGTAAGTAATGTGTCCGGCCCCTCTTGCCGGACACTCGACCATGATCCCGAGAAGTGGATTCCGGTTTTCGGCAGAGATCATGGTCCAGGAAATAGTCGCATCAGACGCGCGCCATGCACACGGCGGTGTGGCCGGAGCCGATGAAGCCGAGCTGGCCGGCCGCACCCTTCGACAGGTCGAGCACGCGACCCTTGATGAACGGGCCGCGATCGTTGATGCGCACGATGACGCTGCGACCGTTGTTCTTGTTGGTGACCCTGAGCTTGGTGCCGAAGGGCAAAGTGCGGTGGGCGGCGGTCATCGCCGACGGGTTCATGCGCTCGCCCGATGCGGTCTTGGAGTGCAGGGCATACCACGAGGCACGGCCGCACTGGGCGGCGGCGGTTGCCGAAGAAGCGCCGACCATTAGGCCAGCAGCGATCGTTACCGCGACAAGCACGGTCTGTTTTGAGTTCTTCATGTTGAGGGATGGCTCCGTTCTTTGACAGACCCCAGCCGTTAGGTGCCAAATAAGGCAGGAAATGCGGCAATGATCTGGCGGTTCCGTGGCAGCGGCACACGTTTAGAGTCATTGGGTAACAGTCTGTCAGGGATTTTCCGGCAAGAAGAGATCAATTGATGATGATCTTCGCGCCGATATCCGGAATTTGTTTGACAAGATCGAGCATAGATATCCAAGTAAATGTCGACGCAATCGCGCCACTTCCTTTGGCTCTTTCATCGCGGCCATGGCGCCGCAATCGATCGACTTCGAAAGCGAGATCCGGCAATGAGACTGACCAAAAATCTGCTGGCGTTGATTGTGCTTGCCATCGGCGCGCTGTGGTCGCTGCAAGGCATCGGCGTGATTGGCGGCAGCTTCATGACCGGCCAGTCGCAATGGCTCTATATCGGCATCGTCACCATGCTGGTTGGCCTGGTGGGGCTGGTCTGGGCGAACCGGTAGGGTGTGAGCTTCGATGAAAGGTCGACCCCTACTCCGTCGAGCTTCGCTCGACACCTCTACCCCGTTCGACGGGGGAGAGGAAAGGCGCGAGCTCATGCGCTGGCGATCCGACGCGCGGCCAGCGCCTTGCTTTGCCCATACGTGACGAAGCAGGGGGAAGCCTCGGCCAACTCCGAATGCCTTGTCCCCGACAGACCTACCCGAACAGCCGATCCAGTATCTTGCCCTCCACGCGGGCAAGCTCGACCGAACCGCGCCGCCGCGGCCGTTCGACGGGCACATCCAGATCAAGCGCGATTTTGCCGGCGCTGATCACCACGACCCGGTCGGCGAGCGCAACCGCCTCGGCGACATCATGCGTGACCAGCACTGTGGTGAACTTCTGCGCCAGCCAGATGCGTTCCAGCAATTGCTGCATCTCGATGCGGGTCAAGGCAACTGCCCGCAGGACAAAGAGACGCGAAGGTTCGCTGCATCGCCAAGCCACCCGCGAACGAGAATTCCCCCTCTGGACCCCCGCCAGGCAAATCCATGCCTCAAACAGGTGCGGATTTGAAAATGCGTTCCGCGTGTTTGGGGGTAAGTATAGTAATCTTATCGATATGAGGGAGTTTGAGCCGGCGATGAGCGGTCACCACATCACCATGATAGCTCGCGGCATGGATCGGCTTTTGCCGTCGCGTGAGTCGATGCAAGCTACATCCGGCTCTGGAGGACCATTTGCCATCCCGCTGCCATCAAAGCGCATTTTTGCGCTCTCAAGGGCACAGAGGCCCGACAAAACGGCTACTGCGGCTTGAAAACGAAGTAAAATCAACAGTCTTCGGCTTGTACATTATGACGCTAGCTGCGCAATGCCGGTTTCGTCCAGAGCCGCAAGGGCAAGGATGGTGGCTATCGCCTGGCGCGCCCTGCCGACGAGATCAAGGTCGGCCATGTCGTGCGCGTCCTCGACGGACCGCTGGCGCCGATCCCTTGCGCCAGCCGCACCCAATACCAGCGCTGTGAAGATTGCGACGAGGCGACATGCCAAGTCCGACATCTGATGCTCGAGGTTCGGCAGGCGATCGCCGAGGTGCTCGATCAGCGCAGCCTCGCCGAAATGCGCGACATGGTCCTCGACGACCTTTCGGTCGCGAGGGACATCGACGACCTGCCGGTCGCCATGAAGGTCCAGGCCTGAGTCTGGCACTGCTGGTGCGCGCATGACCGGGCGCGCCAACTCGATCATCATTGTCGGCGGCGGCGCCAGCGGCGTCGTGCTGGCCGCACATCTCCTGAAATCGACCAATCCCGACCTGCGCGTCACGCTGATCGAAAAGCGCCCGCATTTCGGCCAGGGCATCGCCTATTCGACGCTGCTGTCGGCACATGTGCTGAACGTCAGCGCCGCCGGCATGAGCGCCTATGCCGACGATCCCGGTAATTTCTGGCGCTGGCTGCTGGAGCGCGGCTTTGCAACCCCCGAACAGGCACCGGTCTACGCGCCACGCAGCATCTATGCCCGTTACCTCGGCGAGTTGCTGGACGATCTGGAAGCGCGGGAAAAGCAGACAGGGCGGCTTCGCCTGGTCCGCGAGGAAAGCCTCTCGATCACCCCCACAGCGTCCGGCGTCGAGGTGGCGCTGGCCAACGGCACCAGCGTGGTTGCGCATCTGGCCGTGCTGGCTACCGGTCATGACGAGGAGCCGGCGCAAGGCCATGCCATCAGGATGGGCTCGGAAGCCGATACAGCGCTTGATCCCGACAGAAGCGTCATGGTGCTCGGCACCGGCCTCAGCATGGTCGACGCGTTCCTGGCGCTGGAACAGCGCGGCCATCGCGGCGACATCATCGCGGTGTCGCGGCGTGGCCTGCTGCCCTCGCCGCATCGCAAGGGCAATCCGATCAAGCTCGACGTCGCCGACATTCCGCTCGGCACCCAATTGTCCTATTTCGTCGGCTGGTTCCGCGACCTGATCAAGGAGAACCAGAAGGCCGGCATCGACTGGCGCGACGTCGTCGACGGCCTGCGGCCGTTCAACCAGAAGATCTGGCAGAACTGGCCCGCTTCCGCCAAGCGCCGCTTTGTCGAACACACCAAGGCCTGGTGGGACATCCACCGCCATCGCATGGCGCCCGAGGTCTACGCCCGCGTCACGGAGGCCGTCCAATCCGGCCGCATCCGCCTGGTCGCCGGGCGCGTCGTCGACATCGCCAAGGGTGGTGAATTCACCGTCCAGGTCCAGTCACGCCACACCCAGCGCCTCGAGACCTTCGAGGTCGCCCGCATCTACGATTGCTCGGGCATCGTCAGGGACATCTCGACCTCGTCGAACAGCGTCGTGCGCTCGCTGGTCGATCGCGGCCTGGCCCGGCCGGACCCGCTGCGCATCGGCCTCGACGTCTCGGCCAATTGCGAGACCATCGCCAGCGATGGCGCGGTTTCCGCCAAGATCCTCGCCGTCGGCCCGCTGACGCGCGGCACCTTTTTCGAGATCGACGCTATTCCCGATATCCGGGTGCAGTGTGCCAGGCTGAGCAAGCAGCTGCTGGGGTGAAGCGGTTGCAGGGGGCGTGCCCCACTGACCGGGCCAACCCCGGAATTTCATTCCTCATCTGGCCAGTTCATTGGCACGATCTATCTTCTTTCCGACTGCAAAGGACTGGAAAAGAGGATACGCTGCCGCTCTGCCACGAGGCGGTCGCTTGGTCATGGAGCATCGATATGAGCGAGCACGAGATCGCCGCACCCGACGAATTGTCCCGCCTGCGTCCGCCCTACAAGTCGGTTCTCGACCTGATCGGCCAGACGCCGGTCGTCGAGCTGACCAAGTTCGACACCGGCAAATGCCGGCTGTTCATCAAGCTCGAAAGCCAGAATCCCGGCGGCTCGATCAAGGACCGCATCGCGCTGTCGATGATTGCGGCGGCCGAGCGGGAGGGCAAGCTCAGGCGCGGCGGCACCATTGTCGAGGCGACGGCGGGCAACACCGGCCTTGGCCTTGCGCAGGTCGGCATCCCCAAGGGCTATCGCATCGTGCTGGTCGTGCCAGACAAGATGTCGCGCGAAAAGATCCAGCATCTGCGCGCGCTCGGCGCCGAGGTGCGCATGACGCGTTCCGATGTCGGCAAGGGCCATGCCGAATACTATCAGGACATGGCCGAGAAGATCGCGGCGGAAACGCCCGACGCCTTCTATGCCAACCAGTTCGCCAACCCGGCCAACCCGCTGGCGCACGAAACCACGACCGGTCCGGAAATCTTTTCGCAGCTCGACGGCGATGTCGACGCGGTGGTCGTCGGCGTCGGCTCCGGCGGCACGCTGACCGGGCTTGGCCGTTACTTCGCGAAAGTGTCGCCGAAGACCGAGATGATCCTGGCCGATCCGGTAGGCTCGGTGCTGGCGCCGCTGATCAAGACCGGCAAGATGGAAGAGGCCGGCAGATGGACCGTGGAAGGCATCGGCGAGGATTTCGTACCGCCCAATGCCGACCTGTCGCTGGTCAAGAAGGCCTATTCCATCCCGGACAAGCAAAGCATGCTGGCGGTGCGCGACCTGCTGTCCAAGGAAGGCATCCTGGCCGGCTCGTCGTCGGGCACGCTGCTGTCGGCGGCTTTGCGCTATTGCCGCGAGCAGACGGTGCCTAGGCGCGTCGTCACCTTTGTCTGCGACAGCGGCAACAAATATCTGTCGAAGGTGTTCGACGATTTCTGGCTGGCCGAGCAGGGGCTGGCCGAACAGGAGCAGCATGGCGATCTGCGCGATCTGGTGATGCGCTCGCACCGCACCGGCGACACGGTCTCCGTCGGCCCGGACGAAAGCCTGCTCAACGCCTATGGCCGCATGCGCCGCTCCGATGTCTCGCAGTTGCCGGTGCTCGACAATGGCAAGCTTGTCGGCATCGTCGACGAAAGCGATATCCTTGCTCATGTCGACGGTCCTTATGAAGGCCGCTGGGAGCGCTTCAACGGACCGGTGCGCACGGCGATGACCTCCAATCTGCACACGCTGCAGGCCAGCCAGACGCTGGACGCGCTGCTGCCGGTGTTCGACCGCAACGAGGTCGCCATCATCTTCGACGGCGACGAGTTCGTCGGCCTGATAACTCGCATCGACCTGATCAACCATTTGAGGCGCGCACGATGAACACCAAGACTTCACAGTCGGGCAAGAATCGCCTGGCCTTCTCGACGCGCACCATCCATGGCGGCCAGAGCCACGACCCGCTGACCGGCGCGGTGATGGTGCCGATCTACGCCACCTCGACCTTTGCCCAGCAGTCGCCCGGCGTGCACAAGGGCTTTGAATATGCCCGCAGCCAGAACCCGACGCGCTTTGCCTTCGAGCGTGCGGTCGCCGACCTGGAAAGCGGCTCGGCCGCTTTCGCCTTCGCGTCCGGCCTGGCGTCGATCGCCACCGTGCTCGAACTGCTCGATTCCGGCGCCCACATCGTCGCCACCGACGACATCTATGGCGGCTCCTTCCGGCTGATGGAGCGGGTGCGGAAACGCTCCGCCAATCTGCAGGTCTCGTTCGTCGATTTCACCGATCTGGCCGCCGTGGAAGCCGCGATCCGCCCCGAGACGAAAATGCTCTGGGTCGAGACCCCGACCAACCCGCTGCTACGCATCGTCGACCTCGAAGGCGTCGCCGCCCTCGCCAAGCGCCATGGGATTTTGTCGGTCGCCGACAACACCTTCTGCAGCCCTTATATTCAGCGGCCGCTGGAACTCGGCATCGACATCGTCGTCCACTCGACGACCAAATATCTCAACGGCCATTCCGACATGGTCGGCGGCGTGGCGATAGTCGGCGACAACAAGGAGTTAGCCACCCAGCTGAAATTCCTGCAGAACGCCATCGGCGCCATATCGGGCCCGTTCGACAGCTTTCTGGCGCTGCGCGGCCTCAAGACGCTGGCGCTCAGAATGGAGCGCCATTCCGCCAATGGCCTCAAGATCGCGCAGTGGCTGGAAGCGCGCCCCGACGTGCGCCGCGTCATCTATCCCGGCCTCGCCAGCCATCCGCAGCACCATATCGCCAAGCGCCAGATGCATGCCTTCGGCGGCATGATCACGGCGGTGCTCGACCGCGACCTCGCCGGCACCAAACGCTTCCTCGAACGCACGCAGCTGTTCACGCTCGCCGAAAGCCTCGGCGGGGTGGAAAGCCTGATCGAGCACCCGGCGCTGATGACGCATGGCTCGATTCCGGCCGAGAAGCGGGCGGAGATCGGCATATCGGATTCACTGGTGCGTCTGTCGGCGGGGATCGAGGATGGCGATGATCTGATCGCGGATCTGGACCAGGCGCTGGGGGATTAGAAGCTCAAATCAACTTGCTGACTTCGCATGATGAACTGACCGGCCAACGACCCAATTGACGCCGAACCCCATCTGCCCGAAGTGTAGCGCCCCATGGCCACGCGCGAACCACCCAAACCCACCGAGACACCCCTCACCTTCGCTGTGCTGGTGTTCCCCGGCTTTCCGATGATGGCGTTCAGCTCCGTCATCGAGCCGCTGCGCGCCGCCAATATCCTGGCCAAGCGGCAGTGCTATCGCTGGATCATCGTCGGCGGCACGAAAGGATCGGTCGAGGCCTCGAACGGCGTCGTCATCCAGCCGGGCTTCTATGCCGAGGATGCTCCCAAGGTCGACCGCATCGTCGTCTGCTCGGGCGGCGATGCCGATCACCTCGTCGCCGAGGATGCGGCAAGCTGGATCCGCAAGAGCCTGCGGGGTGGCGCCCATATCGGCGCGGTGGCGGATGCGGCGTTCTTCCTGGCGCGGGCCGGCCTGCTCGACGGCCATGCCTGCACCTTGCACTGGACCAGCCAGGCGGCCTTCACCGAGGCCTTCCCCAACATCGAGCTCCGGCGCGACCTCTATGTCATCGACCGCAAGCGCTTCACCTCGGCCGGCGGCGTCGGCAGCCTCGACATGATGCTGGAGATCGTCACCCGCGACTACGGCGCCGAGCTTGCCGCCGGTGTCGCCGAATGGTTCGTGCACAGCCAGCTGCGTTCCAGCATCGACCGCAAGATGATGCCGCTTCGCCTGCGCACCGGCGTCCAGAACGAACTGGTGCTGTCGGCCATCGCCATCATGGAGGAAGCGGTGGAAGAACGGCTCGGCATGGCCGAGCTGACCGCGAAGCTCGGCGTCTCCTCCGACAAGCTCGAACGCTCCTTTCGCTCCGAACTCGACATCTCGCCCAATGGCTACTACCGGCGGCTCAG
Organism: Mesorhizobium sp. Root695; assembly: GCF_001428185.1. Classification (NCBI taxonomy): domain Bacteria; kingdom Pseudomonadati; phylum Pseudomonadota; class Alphaproteobacteria; order Hyphomicrobiales; family Phyllobacteriaceae; genus Mesorhizobium; species Mesorhizobium sp. Root695. The sequence goes on along the minus strand of NZ_LMHO01000010.1, from coordinate 114,871 downwards.
GTTGAAACGCGCCGCGGATCTCCTGGCGCACTCGACGCTCGCCGTGCGCGACGTCGCGCTCGCCTGCGGCTTCGCCTCGATGTCGAGTTTTGCCCGGGCCTTTCGCGAGGAGCATGGGCATCCGCCGAAGCTGGCGAGGAGGCATTAGCTTGCGCTCGCTGACGGGTGGGACGTTGGCGGGACAGCGCCCCCCCCTCTGTCCTGCCGGACATCTCCCCACATGGGGGGAGATCGGCTGTCACCGGCGCTTTCGCCAATCGCCAGAATTGAAGAGTGAAGCGTGGCGGGCGACGCTGCCAATCTCCCCCCTCGTGGGGGAGATGCCCGGCAGGGCAGAGGGGGGCGCGAAGGATCGCGGCGCAACCGACTTGCCAGCGGCATCCCGCACAACACACGCGGTTTTCCGCACAATGCTTTCGCGTCTCCTGCGCCATGCTCCGGCCTCGCAACCCAGCCAAGGCCGCACACCCATGAGCATCGTCGTTTTCGACCCCGACAGCACCGAGGACGTGGACTTCAAGGACCGCATGCGCCATCCGGCCGCCGCGGACCCGGCCGGCGGCATGTGGCTGTCGGACACCGAGCCGTCCTTCATCGACGCCGACGCCTTGCGCAAGGGCCGGCTGGCCAAGCTGCGCGGCTGGATGCGCGAGGCCGGCTATGGCGGCGTCGTGCTGTTCGATCCCTACAACCAGCGCTATGCCACCGGCTCGCGCAACATGTTCGGCTATTTCCTGCGCAACTCGACCCGCTATTTCTTCGTGCCCACCGACGGGCCGATCGTGCTGTTCGAATACCCGCAGAGCTACCATGTCTCGATGGTGCTCGACACGATCGACGAGGCGCGGCCTTCCAAGCTCGTGTGGTCGTCGGTGTCAGGCCGCGACGACGAAACCGCCGGCCCCTTTGCCGACGAGATCGCCGAGCTTTTGAAGCAGCACGGCGGCGGCTCGATGAAGCTCGGCCTCGACCGCTGCAGCCATCTGCAGGCGCTGGCCCTGGAAAAGCGCGGCTGCGAGGTCAAGGATTGCCAGGGCGAAATCCTGGCCGTGCGCGCGGTCAAGACGCCGGAGGAAGTCAAATGCCTGCAGGTATCGATGGCCGGCGCCGAGGCCGCCGTCTACGCCGTGCGCGAGGCGATCAAGCCCGGCGTGTCCGAAAACGACCTGTTCGCCATCATGTATGGCGAGGTGATCCGCCAGGGCGGCGAGTTCATCGAGACGCGGCTCTTGACCTCCGGCCAGCGCACCAACCCATGGTTCAACGAGGCCAGCGGCCGCAAGATCCGGCCCGGCGAACTTTTGGCGCTCGATACCGACACGATCGGCTGCTACGGCTATTATTCCGATTTCTCGCGCACCTTCCGCTGCGGGCCGGGCAAGCCGACGCCTTACCAGAAATCGCTCTACCGCATGGCGCATGACCAGGTTCAGCACAACATATCCATCGTCAAACCCGGCATGGCCTTCCGCGAGATTGCCGAGAAGGCGTGGAAGATCCCGGACCGTTTCGTCGACCAGCGCTACACCTCGGTCATGCACGGCGTCGGCATGCATGGCGAAACGCCGTTCATCGCGCATGCCATGGATTACGAGACCTATGGCCGCGACGGTCATATCGTGCCAGGCATGGTGGTGAGCGTCGAAAGCTATATCGGCGAAAAGGGCGGCCGCGAGGGCGTCAAGCTGGAGGACGAGATCCTGATCACCGACACCGGCACCGAACTCCTGTCGCGCTTTCCCTATGAGGACGAGTTTCTCGCGTGAAGGCTCCCATCGCTATCAAGCGCGGCACGGTGGCCGCTGTTTTCATCGACCTGCAGGAGGAGCACCGGCAGGACAAGCGCTACCTTGTCGACGGCTTTGCCGGCGTCCTCGCCCACGTCCAGCGCCTGCAGGCGGCGGCGCGGCAAAACCATGTGCCGCTCTATCACTGGGCCTACATCGTCGATCTCGACAAGCAGGACCGGCCGTTTCATCCTGTCGGCGAGGACGGCAAGTCGGCCTTTTCCGACAAGAGCGATCCGCTGACCGAGATCTGCCCTGAGGTGGCGCCGATCAAGGGCGAGGCGCTGCTGGTCAAGGCCGAGGCCAGCGCCTTCCGCTCCGGCCCGGCGGCCTGCGACATCAAGTCGGCCGGCATCGAATGGCTGGTTGTATCAGGCGTGTGGACCGAGGCCTGCATCGACGCCACGGTCAAGGATGCGGTGGCCAAGGGCTTTCGCGTGCTGCTGGTCAAGGATGCCTGCGGCAGCGGCAGCGCCGCCATGCACCAGACCGGCATCCTCAACCTCGCCAACCGGCTCTATGGCGGCGCCGTCACCGACACCGACGGCGCCTGCCGGCTGCTGGCCGGCGAGACCGTCACCGTCTGGCAGGTCGAAGGCTCGGTGCCGCTGCGCTTCAGCTTCGACAACGCGGCCGCGCTCTACGCCGATCTATGACCGCCGAAAGCATGACTCGCGGCAAATACGAAACAAGGCTCGACCCCGCTCTGTGGGCCTATATCGACGCCGTCAACGCCTGGTATCCGCCCGAAATCCTCGGCCTGCCGATCGACAAGCAGCGTGCCGTCTATGACAGGATGAGCCGGGCCTTCCACCAGGGCCGCCCGCCCGGCGTCAAGGCCAGCGACGGTCTGATCGCCGCCGCCGGCCGCGACATCCCGGTGCGGCGCTACCAGCTTGCCGGCAGGGCCGCGAGGGCCTTGGTGCTCTATTTCCACGGCGGCGGTTTCATCCTTGGCGGGCTGGAGAGCCATGACGACATCTGCGCCGAGCTCTGCGCCGGCACCGGTTTCGACGTGCTGTCGGTCGACTACCGGCTGGCGCCCGAGCATCTGCATCCGGCCGCCTTCGACGATGCCGTCACCGCCTTCGAATGGGCAGCCGCGACCACCGATCTGCCGCTGGTGCTGTGCGGCGAAAGCGCCGGCGGCAATCTGGCGGCTGGGGTGGCGCAGGCGACGCGCCGCCATGTCAGCGCCGCCATCGGCCAGGTGCTGATCTATCCCGGCCTGGGCGGCGACGAGACCGCCGGCTCCTACATCGAACACGCCGAGGCGCCGCTGCTGTCCGTGGCCGACGTCGCCTTCTACCGCGACGTCCGCTCGGCCAAGCGGCAATCACTGGACGACCCGACCTTCTCGCCTTTGCGCGACACCGACTTCTCCGGCCTGCCCCCAACGGTGATCGTCACCGCCGAATGCGACCCGCTGTCGTCGGACGGCGAGGCCTATCGCGACCGCATTCTGGCCGCCGGCGGCAAGGCCTGGTGGCACGAGGAAAAGCGCCTCGTGCACAGCTTCCTGCGCGCCCGCACGACCCTGCCGGCGGCGGCGGAAGCGTTTGCGCGGATCGTGGCGGCGGTGGCAGCGCTGGGCCGGGGTGAGTGGCCTTACTGAGGTGCCGCCGGCGGAGCGCCGCACAATCACTGCGGAAAACCGAACACTCCTCACCGTCACGCCGCTTTATCATCGCCCCAGGCAATGGCGTCCCGGCGGTCGCGTCCGCCCCCGCGTCTGTCGATCGGCCGGGGCGCCCAACAACAGGGGAACGACGATGAAATTCATGCTGACCGACCGCAAACTGCACCCGAAGGCCAAGCCCGTTGCCGACGATTTCAAGACCGGCGGCATCAACCGCCGCGAGTATCTTGCTTTGATGGCCGGCCTCGGCGTCAGCGCTGCCGGCGCGCTGGCGCTGGGCGGTCTGAGCACCACCCCTGCCCGCGCGGCGGAACCGAAGAAGGGCGGCGTCTTGCGCGTCGCCATGAACGTCAAGGGCTTCAAGGACCCGCGCACCTTCGACGGCGTCGAAATGTCCAACGTCGCCCGCCACTGCAACGAATATCTGGTGCGCTGGAACACCGACTTCTCCTTCGAGCCCTGGCTGCTCGAGAGCTGGGAGGCGAGCGACGACGCCAGGACGCTCACCTTGCATGTGCGCAAGGGCATCTCCTGGTCGAACGGCGATGCCTTCAACGCTGACGATGTCATCCACAACCTCACCCGCTGGTGCGATGCCTCGGTGCCCGGCAATTCGGTCGCCGCGCGCATGGGGACGCTGGTCAACGCCGACACCAAGAAGGTCGTCGACGGCGGCATCGCCAAGGTCGACGACTTCACCATCAAGCTGAACCTGCCAAAGCCCGACATTTCGCTGATCGCCGGCATGGCCGACTATCCGGCGCTGATCATGCACCGCTCCTATGAGGGCGACGGGGATCCGCTGAAGGCGCTGGCGATTACCACCGGCCCGTGCGAGCTGGTCAGCTGGGATGCCGAGACCGGCGCCGAGGTCAAGCGCAAGGACAAGCCATGGTGGAAGGGCGAATTCCACCTCGACGGCATCAAATGGGTCGATTACGGCTCCGACCCCAACGCCATGCTGTCGGCCTTCGAATCCGGCGAGATCGACACCGACCACGAAACCGCCTCCGACGCCGTCTCGCAGACCGAGCAGATGGGGCTGATGAATTCCGAGATCGCCACCGGCTCGACCATCGTCGCCCGCTTCAATGTCGGCAACGCGCCCTATGACGACGCCAGGGTGCGCCGCGCCGCCCAGCTCGCCGTCGACAATTCCGCCGTGCTGGCTCTCGGCCTCGGCGGCCGCGGCAAGCCCGCCGACAACCACCATGTCGGCCCCATGCACCCCGAATATGCCGATATCGGCCCGGCCAGGCGCGACGTCGATCAGTCGAAGAAGCTGCTTGCCGAGGCTGGCAAGGCCGACCACGAGTTCGAGCTCATCTCCGTCGATGTCGAATGGCAAAAGAGCACCGGCGACGCCATCGGCGCGCAGATGCGCGAGGCCGGTCTCAAGATCAAGCGCACCGTGCTGCCGGCCGCCACCTTCTGGAACGACTGGAGCAAATACCCCTTCTCCTGCACAGAATGGCTCGGCCGCCCGCTCGGCGTCCAGGTGCTGGCGCTGGCCTACAAGTCAGGTGCCGCCTGGAACGAGAGCGCCTACGCCAACCCCGAATTCGACACGCTGCTCGACAAGGCGCTGGCGACGCCGGACGCCAAGGCGCGCAAGGAGATCATGGGCAAGATCGAACAGAATCTGCGCGACTCAGGCATCATCATCCAACCCTACTGGCGCTCAGTGTTCCGTACCTATCGCAAGGGCGTCGAGGGCTGCGAACAGCACCAGGCGCTGGAGCAGCATTTCGAGAAGGTGTGGATTGAAAGCTGAAGCGCCGGCGCTTTAGACCTTCCCACAAGGGGAGAAGGCAACGCGCGTCAGCGCCCGGGGGGCGGCGCGGGACGCGCCGGCATCTGCCGCCCGCGCGCTTCGCCAGATCCCACATTTCATGGACGGCGCAAAACGTGCGGCGCCGGGCGGTGGACCACTGCGGCCACAGGGCGCATGGTTCCGCTGTCGCTGGCCACTGTATGGGCGATGGTCAGCGTGCTCCCGCCCCCGTTGGAAGCAATGCAATGGAAGACCCCACGGGCCCGGTGCCCGCGCTTACCTTCCATGCGTTGCGAAGGGCATTCAAGACATCCATCGCCGAACGCCTCATCCCCGAGGCGCAATGGACCAATCACGCCAAGGCCCTGGTGCGCAAACTCACGCACAGCGCGCATGTCGACAGCGGCCTCGTCGCCTGGATCATTCGCAAGTGAAGCAGAAATGGCCGGCGCGAATGCCGGTGAGGCAGTTGCCTGAGCCCGCGCCGGCCACTTGGCGAACTGATTAAGGTCCGCCGCGAGATTTTTCTACCGCTCCGAGTCTGCGCGATCAACCAACTCAGGGTTGGTGCGGACTGGATGAACCCGTACCGTTGCGTCATTGAAAAAGGCGCCGTCCGGCGACAGCGCCTGTCAGTGCGGCGCGCGCGCCCTGACCAGCTCACCGCGCGGGCCTGAGCAGCGTCCAGATCCAGCCGACAAAGGTCAGCACCAGGAACGGATAGCCGGCGGCGGGCAGCGGCGACGAGGTCGGCAGCAAGGGCGTGCCCCAGAGGATCATGCAAGCCGAGACGACAAACAGCAGGGCGGCCACGAGCGCGGTGAGCCGCATCCAAAGGGCGAAGGTTCCCGGCGCGCTGACCATGACCAGTGCTGCCGCCCAAAGCGAGATGCCGCCGACATAGGAAGGCACGCTGGCCTGCAGCCCCGCCGCATTGCCGGCCAGCAGCAGGCTCTCGCCGGCGAGAAAGGTCAGGAACCCGGCAGCTATGCAGTCATTGCCCAGCCGCTGGTATTTCATCGTCAGCAGCGCGGTCGCGACCACGAGGGCCACGCCGTCGATCGTCCACAGCGTTTCGCGCAGCGGCGCGCTGGCCACGAAGGTGCCGGCGAGGCCGAAAGCGCCTCCGATGGCGAGGCCGATTGCAGCGACGGTGTCCGAAGTGGAACGCATGTGGAATGTTCCCTAAGCCTGCGAGAGGTATGCCAAGGTGGGGTGAATGTTGAAGGAGGAAGGTTCGAGAGGGCGGCTGTGGGCCGCCCCCTCATTTCGTTTAAGCCGCCGCCATCATCGGGAAGTCAGCGGGGAGTTCTATCGCAGGCGAAATATCTGGGAACAAGCGTCCCTTCATGACGTCTGCGATGCGGCCCTGATTGATCTGGTAGTACGACGCGATGAGCGCGTAATTGATGCCCAGATCGCGGGCCAGTTTTATCACCGGAACCATGTCCGGGGTGACCTTCCGGTCGTGCATTGCCTTTTCCTTTCGAAAAGGATGCGACCGAATAAACAGTTGACGCTGATTCATGGATGAATCATTGTCGCTGCATTGCATTGCGCCGTCTATTCGGTCGCATGTTTCTGATCCGGGACCATTCCCGGGCCAGTGTGGAACCGGAGCACTCGCGCCCCGGCTCCTACCGCCCAGCGGCGGCTGCTGAAACTGACCAGGTCGGCAAACCTCGTCAGATCAGGAAGCGGTCGTGCCATACTGATAACCTGCTGGATGCACTGCGCGGAGCGAACCTCTACACGGTGCATCCTGTCGGCTATCGATAATTGCGGGCCTCGCTCAGAGTGCGATTCCCCATCGCGGTGAGGCGGTAATGGCCGCGTCCCGTGATCGGATTTTTGTAGTAGATAGCTAGACCTCTGCGCTCCAGGGTGCGGTGGCTCACTAGATTGCGGATGACTTGGCTTAGTCGGTCATCCGTCCTGCCTTGGAGGGTCTCGCGGTCTTCCGCTGTTGGTTCAAGTTGGTCACGTAGCTTTCGGGCTAACTCGACGGTAGGCATTCCAATCTCCGGTTGTGAAGAATCCGCCAGGATTCGGAGTGCAGGTATTATCAGGTCGTTTTCAAGCGTCCGCATTCCGTCACTATATTTCGTTCGAATCCATCTGGAATCCCTATATAGCGCTTCGAATCCACGGAATCAACCGAATCTTAACCATATTTATTTACCATCTAGACGAGTGAGGATTCGTTTTGAATCAACCATTACGTGTATGATTTAGCGCGATAGGTCGTTTGGGATTTCAGCAAGAAGGAGGAGCGTAGGCTGCAGCTCACTCGATCCCAAATAACAAAACAATGGGCAGCCTACGGAAACGCGGGGGGCTCGCTCACCCTACACGGCCACGCTCTGTGCCCAATCTCCACCGCGCAGCGTCAGCGCCGCGCTGGCGGGGGGCCCGCTGCCTCCGGCAGCTCCCCCGCTTTCGAAGCCTGCCATCGATCCACCGGATCGATGACTTGGCGCGCTTTGCGCGCCAACCGGCTTCTCAATCGCCCATCTTCAGCGCCTGGATAAACGCCTCCTGCGGGATATCCACCTTCCCAAACTGGCGCATCCGCTTCTTGCCTTCTTTCTGCTTGTCCAGCAGCTTGCGCTTGCGCGAGACGTCGCCGCCGTAGCATTTGGCGGTCACGTCCTTGCGCAGCGCCGAGATGGTTTCGCGGGCGATGACCTTGCCGCCGATCGCGGCCTGGATCGGGATCTTGAACAGATGGTTCGGGATCAGCTCCTTCAGCTTCTCGCACATCTGCCGGCCGCGCTTTTCCGCCGCCGTGCGGTGGACCAGCATGGACAGCGCGTCCACCGGCTCCTCATTGACCAGGATCGACATCTTGACGAGGTCGCCTTCCCTGTAGTCGGTGAGGTGATAGTCGAAGGAGGCATAGCCCTTGGAGATCGACTTCAGCCGGTCGTAGAAATCGAACACGACTTCGTTGAGCGGCAAATCGTAGATCAGCATGGCGCGCTTGCCGACATAGGAGAGGTCGGCCTGGATGCCGCGCCGGTCTTGGCAGAGCTTCAATATGCCGCCGAGATAATCGTCGGGCGTCAGGATGGTGGCGCGGATCCACGGCTCCTCGATCGCCGAGATCTTGACCACGTCGGGCATGTCGGCCGGGTTGTGCAGTTCCTTCATCGAGCCGTCGGTGAGCAGCAGCCGGTAGACGACTGATGGTGCCGTGGCGATCAGGTCGAGGTTGAACTCGCGCTCCAGCCGCTCCTGGATGATTTCGAGATGCAGGAGGCCAAGGAAGCCGCAGCGATAGCCGAAGCCGAGCGCGGCGCTGGTTTCCATTTCAAAAGAGAAGCTGGCGTCGTTGAGGCGCAATTTGCCGACCGCGGCGCGCAGGTCCTCGAAATCGGCGGCGTCGACCGGGAACAGGCCGCAGAACACCACCGGCTGCGCCGGCTTGAAGCCGGGCAGCGCCTTGGCCGTCTGGCGCTTGTCCTCGGTGATGGTGTCGCCGACGCGGGTGTCGGCCACTTCCTTGATCGAGCCGGTGAAGAAGCCGAATTCGCCGGGGCCGAGCTCGTCGACATTGATGCGGGCAGGGGTGAACACGCCGGTGCGCTCGACCAGGTGCTTGGCGCCGGTGCCCATCATGCGGATGGTCTGGCCCTTTTTCAGCACGCCGTCGATGACGCGCACCAGCACGATGACGCCGAGATAGGCGTCGTACCAGCTGTCGACCAGCATCGCCTTCAAGGGGGCCGAAGCGTCGCCTTCGCGCGGCGGTGGCAATTGGTGGACGATGGCCTCCAGCACATCGGGAATGCCAAGCCCGGTCTTGGCCGAGATCAGCACGGCGTTGGAAGCGTCGATGCCGATCACCTCCTCGACCTGCTCGCGGATGCGCTCGGGTTCGGCGGCCGGGAGGTCGACCTTGTTCAGCACCACGACGATCTCGTGGTTGTTGTCGATCGCCTGGTAGACATTGGCCAGCGTCTGCGCCTCGACGCCCTGGGAGGCGTCGACCACCAGCAGCGAGCCTTCGCAGGCGGCGAGCGAGCGCGACACTTCATAGGCGAAGTCGACATGGCCGGGCGTGTCGATCAAATTGAGGATATAGTCCTCGCCATTGTTGGCGTGGTACTTCAGCCGCACCGTCTGCGCCTTGATGGTGATGCCGCGCTCGCGCTCGATGTCCATCGAGTCCAGCACCTGCTCCTTCATGTCGCGCAGCTCCAGCCCGCCGGTCAGCTGGATCAGCCGGTCGGCAAGCGTGGATTTGCCATGGTCGATATGGGCGACGATGGAGAAATTGCGGATGTGGTCGAGGGGCGTGCTCATGGCGCGCGTTTAGCAGGGGCGGCTTGCTGCGGCAAGCGGTGCGCCTTTGCCGGAGCAAGCGCCGCCGGCGCTTGTCGCGTATTTCGCGCTTTTCGCGAAAAGTCTATAAATTTTAACCAAGTCCATTAGAGCATAATTGGGGAGTGCCATGTTAGCCGGTAGCGATAGTCGGCTATAAGGATCAAGGCATGCGGGGGCTTGCAGGCAGGTTTATCGACTCGAGGAGCGGTGCATTTGCGCCGATCCTCGTCGTCATCATGATTCCGCTGATCACCGCGGTCGGCTTTTCGGTCGACTACACCTCGGCGGTCCAGACCAGGTCGGCCGAGCAGGCGGCACTCGATGCCGCGATCCTGTCGATCACCACGATGGACACGGCCTCGACGAAGCCGCAGCGCCAGGTGGTGCTGCAGAATACCTACAAAGAAAACGGTGGTCGGGGCAACGCGACGCTGAACAGTTTCGACGTCAGCGCCAACGGCACCGCCACCGCGCAGGCCACGGCGAGTTTCGACATGCCGACCGTGTTCATGCAGATCGCCAGGATTCCCACGGTGTCGGTCGGCGTCTCGTCGGCGGTGAGCAAGACGCCGGCGCTGGTGGAGGCGACCTTCAAGGTCACCGGCGTGTCGGGTTACTGGAACAAGAAAATGACCCTCTACGGCACGATGTTCGGTGCGGCGGCGGGCAAGCCGCTGATGACGATCGATTATACATATGGCAAAACCGGCGATCCGAAAGGCTACGGCACCACCACCGTCAACGTCATCACCACCGATTCAGCCGGCAAGACCGTCACCACGTTGGCCCAGAAGCAGGTCTGCAAGCTCGTCGACTCGAACACGCCCGCCGGAGCGGTGATCCAGACCGACAAATTCCTTACGAAATATTACTGTGTTGACACGATGTCTGCTGGCAACGCCGCCGGTGCGTCAGTCAACGTCAGCCAGATGGCCGGCCTCTATCTGCAGATGGACGTTCCGTCCGCCGCCACGGCAAAACCACCCCAGCCAACGAAACTCATGTCGAACGATCCAGCCACGTCCAATCGGCTCTACAGCTCGATAAGCAAGGACGTCGCTCCGGCCGAGGTCGCGACCGGCCAGATCGTTGATATTTTCGGCCTCGTGCCTTGCGGCGCGACAGGCTACCAGGCCTGGGAAGACGGCGGCAACAAGGTCCCGGCGCCTGTCAGCAACGCCGACTTCTTCTACAACGTGACCGGCAGGTGCGACTTCAACAAGCGGCCCAACAACACACGGCTGACGCAGTAGACGCTGAAGCGGCCGATCTCCCCACATGTGGGGGAGATGGCCGGCAGGCCAGAGGGGGGCGCTGCCCCGCCGGCTTTGCCATATCCGTCTCCCACTTTCTCTGACCGATCTGACCATCATTCTATCGTTGCTCGACGGCCCCTACAGCGGCTTTGTTGGTGCTCTACGGCGCCCCCTCTGTCCTGCCGGACATCTCTCACCCCTCGAGGGGTGAGATTAGCCTGTCGCGACGGCTGGTGCCGATCTCCACCGCTGCAAAGCGACGAACCCGATCACAAACCGGTGAGCGCTGTAACGAAGCAGCGGGCGGCGGCGAAGTGGGGACATGAGCGGTGCATCCAGGCGCCGCCGCCCACGGAGCAAGCCATGTCCTGCAAACTCGTCACAGTGTCCAGCCTTTGCGCGCTTGCGCTGGCAGTGTCGCTCGGTGCGGCGGCCGCCCAGCCGCTCACCGTGGTCGAGCTGTTCACCAGCCAGGGCTGCTCGTCCTGCCCGCCGGCCAACGCCAATCTGATCAAGGTCAAGGACCAGCCCGGCGTGCTGGCGCTGTCGTTCAACGTCACCTACTGGGACTATCTCGGCTGGAAGGACATTTTCGGCCGCCAGGAATTCACCCAGCGCCAGGTTACTTACGAGCCGCCGCTCGGCCATGACGGCCCGTTCACGCCGCAGGTGGTGGTCAACGGCCATGCCGATGTCGTCGGCGCCGCACCCGGCGAGATCCAGAACCTGATCGCAAGCACTGGCCGCACCAGCGGCCCGTCGCTGTCGCTCGATGGCGGCAAGGTCAGCATCGGCGCCGGCGCCGCACCTGGCGGTAAGGCTGATGTCTGGCTGGTGCGCTACGCCAAGGGCGTCGTCGAGGTGCCGGTGGCACGCGGCGAGAACTCCGGCCGCACCCTGCCGCACGCCAATGTCGTGCATGCGCTCAAGAAACTCGGCAGCTGGACCGGCGACGCCACGGCGCTGGATCTGCCGTCAGCTTCGGACGGCCTGAGCACGGCCGTGCTCGTCCAGTCGCCCAGTGGCGGACCGATCCTGGCCGCCGCGACCAACTAGATCACGCTTCAACAAGAGATTGCGCAACGCCGCACGCGCGGCACCGCATAGCACGGCCGCCAAGAGGGCGCGCCTTCAACGACCAACCCCAAGGAGACCATCATGACCATTCTGTCCCGCCTGACGCTGCCGGCACTCGCTCTCGCTCTGTGCTCGACGGCGCTGCTTGCCGGCGGCATCGCCCGTGCCGACGACGCGACCAATGCGATGAAGCCCGCTGCCAATGCCATGAAACCGGCCGCCGATGCGATGAAGCCTGCCGCAGACGCCATGAAGCCGGCGACCGACGCGATGAAGCCTGCCGACCCGATGGCCACCAATTCCATGAAGCCGGCGGCTGACGCCATGAAACCGGCGGCTGACGCGATGAAACCGGCAACGGATGCCATGAAACCGGCAAACTAGGCTGGCTGCCCGCGACGCACGCGAATGTGAGCCCGTGCCGCAACTCGTGCGTCGCGCCGCCGTAGCTGATGCAATAGACTGATCCCAATGGAAGCCATGAGGAGTGCAGCCATGACCGACATCAAGATTCCAAACCGTTCGTTCGGCTTTGTCAAAGGCGCTCTCGCCGCGCTTGCGCTTGCCGCAGCGGGCGCCGCCTTCTGGTTGACGCCGGCGGTTTCGGCCGAGGACGCGGTGAAGATCCCGCCGCCGGCTTTGGACGAAAAGGCGGCTGCCGGCAGCGAAAAGGCAATCTTCGCCGGCGGCTGCTTCTGGGGCGTGCAGGGCGTCTTTCAGCACGTCAAGGGCGTGACCAGGGCCGTCTCCGGCTACACCGGCGGCGACAAGGACACCGCCGTCTACGAGACGGTCGGCTCGGGCCGCACCGGGCATGCCGAATCCGTCGAGATCACCTACGATCCGTCGAAAGTCACTTATGGCCAGCTGCTGCAGGTCTATTTCTCGGTCGCCCACAACCCGACCCAGCTGAATTTCCAGGGTCCGGACTCCGGCACGCAGTACCGCTCGACGATCTTTGCCGAAAACGATGCGCAAAAGAAGATCGCGCAGAGCTACATCGCCCAGCTCGACAAGGCCAAGGTGTTCCCGGAGCCGATCGTCACCACGCTGGAAACCGGCAAGACCTTCTATCCGGCCGAGAATTATCATCAGGATTTCCTGACGCTGAACCCGACCTATCCCTACATCGTCTACAACGACCTGCCCAAGGTGGCGAACCTGAAAGCGCTGTTCCCGGCGCTGTACAGCGAAAAGCCGGTGCTGGTGCTGGCGGCGAGCAACTGAGCTGAGTGCGAAGAGCGGGGCTGGGGGTGTGCGAAGGGCGACGACGCCCCATCGAAGGCACCGTAGCTGCTGCCGTCCCGACCTGACCTTTTCTCAATCATACGTCAAATCCGTCGCCTTCCCGCCGAACACCCGGTAGGCATAGAACGAATAGAAGATGATGACGGGTAGCACGACGACGGTGCCGGCAAGGATGATGGCCAGGCTTTCGGTCGCCGAGGCCGCCTGCCAGATGGTCAGCTTGTTCGGCACCACGAACGGATAGAACGACCACGCCAGTCCGGCAAAGCCGAGCGCGAAGATGGCGGCCAGCGTCAGGAACGGCGTCAGCGAATGGCGGTCGCCGGGTTTCGGCAGGTGGAAGGTCTGCCGCCACAGCCAGCCGAACAGCAGCGCCGACAGGATCGGCAGCGGCGACAGATAGAGCATTTGAGGCCAGACGAACCATTTGTCGAAGATGCGCGGGCTGGCGAACGGCGTCGCCAGCGACACCGCCGCCATGCCGAGCGCGGTCAGCACAAGTGCGGTGCGCAGCCAGCGCACCGCCTTCTTCTGCAACTCGCCTTCGGTCTTGTAGATCACCCAGGCCGCGCCCATCGCCGCGTAGGCGGCGGCAAGGCAGAACGCCACCAGCACGCCGAACGCCATGCCGCCGAAGCCGACATCGAGGCCGAGCACATAGACGCCCAGCATGTATCCCTGCGCCAGCGAAGCGATGATTGAACCGAGGAAGAAAATACGGTTCCAGCGGTGTTTGCGCTCGGTCGGCACCTTGGCGCGGAAATCGAAGGCGACGCCGCGCAGGATCAGCCCGACCAGCAGCACGAAGACTGGAATGTAGAGCGCGGTCAGGATGACGCCGTGCGCCAGCGGGAAGGCAACCAGCAGCAGGCCGACTGCCAGCACCAGCCAGGTTTCGTTGGCGTCCCAGAACGGACCGATCGCGGCAATCATCGTGTCCTGTTCGGCATCTTCGGCGGCGGCGAACAGGATGCCGATGCCGAGATCGAAACCGTCGAGAATGACGTAGATCAGGATGGCGAGGCCCATCAGTCCGGCGAAGATGAGGGGGAGTGCGGTCGGCCAGTCGAAGCTCATTTTTCTTCTCCTACTCGCCAGCTGCCGGTTGCGACATGGCCGTCTTCATCACGCCCGGCAGCGGCGATGAATCGCCGTCCTTTGCCGCCTTCAGCGCCAGGTGCACCAGCACGCCGAGATAGGCGATCAGCAAAAGCACGTAGAGAATGAGATAGACGGCCAGCGTCAGCGCGACATGGCTGCCGGCCACCGGGCCGACCGCGTCGGCGGTTTTCAGCACGCCCGTCACCAGCCAGGGCTGGCGGCCGATTTCGGTGGTGTACCAGCCGGCCAGCGTCGCCAGCCAGCCCGACAGCGCCATCGGCACCATCAGCAAGGCGAGCGCCTTCGGCAGGCTGTGCCGGCGCTTGAGGAAGTAGGCCGCCGACCATGAGACGATCAGCATCAGGATGCCGGTGCCGACCATGATGCGGAAACCCCAGAACACCGGGAAGACAGGCGGATGGTTGCCGGGGTAGTCGTTCAGCCCCGGCACCACCCCGCTGGTCGAATGCCGCAGCACCAGGCTGGCGCCGTCGGGAATGGCGATCTCGAACCTGTTTTCCTTGGCCGCCTCGTCGGGCAGAGCGAAGAGCACCAGCGGCACGTTGGGGCCGGTGTTCCAGTTGGCCTCCATCGCGGCGATCTTCTGCGGCTGATGCTCCAGCGTGTTAAGACCATGCTGGTCGCCGGCAAAGATCTGGATCGGGATCAGGATCGCCGCGGTGAAGACGCCGGTGCGCAGCGCCTTCCACATCGATTCCGAGCGGTCGCCGGTGAGATAGCGCAGCGCCGACAGCCCGGCGATCAGGAACGACACCGTGAGGCCGGAGGCCAGCAGCATATGGACCAGCCGGTAGGGCATCGACGGGTTGAAGACGATCGCCCACCAGTCGACGGCATGCGCCACGCCGTCGCGGATCTCGAAGCCGGCCGGTGTCTGCATCCAGGAGTTGAGCGCGATGATCCAGAAGGCCGAGACGGTCGTGCCGCCGGCGACCAGCACCGTCGCCAGCGTGTGGATGCGGTTGGAGACGCGGCGGAAGCCGAACAGCATGATGCCGAGGAAGGCGGCTTCGAGGAAGAAGGCGGTGAGGATCTCGTAGGCCAGCAGCGGTCCGGCGATGTTGCCGACCTTTTCCATGTAACCCGGCCAGTTGGTGCCGAATTGGAAGCTCATGGTGACGCCGGTAACCACGCCCATGGCGAAGGACAGTGCGAACACCTTCACCCAGGTGAAATACGCACGTATCCAGGCGGAATCGCCGGTGGCGTTGTAGCGCAGCTTGAAGAACAGCAGCACCCAGCCAAGCGCAATGGTGATCGTCGGAAACAATATATGGAACGAAATATTCGCGCCGAATTGCATGCGCGACAGGATGAGCGGGTCCATGGTGGGCTCCAGCTGCTTCTTATGGTTGAAGGATAGGGCGCAAGCCGGGTCTGGTCAAAGCGGCGTCCCGCCGCGAGGCGGAACGCCGCAGCGCCCTGCCAATATGACGCCAGCGTGATGTGCTCAGCCTCTGCGCCGGTGTCCGGCACGTCGCCACGGGTGTCCGCGAATGCGCCCCAGATCTTCGATCTCCTGCGCGTCCCACGATTGTCGAGAACTGTCAGCAGCGGCATTGACTTGCGGTTGCATGCACTGACATTCGGCCTATATCAGGGGACCTCTTTCAAGCAGCCGTTTTCAGCCATGCCCTCCATCCTGTCCATTTCTGGGGTCTCCAAGACCTACGCCACCGGCTTCACCGCGCTCAAGGAGGTCAATCTTGACATCCAGCGCGGCGAGATCTTTGCGCTGCTCGGGCCCAACGGCGCCGGCAAGACGACGCTGATCTCGATCGTCTGCGGCATCGTCAACCGCTCGTCGGGCACCGTCACCGTCGACGGCCACGACATCAACAAGGATTATCGCGCCGCGCGCAGCCTGATCGGCTTGGTGCCGCAGGAACTGACCATCGACGCCTTCGAGAGCGTCTGGGCGACGGTCAATTACAGCCGTGGCCTGTTCGGCAAGCCGGCTAATCATGGCTTTGTCGAGAAGGTGCTTCGCGACCTGTCGCTGTGGGACAAGAAGGACGCCAAGGCGATTACCCTGTCGGGCGGCATGAAGCGCCGGCTGATGATCGCCAAGGCGCTGTCGCATGAGCCGCGCATCCTGTTCCTCGACGAGCCGACCGCCGGCGTCGATGTCGAACTGCGCCAGGACATGTGGGCGATGGTGCGCCGGCTGCGCGAGGATGGCGTCACCATCATCCTCACCACGCACTATATCGAGGAAGCCGAGGCGATGGCCGACCGCGTCGGCGTCATCAACCGCGGCGAGATCATCCTGGTCGAGAACAAGGCCGAGCTGATGCGCAAGCTCGGTCGCAAGCGGCTGGTGCTGGAACTGCGCAACCCGTTGACGTCTATTCCGGAAGCGCTCTCGCGTTACGCACTGGAGCTGTCGCCGGATGGCGGGCAGCTGACCTACACCTATGACAACCAGGCCGAGCGGCCCGGCGTCGCCTCGCTGATGCGCGATCTCGAGGCCGGCGGCATCCAGTTCCGCGACATCGACACGCAAAACAGCTCGCTCGAGGAGATCTTCGTCAATCTGGTGAGGAGAGAGCCATGAACCTGCGCGCAGTCTGGGCGATCTACCGGATGGAAATGGCGCGTGCCTTCCGCACCGTGCTGCAGAGCATCGTCTCGCCCGTCATCTCGACATCGCTGTATTTCGTCGTCTTCGGCTCGGCAATAGGCTCGCGCATCACCGAGATCGACGGCATCAGCTACGGCGCCTTCATCGTGCCGGGGCTGATCATGCTGTCGCTTTTGACGCAGTCGATCTCCAACGCCTCCTTTGCCATCTACTTCCCTAAATTCGTCGGCTCGATCTACGAGCTTCTGTCGGCGCCGGTCTCCTATCTGGAGATCGTCATCGCCTATGTCGGCGGCGCCGCGACCAAGTCGATCATCCTCGGCCTGATCATCCTGGCGACAGCGTCGCTGTTCGTGCCGCTCACCATCCTGCATCCGTTCTGGATGCTTGCCTTCCTGGTGCTGACGGCTGTGACCTTCAGCCTGTTCGGCTTCATCATCGGCATCTGGGCGAAGAGTTTTGAGCAACTGCAGCTGGTGCCGCTCTTGATCATCACGCCGCTGACCTTCCTCGGCGGCAGCTTCTATTCGATCAACATGCTGCCCGAAGTCTGGCGCACGGTGACGCTGTTCAACCCGGTCGTCTATTTGATCAGCGGCTTCCGCTGGAGCTTCTACGGCAAATCCGACGTTTCGGTCGGCGTCAGCCTTGGCATGACCGTCGTCTTCCTGCTGGTCTGCATAACCATCGTCGCCTGGATCTTCAGGACAGGTTATCGGCTAAGGAGCTGACCCTGACGAACCCAGGTCTGTAGGCCACCTCAAATCGCCTTGACCAGCCGCAGTAGCCCCAGCATCTCGACATACGTCCCTTTGCGGAAGGCGATGTAGACCGGCTCCTCGACACCATGGAAGCGGCGCTTGAATGCAGCCTGGCCCTGCAGGTTGAACCTGCGCCGGTTGACCCATGGCGAGTCGTAGGCGCGCTGGAAGGTGTTGCGCCAGAAATCGCTTTCGGAAAAGCCGCTTGGGTCGATGTCGACGAGCGGCGACAGGCCGAGCGTGACAGCCGAGATGCCCTCTTCGCGAAAACGGTCGACGGCGAATTTGGTCAGGCCGATTTCGGCATGCGGCGAGGCATCGATGTGCTTGCGCTTGAAGGCGGTGGTGTAGCCGATGACCTTGCCGTCGGCAAACAGCGGATCGAAGTCAAGCAAAGCGACCAGCTCGCCATCGGGGCCATGCAGCACGAAACGGCGCATGTCGATGCCGAGATGATCGGCGAACGGGCGGTTGAGAAAGCCCATCTCCCAGCGCTTGACGATGCGGTCGCCGCGCCAGTTTTGGGAAAGCCGGGCGATCTCGTCGAGGTGGATCGTGCGCCTGTCCTCTTCGAACGAAAAGCCCTTCTTCAACAGCCAGCGCTCGGAGTAGCGCACGGTTTCGTTGCGCTTCCCGGAAAAATCATGCTCAGGCAGGGCGAGACGGGTGTCGATACCGAAGCGATTGACCTTGTAGCCGAGCCCGGCCAGCACGCGTGCGGTCTCCTCGCCGATCTGCACGAACCACGGGCTGCCGGCGGCCTCGACGAAGCGTCTGATATAGTCGACTCGATGCGCAGGAGCCGCCACCGGATCGCCGAGCGCGAAATGATGCTTCATCTTGGTGCCGAAGGCGATGTAGCCGTCGGCGTCGCCGAAGTAGGAAAGCTTGTTCTGCACGGCGGTGGAGTAGGCAAGCGAGAAGTCGCCATGGCGGCGAACAAGCGCCAGGCGTTCGACATGGGTCAGCGCCTGCCGCTCGACCTTGGGCGCGGCGCCCTCAAGGACTTTGTCGAAATAGATCCGCAAGGAGGGCATGGTCGAGATTCCGCGTGCCGGCTACAACGCCGCGCGTCCAGGACGCGCAAAGGTGCTGTATCACTTTGATTCTGCGCATGGCTTTGAAAATCGAACGCGATTTCGGGCATGCGCGTGGGGGATAACAGAGACCCGCCAGCCCCCCAGGGCCTCGAATCAATCACATTGCCGCGACCTGATTACCGTTGATATCGCGCATATGCCATATAGAGCGCAACCGCGGTACAGTGGCTCGAAAATCGCATGGCCCGAAAATCGGCGGCGGCTTGCGGGTATGGGTCCTGCGCGGGATCAAACGGTTACATCGTCATGCGAGCCTTGTGGGCGGTCGAATGGGATTCGAGAGTGAATGACTGATACGACAATCAGATCGGTTGCGGACCTGCCGATAACGGTGGAGCCGGCAATCGTCGTCGGCGCCGGCGCTGCAGGTCTGGCTGTCGCGCATGCCTTGATGAACGCAGGCGTTCCGACGGCGATCCTGGAAAAGGAAAGCCGGCTGGCCGAACCCTGGCACCGGCGGCACCAGCAGCTGCGTCTCAACACCCACCGCGATCTTTCTTCGTTGCCTGGTCTCGCCTATCCCCCGGGCACCCCTGCCTTTCCGCAAAGGATGGTCGTCATCCGCCATATGAATGATTTCAGGGAGGAGAACCGGCTGCCGGTGCAGTTTGGCGTCGCCGTCGAAGAAATCACCTTCAACGGCGATCATTGGGTGCTGCGGACCAGCGCGGGGCCGCGCCTGGCCCGCAATGTCGTCATCGCCACCGGCCGCGACAGGCAGCCTTTCACTCCCGAATGGAAAGGCATGAAGGATTTCGCCGGCCGCATCATCCATTCGGCGGATTTCGGCGACGCGCAGGACTATGCGGGCCAAAAAGTGCTGGTCGTCGGCGCCGGCAATTCGGGCTTCGACGCGCTCAATCACCTGGCCGACATAGACACGGCCGCCATCTGGCTGTCGGCCCGCAACGGCCCCGCCCTCCTGCCCAAGCGGATCGCCAAGATCGCCGTGCATCGGCTCTCGCCGTTCATGGCGCGCTTGCCCTTGAGGGTCGCCGATGTGGTGATGGCGGCAACGCAGCGCCTGGTTTTTGGCGACCTGACCAAATTCGGCATGCCGCCTGCGCCGTCGGGGGGCGCCAGCCGCCTGACCTCGGACTATACCGCGATCGCCGCCGACGATGGCGCCGTTCACGCCATCAAGACCGGCAAGATCACCGTCGTGCCGGCCATACGGGAATTCACCCGCGACGGCGTGATCCTGGCCAATGGCAGCCTGATCGACCCCGACATCGTCATCGCCGCGACAGGCTATCGCACCGGGCTGGAGCCGATGGTCGGCAAGCTCGGCGTGCTCGACAGCAAGGGCGTTCCACTCTTCAACGGCGGGCAAGCCGTTCCGAAACTGCCCGGCCTATGGTTTACCGGCATGCGGCCAAGCATCCGCGGCTGCTTCGCCAATGCCGGCATCCTGGCCAAGGCGATCGCAAAACGGATCGCAGCTTCCGCTGGCGTGTCCCACCGATCCGGTGCTTCACGCTGATTTGACCGGAGACGCCGGAACGCCGGCTTGATCCGTTATTTGCCATGTTATATAACATGTTATCATTTATTGGCAGGCCGATCATGGAAGACGTCATACGATCTCTTGGCTACCTCTGCCTGGGCAGCAGGTTGAAGCGCATTGGCGAGCAGTTGCAGGCCGACGCGCAGCGTCTGCTCGACGGCTTGGAGGTTCCACTTCAATCGAGTCAGTACCCGCTGCTTGCAGCACTCGACAAACTGGGACCCTTGGCTGTCGGCGAACTGGCGCGATCGCTGGGGCTGACACAGCCGGGTGTGACAAGAAGCGTGTCGCTTTTGGCCGAACTGGGGCTGGTCGAAGCCATCCAGTCGGATGGTGACCAGCGGCGGCGGGTGGTCTCGCTGTCTGGGAGAGGTCAACGCCTGGTCGATGTCGCCAAGCGGGACGTGTGGCCGCGCATAGAGAGCGCCGTTGCGGATTTGTGCCGGGATCTTTCAGGGCCGCTTCTCGATCAACTCGCTGCCATCGAGGACGGTCTGGCTGCGGCCCCGCTCGATCGCCGCGTCAAAGAAGGCGCCAGGCAATGAAACATGTTCTTGATCGCCCCGTCTGGAGCGCGCTGGAGACGAGGCATCAGGCCTTCGCGCAAGGTGGCAAGCTTGCCAGGCGCTATTCACCGTCAATCGCGCTCTTTGCCGCGACCGCTACCGACGATGCCGAAAGCCTGCGGGCGTTCGGGAAGCTTGTATCCTTGGGCGAGAGCGTGATCATGGCTCAGGCCGATGCCATTGCGCTGCCAGTCGGCCTGTCGGCGATGTCGACTGCCACTGCCGTGCAGATGATTGCCGAGGCGCCGTTGCAGACCGTGTCGGACGAGCGTGTGCAACGTCTGACGCAAGAGGATGCGGCCGGGATGCTGGCCTTGGCGTCACTCACCAAACCCGGCCCGTTCACATCAGGGGCGCTGAGCCTCGGCGACTTCTGGGGTGTGAAAATCAAGGGCCGGCTGGTGGCGATGGCCGGCGAGCGCATGAAGCAACCCGGCTATAGCGAACTCAGCGGCGTCTGTTCGCACCCGGAATTCCGTGGCCTCGGCCTCGGCCGGCTGCTGTCGCTGTTCGTGGCAAACCAGATTTTTGCACGGGGCGAGATACCGTACCTCCACGCCTATGCCGCAAACACTGCTGCCATAGGATTGTACGAGTCCATCGGCTTCCGATTCAGAAGCATGATCAATGTGGCCGTGGTTCAGCGGGCTGAATAAGATAAGCCGCCGCCGGGCTTCACGCCGATTTCGGCTCGAGCCGCCGGAACCCGACGGCCTCCATCAACATGTCCTCTTCGACCATGCCGGCATTGTGCAGGGCTAGCAGGTTAAGCGCGATTTCGCGCGCATCGGCGGAATCGGGATGCGCTTCGCGCCGCCGGCAGGCCTCATCGAACACGCGCTGCAGCTTGGCTATATCGGCTGGCTTGAGCAAGCCACGGTCATAGACGGACTTCGACACGGCGATCTCCTGGTAAAGACCTAGGGCGCCACGTTTAAATTGCCAATCTTTCCCGAGGCTTGAGTGATTTCACGAAAAAGGGAGGGGCTTCGGGTCACCGAAGTCCCTCCCTTGAGATTGCAAACCAGCGCCGGATATCAGACCGCGATCTTGCCGCCACCCTGTTTGGTGATGGCGACCACCGACGGCCGCACCGGCATGTCGGGCTTGAAGTCGGGCCAGCGTGTCGACAGGTCCTCATAGTAGGACGGGCGGCCGAACGCCTCCCAGTCCTCGCCGCCGTCGCCCGGATGCTGGACGGCGACGAAGGCGGTCTGGTCGTCGGGCGCAAACAGCGGGCCGCACATTTCGGCGCCGATCGACACGCGGAAGAACAGTTTCGAGGTCGCCCGCGCCGACCCTTCGGTGTCCACTGCCCACAGGCCATCGGTGCGGCCGGTGGCTTTCGGACCCTGGCCGTCGGTGGCGACCCACAGGCGACCGGCCGAATCGACAGCGCAATTGTCGGGCATGCCGAACCAGCCATTGGCCGTCGTTGCCGTCGAGAAGGTGGCGCCGACATCGGCCACCGAAGGATCGCCGCATTTCAAAAGCACTTCCCACTTGCCCTTGGCGGCAGTGAAATCGCCACCGTCCTCCGATATCTCGATGATATGGCCGAAGGCGTTTTCGGCGCGCGGGTTGGCGGCATCGATCTGATCGGCCTTGCGCTTGGAATTGTTGGTCAGCATGACATAGACCTTGCCGTTGACGGCATTGGGCTGGATGTCTTCCGGGCGGTCCATCTTGGTGGCGCCGAGCAGGTCGGCGGCGCGGCGTGTTTCGATCAGCACGTCGGCCTGGCCAGCGAAGCCGTTTTCAGCCGTCAGCGGCCCCTGGCCGAAGACAATCGGCAGCCATTCGACCGTGCCGTCCTCGGCGAACTTGGCGACATGCAGCGTGCCGTCGTCGAGCAGGTCCTTGTTGGCGGCATGGTCGTTCGGATTGAACGCGGCCTTGGTAACGAACTTGTAGACATAGTCGAAGCGCTCGTCGTCGCCGAGATAGAAGACGACGCGGCCGTCCTTGGCGACGATCGATTCGGCGCCTTCATGCTTGAAGCGGCCCATGGCGGTGCGCTTCCTCGGCGTCGAGGTCGGATCGTTGACATCAACCTCGACGATCCAGCCGAAGCGGTTGGCCTCGTTGGGCTCCTTGGCGAGGTCGAAACGGTCGTAATGCGCCGCCCATTCATAGGCGCCTTCGGGAATGCCGAGGCGCTTGTAGTTGGCGGCTTCCTTGTGACCTTCCGGCAAGCCGCCGGAGAAATAGCCGTGGATGTTTTCCTCAGCCATCACATAGGTGCCCCAGGGCGTGACGCCGCCGGCGCAGTTGTTGAATGTGCCGAAAACCTTGGTGCCGGATGGATCGGCATTGGTCTTGACGCGGTCATGGCCGGCGACCGGGCCGGACAGCACCATTTCGGTGTTGGAGGTGATGCGGCGATTGAGCTTGCCGTCGCGCACCACCTGCCATTTACCAGCGTCCTTGCGGATCTCGACGATGGTGCCGCCATGGGCTGCCATCTCGACATCGACCTGCTCCTTCGAAAGGGGTGCGACTTCTGCCGACTTCTTGCCGTCCTTTTCGACGATCTTGACGATGCCCGGGAACATCAGATGCGGGTTGGTGTATTCGTGGTTGACCACCAGCAGGCCGTGTTCGGCCGAACCGTCGATCGGGAGATAGCCGACATAGTCGTTGTTGTAGCCGAACTGCCTGGACTGCGCCTGCGCCGACTGTTTCGTCGGGTCGAAGTCCGGCGAATCGGCAAACAGCGGGTCGCCCCAGCGCAACAGCACATCGGCGTCGTAGCCCGCCGCGACATGATGCTTGTCGTCGATGCCAGCCTCCAGCTCGCCGAACGCGAAGGCCGAGCCTTCCGCGGCCCGGGCTTCGTCGGCGCTGACAAGCGCCAGCGGGCTCACGGTGGCGGCGATGGCCGAGACGGCCAGCGAGCCCTTCAGGAACCCGCGGCGCGAAAACCGCGCGGCGATGATCTCGCCCATGGTGCGGTTGTCCGTGGGGTTGGTGGCCGGGCCGTCGTTTTCCTCGAGCAGGCTGGTGCGGAATCGGGCGTCGGGGGAGCGATGGTCAGTCATGGTGGCTTGCCTCTGGCTGCGTGGATGGCTGGAGCATGGGTAGCTGTTTGACCCTTATAATCGCCGGATCACATTTTCGTGACATCAAGAGGTCTTTCAGACGCAACAGTCACTGCATGCACCGTTGGCCGGCATTCTCGGAGTTGCCGCAAGGCGCATGCCAGGGAAGGCGGCGGCGGGAATGGCGACGGCAGCAGCACAAACGCGGCGATGATGGCGGCAACTGTGGCGCCGTCAATGTGGCAACCGGCGACAGGATCGAAGTGGACGGCAACAAGACCGAGCATCCCTACCGCACCAGAAAGACGGCACCTGGGAAGCGATCGAGAACGGTCGGTTCGAGATGAAGGAGCCCCTCGGCCGCGCCATCGTCGAACGCCCGGCGCCGGCGGACGATATCAGTCGTCTTCAGGCCTTGTGAAACAGGTCAACCAAGCAAAGGCCAGCGTTACAAGTCACCTCCGCCGCCCCCGGCGGAGGTGACTTGATGTCCGGCGTCTCCGTCGTCAGGTATCGGGAAAGCCAGTCTCCCGTTCAGCGATGGTTGTCGCGGCGCCGTTCATACAAAGCTAATATAGCACAAGCCCAGGACTTTAGTCCAATCTTGCGCTTGCAAAGGTCCTGGGTGACAACCGCAACGGTCGGAGGTCGCTTCCGGGAACCACGTCTTTCAGCGATGTTGGTTGCTGCTGCGACGTTGAGGGTGGGCGCCGGCTCAATCGACGGAGATCAGAATGCGCAGATCGGTCACGACCCGTTGTTGCCGGCTGGCGCTCAGATCGGCGGCCGCGCTGGCGCTGACCATCGCTCCCTATCAGATTGTCCTCCACGGCTCCGCTCCCGGGATCTATGCCGCCAGCGCACAGGCGGGCAAGGGCGGCAATGGCGGCGGCAACAGCGGTGGTGGAAACGGCAACGGTGGCGGAAACAGCAGCGGCGGCAATTCCGGCAACAGCAGCGGCGGCAACAGCGGCAATAGCAGCGGGAATGGCAACAGCGGTAACGCCGGCAAATCGGGATCCAACAGGGGCAAGAGCGGCAACAGCGCGAGTCATGTCAATGCCGTGACCGGTGACAAGGTCGACGTGACAGGCAACAAGATCACGGTCCGGCATCCCGACGGCATAACGGAAGAGATCGAGAACGGTCGTTTCAGGATGGAGGATGCACTCGGGCGCACGATCATCGACCGCCGGGTCACGCCGGCCGATGTCGGCCGCCTCAAGGCCTTGTGAAGCTTGCCAACAGGCAACGGTCGGCTTCACGTGTCACCTCCGCCGCCCCCCGGCGGAGGTGACCTCGTTTTGGCCCGGCGCCGCGATGACTGAAGCCCCTGGAACGGTTCCGGTTTTGTAGATGCGCTGAACTGTTAAGGATGGTTCCTGTCGCGGTCGCGCGCCTCACGCATCATCAAGGCTGCTTCGGTACGGTTTCGCACATTGAGTTTCGACAGCACGCCGGTCATATGATGCTTGACGGTCTTCTCCTGAAGCTCCAGCCGCAAGGCGACTTCCTTGTTGCTCAGCCCCTCAGCCACCAGCCGCAGGATTTCCGTCTGCCGCTCGGTGAGTTGGCGCAGCCGGTCCGCTATGGCGTTGGCGGGTTTCTGGGACTGGAGATCCGAAAGCAGCCGGGCCGACAGCGTCGGCGAAAGATAGCTCTCGCCAGCCGCCACGTTGCGCAGGATGTCGGCAAGCGCGCGCGATCCGATACCTTTTAGGACATAGCCGCGCACCCCTGCGTTCAGGGCTGTGGTCACATCGGCATTGGCCTCCGAGACGGTCAGCATGACGATCTTCTGGGCGGGATGGTTGGCGAGGATGCCTGCAACCGCGGCCAGACCGCCGCCCGGCATGGAGATGTCGAGCAGCAATATGTCGGGCCGCACCGTCGAGGCGATGCGTTCGGCATCCTGCGCCGTTGCACCCTCGCCAGCCATCTCGAAACCTCCGATCTCCGACAGGCTGCGCGTCACACCTTCGCGAAAGAGGGGATGATCGTCGACAATGGCGATGCGAATGACATCAGTCATGCTTGCTCCTCAACCGATAGACGGATCACCAATCGCGTGCCTTGCGGCCCGGTCAAGGTTTCGAACTGGCCACCAATGCTTTCGACCCGCTCTCTGAGACCGGCGAGCCCGAGGCCCTCGACCTGTGCCGGATCGAAGCCTGGCCCGGCGTCCGATACTTCAACACAAAGCCTGCCACCTTTCATCCCGGCACTCACCGCTTGATCCTTGCCTCGCCCGTGGCGGTAGGCGTTGTTCAGCCCTTCCTGCACAAAACGATAGATGCTGATCTTCTCGGAGGCCCCGGGCTCCGGCAACTGTCCGGCCAGCGTGAGTGTCACCGACGTTCCCGTCCTCAGTTCGTGTTCGTTGACGGCCAGCCGCAGAATGTCCGGCGCGGCAGCCGTCTCTATCTGCGGCAGGACGAGGCCGGTGCAGATACCGCGTATTTCGCGTAGCGCATCCTCCAGCGTCTTGCGGATCATCGCGACCTCGGTCGAGCGGCTTTCGCCCGAATGGCCGTCGCCGGAAAATATCGGACTGTCCATGCGCAGTGCCGCCAGGGCCACGAGTTGGGCCGGGCCGTCATGGAGGTCGGCGCCGATACGGCGCAAATATCTTTCGTTGAGCGCGGTGGCGCGGCGGGAGGCCCGCTGCACGCGCATTCGCAGGGCGCTGTTTTGCGTCACCAGACCCTGCAGCTCCGACACCTGGCGGCGTAGCGCCCCGCGCTGATCGTCGATGGTGCGGCTGCCGCGAAGGACGATGCCCGACAGGAGCAGGAATGCCGCCAGGGTCGCGCCGGCCACGATCAGCCAGCTAGACCACAGAGCGGAAGCCAGGGTGGCTTTGAACTCGTCGGCGATCTCGTAGAATTCGGTCACCGCCACCACTTCGCCGGACCAGGGCTCGCGCACGGGATTGTAGATCTCCAGCAAAGGCACGCCGAACGCCTCTTCCTTGCTTTCGGTCTCGTCGAACGTGTCGAGCTGGGCGGCGACATTGCCCTGGAAGGCAGAGCGCAGGCCGCTGCTCGGTTCGAAACGGCGGCCTATCAGCTCCGTCTCCTTCGCATAGAGAACCGTGCCGTCGCGGCTCCAGAGCCTGAACGAGACGAGGCGCTTGCCGAGCGCGCCCTGGCCCAGCGTCTCGTCGAGCGCCTGCTTGACGGAGTCGCTGAGCTCCTGGTCCTTGCGCAGGTCGGGAAGCAGCGGCGCAATCACACTGTCGACATAAAGGGCCGTCGTGGCGGCTGAATTGCGGATGACGCCCTCCCGGATCTGCGCCGTCACCCAGGCGCCCACCACCAGCATGACGGCCAGCAGGCCAAAGCCGCCGGCAACGACGAATTGCAGGGCAAGAGAAAGTTCGCTCCAGCGTCGCACCAGGTTTTGCAGAATGCGTATCATGAACCCCTGACCGCCCTTGAATCGACAGACGGGGCGATATCCGCACATTGACCCTCCCTCTTGCCGTTGCCAAGAGCTACGTTTGATCGAGGTCGCTTGACGTCCCGGCGCGCTTCGGAAACAACGTCCGCGACACACGCGGCCGATGCCGCTTCGAGAGGGGACGGGCGTTGAGTTTTTCGGGATTGCTGCAGCTTGGCTTTTCGACTGTCATTTTCCTGCTGGCGGCGACGGCGGCCAAGCAATGGGGCCTGGCGCCGAGCCTGGGCAAGATCCTGCTGACGCTGGCGCTCTATTCGCTGGGCAATCTGATCATGCTGCGGCTGATCCGCGAGTTCGGCATGTCGGTGTCGTTCAGCCTGTCGGCCGTCATCCAGCTGGTCTCGGTGAATGTCGTCGCGCTGGTGTTCTTCGGCGAGCGCGTCAACGCGCTGCAGGCGACCGGCATCATGCTGGCGATCGCCGCCGTGGCGCTGATCACACTCGGACCCTATCTGCAAGGCCGGTTGTAACGGGTGAATTTGCCGATGAAGAACGCCGCGAACGCGCTGCTCAACCGGGTCGAATTCCCGGTCCTGCTGGCCGGCCTGGTCATCGCCGCCGGCCTTTGGGGCTTCGAGGAGCTGATGGAGGTGGCGCGGGCCACCACGCCGCACGCCTTCGACACCGAAATCCTGCTCGCCTTCCGCAAGGCGGGCCAGCCCGACAGCCCGATCGGCCCGCTCTGGCTGGAAGGAGCGATGCGCGATATCACCAGCCTCGGCAGCGGCAGCGTGCTGGTGCTGATCACGGCGGCGGTAATCGTCTATCTCCTGCTCATTCGCAGGCTGGCAACCGCCCTTTTCATCTTCGTGGCGGTTGCCGGTGGTCAGGTGCTGTCGAGCCTGCTGAAAGCCGGCATCGACCGGCCGCGCCCCGAACTCGTCTCGCATCTCGTCAACGAAACGACGCTGTCTTTTCCGAGCGGCCACGCCATGCTGTCGGCAGTGACCTATCTGACGCTCGGCGCGCTGGCAGCGCGCTTCCTGCCGGGGCGAACGACGAAGATCTATGTGCTGTCGCTGGCGGTGATGACGACGCTGCTGGTCGGCATCAGCCGCATCTATCTGGGTGTGCACTGGCCGTCGGATGTGCTGGCCGGCTGGTGCGCCGGCTTCGTCTGGGCGATGCTTTGCTGGCTCACTGCCCGGGCGTGGCAGCGATGGCGCGGTCAGCGCCTGAACGGCGACAGCGAGACCGGAGATTAGATTAGCCGGTTAATCAGCCCGTGCCCGCAACCCGCCAACAGCAAAACCGCCGACAGCAAGGCTGCCGACGTCATCAAAGCCCTGGAAATCTTCAACTGCTTACCCCCCTGTCGATGCTGAAAAGGGAAGGCTGCGTCGATATCTTCCCGGCAATACCAGTCTAGCATGCCTGTCTTGCTCCCCGCCATCCGGTTTCACGAGAGGGCACATGTGTCATATATGCATTATGATGGTTGAAACGTCGGAGACGGCGGAGATGGTGCGGCGCGAGACGCAGGAGCTGGCCGACCGCGCCAAACTGCTGGCCCATCACGACCAGCAGTCGACGCCGGAGGTTGGGCTGGTCGGCTACAAATGGACGTTTGCCTTTGGCGCGACGCCATTTCCGGCGATCATGCCGATCGGCCCACACCCGCGCGATGCCGGCGCGTTCGATCGGCCCGCCGCTCCTGCAAGGGGACGCCGCCCGTTACCGGCCTGACACGGCCAAATGATCTTTTATCCGGACATTCTTGCTCTTTGCAGCCGCGGTTCAAAAATGAAATCACATTCATGATAGGATTCGCGCACTGATTTGCCAGACTGTAGAGGGCGGGTTTGCCGAAGAAATCGAAGTGATCCTATGTCGACCGCGCCAACACTTGAACTTCGCCGCTATTCGCGCCTGAAAAATTTGCGGGCGCGTGCAGAACGCCAGGGTGCTGCATTGCAGTTCTGGGCCCGTACGGCTTCGCTCGCTGTGATCTCCTGCTTCTTTTCATTGATCAGCCGCTGGGATGCTTCGCTGCTCTTCGTGCTGGCGGGCCTCGTGCTGTTCCAGCTCGTCGGCCTGATCCAGTTTCTCTTTGCGCGCCGCCGCACGGCGCGATGGTGGATCGGCTACGTCGTCGGTACGCTGGACATCATTCTGTTGACCGTCCTGCTGGTAATGCCCAACCCGTTTTCCCTGGAGGTCGCGCCGGCCGCAATGCAACTGCGCGAGGGCAGCTTCAAATTCTTGCTGATTTTCGTATGCCTTGGCGCGCTGACCCTTTCGACACGATTGGCGCTCTATCTCGGCGCGCTCGCGGCCTTGACATGGGCGATCGGGGTGGGATGGGTGATTTCTTATCCTGGAACCGTCATTCCGGCGACGAACCTCTATTCGCTGCCGATGACAGAGCGACTGAACCTCTATCTCAACCCCAATTTCGTCGATACATTTGCGCAGGCGACCAACGTGTTGGTTGTGCTGATTATCGGCGCGATCATGGCGCTGGTCGTCTATCGTTCCCGACTTCTGTCGGAAGACTACGTCAAGGCAGAGCGCGCCCGCGCCAATCTCGCCCGGCATTTTTCGCCCAATGTCGTCGACCAGCTCGCCACCGATGACGAGCCCTTCGGCCCGGTCCGCCGGCAGGATATCGCGGTGCTGTTCGCCGACATTGTCGGCTTCACACACTATTCCGAGGATCATCCGGCCGAAGCAGTGTTCGAACTTCTGCGTCAGTTCCACCGTCGCATGGAACAGGTCGTTTTCGATCACCATGGCACCGTCGATAACTATATCGGCGATTGCATCATGGCGACATTCGGGGTTCCGCAAGCCAGCCATGACGACGCGACGCGGGCCATCCAGTGCGCTGAAGCGATGGTCGCCGCTCTCGAAGACTGGAATGTACAGCGGGTGTCCAGGGGGTACCCGCCGCTGGACGTTCGGATCGGTGCACAATATGGAGCAGTGGTCATCGGCGCGGTCGGCAGCGAGCGCAATCTGTCCTTCGCGGTGGTGGGCGACACCGTCAACGTCGCCAGCCGTTTGCAGTCGCTATGCCGTGAGCTTCAGGCGAATATTTGCTTTGGGTCACGACTGATTGAGGCCGCGAAGGCGGAATCGCCCACGACACAGTCGAATGCGCGCGATCATGGACCGGTGAGCATCCGCGGCCGGGACGAACCGGTCCATGTCTGGGTAGAACACAGAGCCGGAAACCAGGGTGCTATTGCGGTTTCGGCGTGATACAGGCCGCCATGTGAAACGCCTGCATCTCGGCTGGATAGCGGTAGGCCGCGCCATAGGGACATGTCCTGACCAGGCCGAAAGCCATTACGCGTCTGAGGCGATTTCGCCAGCCTTTACGGCTGCGGCGTCTGTGCTTGCCTTGTCGTCCCAGACCATCTGCCGGTAGTCGAAACCATATTCCAGCGTCGGCTTGACGATGCGGAAATAGGGCGACAGGTCGAAATCGCGCGGTGTGTACAGCGAGTGGTGGCGGATGTGCAGGATTTCCTTGCGCGAGTAATTCGACTGCGCCGAAGCGCGGCCGGGCGCACGGGTGATCTCGGGCAGGATCGGATAGCGGATCTGGCCATAGGCCTCGGCGATCAGCGTCGAGCAGATCGCCCGTGTCGGGTCGCCGGAGCCGAAGGCCAGCATGCGGCGGCGCCAGCGCACCGGCACCGGCGGTGTCGGGAAGAAGAAACGCAGCATGTCGAAAATGTTCTTGAGGTCGTATTTCAGGCCGAGCTTGCCGATCATGAAGGCGACGACCCTGTCGCGATCCTCCGGCGCCAGCCCGCTCGCCCGGCAGATACGGGTGTTGTAGGTGCGATAGCGCGACAACGGCACGGCGACGCAGCCTTCGCCGAGCGTGACCTCGATCAGCCGCCGCCGTTCCGTTCCGTCTTCCTGTTCGGCCAGCGCATCGCCCACATAGAAGGCCGCATGCGACCAGGTCGACTGAGTCAGGTATTTGATCGCCGCCGAGATCTTCTGGTTGCCCTCGATCAGCAGGATGTCGCCGGGCTCAAGCGTGCGACGCAGCGTCTCGGCATCGGACGGCGTATAGGGCTCGTAGCCGGAAGATTCATCCTGCAGCCGGCCGGCAAGCCAGCGGCCAAGTCGATCCAGAAGCGTGTCGCCGGGCTTGGTCATGCCCCATGGCGATTAGCATAGGCGGGCGGCTGTGCGCCAGCCACACGTGGTCAGCTGGTGGTCGCCGCGGCCTCTTCCGGCGACGCAGCCAGATCGTCGCGCGCCTTGCGGGCCAGTTTGCGTGTCGAGCGTTTGGGACTGTCGCCGAACAGCTCGGCCGCCTCGGCAAGACAGCTCTTTTTCAGCTGCTTCTCCGACCGCTTCAGCAGCTTGGCCAGAAGCTTCGTGTCCTCGGGCGGCCCGAGCGGTCGGTCATCGGTTTCGAGCAGCGCGCGCATCACCAGCACATCGTGCAGGTCGCCCAGCCGCTCGCCCAGTTCGTCGACCGCCTTGCGCCTTGCCTTGATCGGCGTCGGCCACAGCCTGCCGAGCAGCGACAGATGCATGCCGTGGGTCTTGGCCGCCTTGCGCAGATCATGGAAATCATTGGCCTCGCCGCGCGACCCGGCCTTGTCCAGCGCCTTCCTGGCACGACGCAGCGTGGCACGGGCGCCTTCGGCAAGCACGTCGGCCGCCTGTTCCGGCTGGTCGGGCAAGGCAAGGCTTTCGATCCGCTTGAGGCCTTCCTCGCAAGCGGTGGTCGCCGCCCCGATCGCCGCTTCGAGCCCGCTGCCCTCGTGCAATTCATGCTGGCGCGCGATCAGCCTGTCGCGCGCCGCGCTTAGCCCGTCGTCGGCGCTCTCCTTGGGAGAACTTGCCGCCAGCCGGTCGATGGTCTCGATCAGCGCCGTCGCCTCGCGCGGTCCGGCAAGCAGGCCGGCCACGTTGCGATAGCACTGGTTTTCGGTCTCACAGAATGTTTCGTCCCCGGAACGAACCAGGCGAAGCAAGGCGCGCGCGTTCTTCAGCCGCTTGCGGCATTTGTGCAGCGCCTGTTCCGGCCGACTCCGCGCGGCGTCAAGATGATGGAGCGCCTTGCCGATCTCCTCGGCGAGGATACGCCTGACCTCGCCGGTCAGCGGCAGGCGCGGATCGATGCGAAAGCTCATGCGGCGATCTCCGGTATCCCCCCGAGGGCGAGCGACGCGTTGTAGAATTTCGGCTCACCGGTGACTTCACGGCCGAGCCAGTCAGGCAGCATTTCGTCCGGCACGTCCTCCGGTGTCTCAAGTTCAGCGACCACAAGTCCGGCAAGCGGTCCGCCAAAGACATCGACTTCATAGAGATAGCCGCGGTGCCTAACATGGTGACGTGTCTTCTCGATGACACGTCCGATGGCGAAACCCATCATCTCCACCGCCTCCGGCAGCGGGATCGGATATTCGAATTCGTCGCGCTCCCGCGCCTTGCTGCCGAACTTGAGCGTCAGCTTGGCGGACGTGCCATCGCTGATGCGCACGCGCACCGTGCGCCCCGGGCTGGCAGCAAGATAGAACTGGAGGATACGGATACGCGCCTCGGCCAAATCCCGCCATGCGGTGCCGGAGACCAGGAACTTGCGCTCTACTTCCTTGCCCATGGCCGCGCACTAAAGCGGTTGCCGTCGGCGATGGCAAGACAGTGGCATGCACAAGTTAGCGTTCGCGAATTGACTTTAATCAATCGTTTGATTAAATGCCTGATATGATCAAGCGGCCCGACACCAAAATCCTTCGCCGCGAAGCATCTCCCGCCGAGATGACGCGTGCGGCCCTCGTCCAGGCGGCGCTGAAACTGTTTGGGCGGCAGGGTTTTGACGGCACCTCGACGCGCGAGATCGCTGCCGAGGCGCAAGCCAATATCGGCTCGATCGCCTATCATTTCGGCGGCAAGGAGGGCCTTCGCACTGCTGCCGCCGACTTTATCGTCGAGACCATCCAGACGGTCGCCGGCCAGGCGCTCGGCAATGCGCAGGCGCCGATACCGGGCGGTCCGGAGGGGGCGCAAGCGCAGTTGTTCGCGGCGCTGGAGCGGATGGTCGGCTTTGTCGTGGCAAGCCCGCAGGCCGGCGAGATCGTGCAGTTCGTATTGCGCGAGCTTTCCCATCCGACGGCAGCCCTCGACCGCATCTATGACGGTGTCTTCGAGCCGACGCATCGCCGGCTGTGCCAACTCTGGGAACAGGCGACCGGCGAGCCGGCCGAAAGTGAGGCCACAAGGCTCACCGTGTTCACGCTGATCGGCCAGGTCATCTATTTCCGCATCGGCCGCGAGGCGGTGATGCGCCGCATGGGCTGGAACGACATCGGCGCAGCCGAGGCGGCCAAGGTGGTGGCGGCCACATCGGGCAATCTCGAGGCCATATTGGCTTCCAGAAAAGGGGCAGGGATAAAGGGGCAAAGACCATGAGCTTTCTGTGTTCGTTGCCGCTCGCCGCGCAGCTTTTCAGCGCCTGTGCCCCGGCTGCCCCGCTGGCCGTCGGCTATGTCGAAGGCGACTATGTGCTGCTGGCGCCGATCGAGGTGGCGCAGGTCGAGACCGTCGCGGTGAAGCGCGGCGACCGCGTGGTGCCCGGCATGACCGTGGTGACGCTGGAAAGTGCCGACGCGAAAATCGCGGTGGCGCAGGCGCAGGCCGGCCTTGCCCAGGCGCAGGCGCAATTGGCCGACCTGCAGATCGGCAAGCGGCCGGAAGAGATCGCCGTGCTGAAGGCCGAGGTCGACATGGCCAGCGCCCAGGCCGCCGACGCCAAGCGCAAATTCGACCGCGCCGCCGATCTGTTCAAGCGCGGCGCCGGCACGCAGGCTGATTTCGACACCGCGTCGGCCACACTGGAAACCGCAAACGCGCAGGTCGGCCAGGCCACCGCCAATCTCGCCGTCGGCGGCCTGCCGGCACGGCCGGAGACCATCAAGGCCGCCGACAACCAGGTCAAGCAGGCGCAAGCGACGCTGGAGCAGGCGCAGTGGCGGTTGTCGAAGCGGGTGCTGGCAGCCCCGTCGTCCGGCCGCGTCAACGACGTCATCCGCAATCCGGGCGACACCGCGGGTCCGACCGCGCCGGTCATTTCGATCCTGCCCGACGGCGCGGTGAAGCTCAGCGTCTACATTCCAGAGAGCGCCTTCTCCTCGGTCAAGGTCGGCACCTTGCTCGGCGTCCATTGCGACGGCTGCGGGCCGGATGTGAAGGCGCGCGTCAGCTACGTCTCGCCCGATCCCGAGTTCACACCACCGGTGATCTATTCCCTCGAGAACCGGCAGAAGCTGGTCTACCTGGTCGAGGCACGGCCGGAGCGCGATGCCGGCCCGCTGCAGCCGGGCCAGATCGTCGATGTCGATCTGGCGGGCAGCGCAAAATGAACGCCGTCGACGTCCATGGCCTGGTCAAGCGTTTTGGCGACAAGACCGTCGTCGACCATGTGACGATGACGGTCGCGGAAGGCGAGATCGTCGGCTTTCTCGGGCCCAACGGTTCGGGCAAGACCACCACCATCCGCATCATGTGCGGCCTGCTGACGCCCGACGAGGGCGAAGGCACGGTGCTCGGCTTCAACATCCGCACCGACAGCCTGCGCATCAAGCGCGAAGTCGGCTACATGACGCAGAAATTCTCGTTCTACGAGGATCTGACGATCGGCGAGAACCTAGAATTCGTGGCGCGGCTCTACCGGCTGAAGCCGATCGAAGAATATGTCGCCGGGACGCTTGAAGACCTCGGCCTGACCACGCGCCGCAACCAGCTGGCCGGCACCTTGTCGGGCGGCTGGAAGCAGCGGCTGGCGCTGGCCGCCTGCATCATGCACAAGCCGAAATTGCTGCTGCTCGACGAGCCGACGGCCGGTGTCGATCCGAAGGCGCGGCGCGAGTTCTGGGACGAGATCCATCGCCTTGCCAGCGGTGGGCTGACCGTGCTGGTCTCCACTCACTACATGGACGAGGCCGAGCGCTGCCACCGCATCAGCTACATCTCCTACGGCAAGATGCTGGCCACCGGCACCGTCGCCGAAGTGGTCAAGAATGCTGGTCTGACCACGTTCGTCGTGCAGGGCCCGCACCTAGATCGGGTCGCTGCGGAGCTTCACGGCCGCCCTGGCGTCGACCAGGTGGCGCCGTTCGGCGCGACGCTGCATGTCGTCGGCTCCGACAGGAAGAAGCTTGAGGCGGCACTCGCCGATGTCGAGAAGGAGCACAAGGGCGTGACGGTGACGCCCGGCGAAACCAGCCTCGAGGACGTCTTCATCCAGTTCATGTCTGGTTCGAAGGACAACATGGCATGAACAGCGTCTTTTCCTTCGCCCGGCTTGGCGCCCTGCTGATCAAGGAATTCATCCAGATGCGGCGCGACCGCATCACCTTCGCCATGATGCTGGGCGTGCCGCTGATGCAGCTGGTGCTGTTCGGCTACGCCATCAACAACGATCCGAAAAGCCTGCCGGCAGCACTCGTGGCGACCAGCAGCGACCCCTATACGCGCGCCATGGTCTCGGCGCTGCAGACCACCGGCTACTACCGCTTCGACCATGTCTCGCAAAGTGCTGCCGATGCGGAGTTCCTGATGTCGCGCGGCGATGTCGCCTTCGTCGTCACCATCCCCGCCGATTTCGCCCGGCGGGTCGAGCGGGGCGACAGTCCGCAGATCCTGATCGAGGCCGACGCCACCGACCCGGCCGTCGCCAGCGGCGCCATCTCGACGCTGAGCACCGTCGCCAGCCAGGCGCTGCTTCGGGCGCGCGGCATGCAGGAGGCCGCTGCCGAAGCTGCCAAGGGCCAGCTCGAAGTGGTGGTGCATCGGCGCTACAATCCCGAAGGCATCTCGCAATACAACATCGTGCCCGGCCTGCTCGGCGTCATCCTGCAGATGACGATGGTGATGATGACTTCGATCGCGCTGACACGCGAGACCGAACGCGGCACGATGGAAAACCTTTTGGCGATGCCGTCGAGCCCGCTCGAGATCATGCTCGGCAAGGTCCTGCCCTATCTGGCGGTCGGCGGCGTGCAGGTGGTGGTGGTGCTGGCGGCGGCCAAGCTTCTGTTCGCCATCCCCTTTACCGGATCGATGTCGCTGCTCTTGACCGCCGTGCTGATCTTCGTGCTGGCGCTGGTGCTGCTCGGCTACACGATCTCGACCATCGCTCGCACGCAGATGCAGGCGCTGCAGCTCACCTTCTTCTTCTTCCTGCCGTCGATCATGCTGTCCGGCTTCATGTTCCCCTATCGCGGCATGCCGGACTGGGCGCAGGTCTTCGGCGAGATCCTGCCGCTGACGCACTTCCTGCGCATCATCCGCGCGGTGATGCTGAAGGGCGCCGAACTGCCGGCGGTGGCAACGGAGATCGGCTGGCTGGTGGTGTTCGTGGCGTTGTTTGCCGGCGTCGCGCTGGTGCGGTTCAGGCGGACGCTGGATTAGGCGCCGGGCCTGTTTATTCGGTCGCCTTACCGCCGATTGCTATACAACGCGCGAAAGAAACTATTTTCATATCGGTCGAATTTGACACGTGCCCATGCAGCGATGGTAATCTCTTCGTCGGTGACCGGTCGTCTATATTCCTTTATTTTTCTCACGCCTCCACCCTCCAAGGTCTCGTCGAGGTGGGTCATTTTGGGGGTTCCGTCAGAGAAACGCATATACATATAGGCGAAAATTGCTACCTGCCGTTTTCCAATAGATTTTGCATAAGTCTCAATGGCACAAACCGCCGCCTGAACGGCTTCAAAGCATTTCGACCGTCGCGCTCTTTCGAGTCTAACGAACAGCAGGAATAGCCTCTTATCAGTAAGAGTAAGGTTGCCATCCTCTGTGTTTTTCACTCCGTGAGCGAGCAATTTTTGTTTCGTGGCGTGATAGATCGAAAGGCTCATGATGTACTCATGTTTCACGCGAACGAAACTACGCGCACTTGCCCGTTTTGCAATAGAGCCGTACCCGTCTGCGTCGCGCTGGCCAGCCTGAAATTGGCCTGAGCATCGTGCATCGCCATTGTGGCTGACGAGCTCTCAACGGTTGAGCGAAGCTGGACCGCTGACGAACGGGCTCTTCCTGACATAAAACCGCAGCAGCCGGCTCGCATCCTTCGAGATGCCGATCCTGACGCTCTGCCCGATTTCGCCGGGCTCATGGGCATCGCGTGCGAGCCACAGCGAGCCTTCGCGGCAAAGGTCGAGCCCGTCGAGCGAACGATCGATCCGCAACGCCTGGGCGAGCCTTCCCGGCCCCCGCGCCAGGTCGCGCAGGCGCTCGATGCCGCGATTGAGCCGCATGATCGCGATGCCTTCAAGTGGCTCGAGCGCCCTGATCAGCACACCGGTTCCAATCCCCGGCATCTCGCTAGAGACGTTGAGCATGTAGGAGATGCCGTAGGCGAGATAGACGTAGGCGTGCCCTCGATCGAGAAACAGCGAACGGTTGCGCGGGGTCATCCCCCTGTAGCCGTGCCCGGCGGCGTCGCCGGCCACATAGGCCTCGGTCTCGACGATGCGGCCGCTGGCAATGCCTTCAGGCAGCTCGCGCACCACGAGCTTGCCGATGAGGGTGCGGGCCAGCGATGCCGTGTCATCTGGCAGTTCGGAGCGCGTGAGCGGGCGATACATGACCATCCTCAGCGCGGCCAGGGTTCACGGCATCCGCTCGACCCATTGCGCGCGCGAAGGTCCTGGCTCGAACGGATAGGCGAAATACTGGGTCTCGCGGGCGACCTTGCCATCGAGGAACTCCATGATGCTCACGGTGTAGGACGGCCGCCCGTCATAGGCGAGGACAAATTCAGTGACCCAGAGATCGCCAGCCCCGACGATCCGCCGCACCGTGAAGCGCTTTTGATTGGGCTGCGCGGCGCGGGACGACTGGATGTTTCGCCGCCCGCTTATGCGCTCGCCCGATTGCGGATAGTCGAGCACTGCGTCCTCCCGGTAGGTCCGATGTTCCGCCTCGAAGTCGCTGGCATCGGAGGCGGCCCAGTGGCGATCCAGAGCCGCTCTTGTCTCCTGGTCTCCCATGCCGGATCTCCTCGGACATCGACTTCGTGATCGGACCTTTCGCTACCCTACGCCGCCATGATCTCGGCATAGGTGCCGAAATCGACATTGCCGCCGGACAGCACTACGGCAACGCATTTGCCCGACAGTTCGATCTCGCCCGATGACAGTGCCGCCAGCGCGACGCAGCCGCCGGGCTCGACCACCAGCTTGAGATAGGCCATGGCGTCGCGCATCGCCGTTGCCGTCGCCTTGTCGGAGACGGCAATGGCACCGGCAAGGTTCCTGCGGTTGATCTCGAAAGTGATCAGGCCGGGCTCGGCGGTCAGGATCGCGTCGCAGATCGAGGCATGGCCGGGCTCGTTCGAAACCCTGGCTCCCGCGGCCAGCGAACGGCGGGTGTCGTCGAAATGCTCTGGCTCCACCGCCCAGACCGCGGTGTCGGGCGAGGCGTCCTTGACCGCAACCGAGATGCCGCTGGTCAGGCCGCCGCCACCGCAGGGAATGACGATCGCGTCGAGGCTGACGCCAAGCGCTTTTGCCTGGCGCATCAATTCGAGGCCGATCGTGCCCTGGCCGGCGATGATGGCCGGGTCGTCGAAGGGCGGAACCAGCACCATGCCTCTCTCCATGTAAGGACGGATCACGGTCATGCGGTCGTCGCGAAAACGGTCGAACGGTACCACGTCAGCCCCCATCTTGCGGACATTGGCGATCTTCATCGCCGGCGCATCGGCGGGCATGGCGATGACCGCCTTGACGCCGAACATCGCCGCCGACGCCGCGACGCCTTGCGCATGATTTCCCGACGAGAAGGCGACGACGCCTCGGCTGCGTTCTTCTTCACTGAGCGACGACAGCTTGTTGTAGGCGCCACGAAACTTGAACGAACCGGTGCGCTGCAGCGTTTCCGGCTTGAACAGGATGCGAGCACCGAAGCGCTTGTTCAGTTCTTGCGATTCGATCAAGGGGGTTTCGACGATCAGGCCGGAGAGACGCGCGGCGGCGGCATGGATGTCGGCGATGCCGGGAGGGGTGGTTGCGGTCATGTGAGGTCCAGTGGGCAGGGGGTCTTTCCATGATGCCCGCAAACAGATGCGGCGCACCAATGAAAAAATGTGACCGTTACAAAGTTTGGCGGGGCGGCCGCCAACGCCACGGCTGCACCCCCCCTCTGGACTGCCGGCCATCGCCGCGATTTCCGCACTACGCTCGAGTGCGCCAACCGGGGGCACGCTGCCGGCACGTCCCCGGTTCGAGTCCTTGAAAGGTCCCCCGGACCTTTCAATTCGCCTGCGGCGAACCGGGTTCTCACCCCAACAGCGTCCTCTGCCTCTTGGTCCCACCCAGCTTGCGCCAGTTGTTGAACCGGTGGCTGGCGGCGGCAAAGGAGATCTTCATCTGCTGGGCGACCGAATAACGCGACTTGCCGTCGTCGAACATGCGGTAGCAGCACTCGACGCCTTCCTCGGTCAGTTTGCCGTCCGGTGCCTTGTTGTGCGGGTTGGCGGGGTCGAATTTCTCGACCTGCTGCTCGACCAGGCCTTTCAGGCGCTGCAAATCGGCCTCGATGCTGGCGATGAGATCGAGAACGGGCTTGGGATCATAGGGGTGCGGAGGCTGTTTTGCTGTCATCTCATGACTCCTTGTACTTGGCTCGAGCTCAGCTATATAGGTGAACATTCACTGATAATGAAGGGCCGCCGTGCGCACGAGGCTTCCACAATTCTTGACCGCGACCCAAGCGCGCAATTGACCAAAGGCGTTCAAAACCCTAGTTTAGAACTATTCTAAACTAGGGTGAATTCCTCATGCTTTCCCGTGTTTTCGGCTTCGGCCGCCGTCCCTTCGAATCGCTGTCCGAACAGGAGATCCTGGCGCTGGCCATTTCGTCCGAGGAGGATGACGGACGCATCTACCGGGCCTATGCCGACGGGCTGGCGGACACCTTCCCGCAATCGGCAAAAGTGTTCGAGGAGATGGCCGAGGAAGAGGATGGCCATCGCGATGCGCTGATCGAGCTTTTCCGAAATCGGTTCGGCGAGCGCATCCCGCTGATCCGGCGCGAACATGTGAAGGGATACTACGAGCGCAAGCCCGACTGGCTGGTGAGACCCCTTGGCATCGAGCACGTGCGCAGCCAGGCCGAGGCGATGGAGCGGCAGGCCTATCTGTTCTATGTCGAGGCCGCCAAGCGCACCACGGATGCCTCGACCAGAAAACTGCTCGACGATCTGGCGCTGGCCGAGCAGGGGCATGAGACGCTGGCGCAGCGCCTGGAGCAAAAGCACGTGCCGGGCGAAGTGAAGGACGAAGAGGCCGCTGCCGAGCAGCGCCAGTTCATCCTCACCTATGTGCAGCCGGGGCTTGCAGGATTGATGGACGGATCGGTGTCGACGCTGGCGCCGATCTTCGCCGCGGCGTTTGCCACGCATGACACCTGGCAGACCTTTCTGGTCGGGCTTGCCGCCTCGATCGGCGCCGGCATCTCGATGGGCTTCACCGAAGTGGCTTCCGACGACGGCAAGCTATCGGGCCGTGGTTCGCCGATAAAACGCGGCATCACCACCGGCGTCATGACGTCGGCGGGTGGCCTTGGCCATGCATTGCCCTATCTCATCCCGCATTTCTGGACGGCGACAGCCGTCGCTGCGGTTGTGGTGTTCTTCGAACTGTGGGCGATTGCCTTCGTCCAGAACCGCTACATGCAGACGCCCTTCCTGCGTGCCGCCTTCCAGGTGGTTCTGGGCGGCGCCCTGGTGTTCGCGGCCGGTGTGCTGATCGGGAATGCGTGAGTAGCCTCACTCATCCATTCACCGCCCGACTGTCCTGCGGCGCTTCGTCCCTCTCCGTCAGCCCATAATCACGCACGACATGGGCGATGCGCAGTCGGTAGCCGGCAAAGATACCGCCACGGCCGGCCTTCTGCGCCTGCCGGTGTTCTTCGGTGTTGCGCCAGGCCTTCACCGCTTCCTCGTCGCGCCAGAACGACAAGGACAGGATGCGATTCGAATCGACCAGGCTCTGGAAACGCTCGATGGAGAGAAAGCCGTCGATGCCGTCGAGCAGAGGACGCAAGTCGGCGGCGATGCTCAGATAGGCGTCGCGCCTGCCCGCCGCCGGCTCGACCTCGAAGATGACGGCGATCACGGCAGCACCAGTTTCGCGTGCGGTCCCGAGACGTGTTTCAGGAACATGCGGTCCTCCTTCAGGATGAATCTTTCACGCTTGGCAAACTCGTAGTTTGCCTTGCCGGCGGGATCGGTGGCAAGCCGGGCGCGATAGGCTTCGTAGGCCGCCAGGCTGTCGATGTTGTAGGCGGCATAGGCGGTCGTTGCCGAGCCCTCATGCGGGGCGTAATAGCCGATCAAATCGGCGCCGCAGCGCGGAATGGCCTGGCCCCAGTTGCGGGCGTACTCCTCGAAGGCCGCCTTGCCGAACGGGTCGATCTCGTAGCGGATGAAGCAGGTGATGGTCATGATGGTCTCCTTGGGTTTCCGCGTCGATAGTTCGAGCGGCGTCGAAACGTCGTGCCGCCTGGTCTGCTAGGCAATTCCCTTGCGGGTCATGTTTGCCAGAAGGATTTCGCGCATTCGTGGCGCACGTCTTGCCGAGTCAGGCCAAGGTCGCGCAGCAGATGGTCGTCGACCTCGGCAAGGTCGAGACGCTGCAAATGGCGGTCATACCAGCGGGCCTTGAGCCGCGAGCGAAGCCAGGTGACGAACGGGAACGATTGGCGGCTGGGCTGCGGTGCCGAGGGGAAAGCGGTTCGTGCGGTCATCGTCGTCTCCTTGATCCGATCGGAGAATAGTGGTTATTTGACAGGGATGCTTCGATGAGGAACGAACTATGCGCGAAGGACCCGACATCGCCCGCATCGCCAGCCTGGTTGGCGACCCGGCACGGGCAAACATGCTGAATGCCCTGATGGGCGGCACGGCGCTGACGGCGAGCGAACTGGCGCTCGAGGCCGGCGTGTCGCTGCCGACAGCCAGCTCGCATCTGGGCAAACTGATGGAAGGCGGGCTGTTGATGGTGGCGAGCCAGGGCCGCCATCGCTATTACGGCCTCGCCGGCCCACAGGTGGCGGGCATGATCGAAGCCATCACCGGTGTCGCGGAAGCCGTTGGGCCAAAGCGCGTGCGGCCGGGCCCGCGCGACGGAGCGATGCGCGTAGCGCGCGTCTGCTACGACCACCTCGCCGGCGAGCAGGCGGTGGCGATGCTCGATCGTCTTGTCGCCAAGAACGTGTTGGTCCGCGACGAACAGGAGATCAGGCTCGGGCCATCGGCCGCTTCGCATTTCGCGGCCATCGGCATCGATCTCTACACCAAGCCGCGGCGTCCGGTGTGCCGCGCCTGCCTCGACTGGAGCGTGCGCCGCTCGCACCTCGCCGGCACGCTGGGCGCCGCCATCCTCGACAAGATCCTTGCCGAGAAATGGGCGCGCCGCGAGACGGACAGCCGCGCGGTCATTTTCTCGCCACCGGGCAAGCAAGCGTTTGAGAGGGTGTTTTTGGCTTGAGCGGAAGCCCTAGCCCCGCTTCAGCACCTTCCCCTGCCTGAAGAAATCCGCCCAAGGATCTGCCTGCGCCAGTTGCTTCAGCGTTGTCTTGTCGCCGATCGGAAAAGCGTTCGGCGTCAGCCCCGCCTCGATCTCGGCCCAGGTCACCGGCATCGACACGGTGGCGCCCTTCTTGGCGCGTGACGAATAGGGTGCGACCGTCGTCGAGCCCCTGCCATTGCGCAGGTAGTCGACAAAGATCTTTCCCGTCCGCGCCTTCTTCGACAGCGTCGCCGTGTAGCGATCCGGAGCGCCTTGTTCGAGCGCTTTGGCGAAATCATGGGCGAAGGTCTTTACCGCCTCCCAATCCGCCGAGGGTTTCAGCGGCACCAGCACATGATAACCCTTGCCGCCTGAGGTCTTGACGAAATTCGGCAGCGACAGCTCGTCGAGCTTGCCCCTGATGTCGAGTGCCGCCTCGCGCACCGCTTTGACGTCGACGCCTTCATCGGGGTCGAGATCGAAGATGATCTGGTCCGGCTGTTCAAGCTTCTCGACGGTACAGCCCCAGATGTGGATCTCGACCACGCCGTACTGGACCAGTGCTGCAACACCGTCGAAATCCCGGATGAACAGGATCTCCTCGCCGTCGGTCGGGTCCTTCATGCGGGCGATCTTGTCGCTCATGCCGGCCGAGGCGTGTTTCTGGAAGAAGCGCGGCCCGCCGACACCGTCCGGCGCCCGCACCAGGCTGAGTGGCCGGTTGACGACGAACTCTTCCATGCGCGGCCAGACCTGCGCGTAGTGGTCGAGCAGGCCCTGCTTGGATATTTTTTCGTCCGGCCACAACAGCTTGTCGGGGTGGGAGAGTTTTACCGTGGTCGTCATCGACCCGGCAGTCTTGGCGGCGCTGCTGGCCGCTGGCTTCGCCTTGCCTGTCGCTGCCGTCGGCGCCTTGGGCTTTTCCTGCACGACTTCCTCCGCCGGCTTGTCCTCGCGCAATCCCTGGAACGAGGCGTGGCGTATTATACGGTCCGACGTCCAGCTGCGAAACTCCACTTCGCCGACAAGTTCCGGCTTGACCCAGACCAGGCCTTTGCCCTTCGGCACGGTAGTGTCGAAGGGCGATGAGATTGCCTTCAGCGCATCGAGTTTCTTCTTGAGATCGGTTGCGCCCTTGACCGAGAAGCCGGTGCCGACGCGCCCCGCATAGCGCAGCTTGCCGCCTTCAAAATAGCCGACCAGCAGCGAACGCAGTCCGCGCCCGGTCTTCTCCGACGGCAGATAGCCGCCGATGACGAATTCCTGCCGCGCCGTGCATTTCGACTTCACCCAGGTGGGGCCGCGGCCGCTGCGATAGGGCGCATCGGCGCGCTTGGACACGACACCTTCCAGGCCCATGCGGCAGGCATGCTCCAGCATGATCTTGCCGGGTTCGGCGAAATGGTCGCTGAAACGGACCGCCGAATTTTCCGGCTGCTTGCCCAGCAAGTCCTGCAAGGCCTGCTTGCGCTCGACCAATGGCTCGCGGCGCAGGTCCTTTCCGTCGAGGCGCATCAGGTCGAAGACGTAATAGATGAAGCGGTTGGTTCGATTGGCTGACAAATCCTGCTGAAGCAGCGAGAAGGACGAAACGCCGCTGTCGGCCAGCACGACGATCTCGCCGTCGATGATGGCATCGCTGCATTTCAGTCCGGCCAGTTCCGCGACGATCTCGCCGCCGAATTTCTCCGTCCAGTCGAGGCCGGTGCGGGTCAGCAGTCGCACCTCGGTGCCGGCGATCTGCGCCTGCATGCGATAGCCGTCGAACTTCACCTCGTGCAGCCAGTCCTTGCCCGACGGGGCTTCCCGCTCCAGCGTGGCAAGCTGCGGTTCGACAAAGTCGAGGCGCTTGCCGGCCTTCGCCTTGCCAGCCGCCGGCTTGTTGGAATGCCAGACCTTTGGCTTCTCGCCCTTCGCGGCTTTGCCCTCGCCGACCTCCTCGATCGTCAGGCCCGACTTCACCGATTCCGGCGCTTCCTTGAGAATATCCTCCCCCGGCCGCGCGGCGGCATCGTCGGATTTGATCAGCAGCCAGTTGTCGCGTTTTTCACCCGCTCTGGGCTTCAGCCGCACCAGATGCCAGAGACCGTGCAGCTTGTGGCCGTGTAGCTCGAAACTGATATGGCCTTTCTTCATCGCCTTGGCGGGATCGATCTCGGGTGTCCAGGTGCCCTCGTCCCAGACGATGACCGAGCCGC
This sequence comes from Mesorhizobium sp. Root695, assembly GCF_001428185.1. Classification (NCBI taxonomy): domain Bacteria; kingdom Pseudomonadati; phylum Pseudomonadota; class Alphaproteobacteria; order Hyphomicrobiales; family Phyllobacteriaceae; genus Mesorhizobium; species Mesorhizobium sp. Root695. Next base: position 69,923 of record NZ_LMHO01000010.1, on the reverse strand, counting down.
CGCCATATTCGCCCTTGGGGATGGTGCCCTCGAACGGCGCATAGTCTATCGGGTGATCCTCGACATGCACGGCGAGCCGCTTCTCATGCGGGTCAAGGCTCGGACCGCGCGTTACTGCCCAGCTCCACAGCACGCCGTCATGCTCCAGGCGCAGGTCGTAATGCAGCCTGGTCGCCGCGTGCTTGTGGATGACGAAGATACCGCCGGCCTTGGCCTTCTTGTCGCGAGAAACCTTGCCGGCCGGCTCGGTGGTCTTCTTGAAATCGCGCTTGGAGTGATACTGTTCGAGGCTGGCCATTGCTTGATGTCCTCAGGCCGATTTGCGCTTGGGCGCGCCGGCTTTCGGCTTGGCGCGTTTCGCCGCCGGTTTGGCTTTCGCGGAAGAAGCCTTCGTAGAGCCGCCGTCAGACGACAGGCTCTTCTTCAGCGCATCGAACAGATTGACGACATTGGAGGGTTTGGGCGCCGCCTTGGCCGTGGGCGCCTTCTTGCCGGCCTTCTTGGCGCGGATCAGCTCCAGCAATGCATCCTCGTATTTGTCATCGAATTTCGAGGGATCGAATGTCGCTTTCTTCTTGTCGATGATCAGTTCGGCCAGATCAGTCATCTCCTGATCGGTCTTCACCGCCTTGATGTCGCCGAACACAGTGTCCGGCTGGCGCACCGTGTTGTCGTAGCGCAGCGTCGTCAGCACCATGCCCTTGCCCAGCGGTTCGATGACCACCGGGCGTTCGCGGCTGTAGAGCACGATGCGGGCCAGCCCGGCCATCTTCTTGCCCGCCATCGCATCGCGAATGACGGCAAACGCCTCCTCCGACACCTTGTCGGCGGGCGCCACATAATAGGGCGTGTCGAGGTAGATCTGCTGGATCGAGGCTTTGTCGACGAACCCGTCGAGCGCCATCGTGTGCGAGGACTCGATCTGCACCGCCTCGATCTCGTCTTCCTCGATATGGACGAAATCGCCGTCGCTGACTTCGTAGCCCTTGATCTCGTCGCCGTCACCGAGCGGCTTGCCGGTTTCGGAATCGACATAGATGCGCTTCACCGTGTTGCCGGTCTTGCGGTTCAGCACCCGGAACGAAACCTTCTCGGTGTGGGTTACGACATTGGTCAGCTCGACGGCGCAGGTGACCAGCGACAGCTTCAAATAACCCTTCCAGGCAGGACGCGGCGCCATGATATCTTCCCTTCCAGAAACAGATGAAGGTGAGAACGGACAGAGCCCGCTCCAGTTCCGTGCTCCAGCATTGATCCCGATGCCAAGCGCCCCCGAGGCGTTCTGGCCGCCGGCACGGAAATTTCACGGGCGCGGCAAAAGTTGAAACAGAACCGCACGCAGGCGACATTCAAACGAAACATATGTGATGCAAAAGTCACATTGGGCGCAATGCCGACCAACTGCACGGAAAGACCCCGAATCAGCCGCATTCCGGCCACGAAGCGAGGCATTTTCGACCAGATATTAACATCACGTTCACCGACTATTCACGCCTCGACGCTATGATGACCGCAATTCGGAAGGGACATCCGAAAATCGGGACAGGGACAAGGTAATGAACTTCCTCGCGCACCTCATCGGCTATGCCGCCGCCATCCGCGAATTCGTTGCGCCGACCTATCGGCCCGAGCGCTATTACATGCGCGGCCCCGGCCCGGCTTGCGCCCGTCGCGGCAACTCGCTCGGTGTGAGCGCGCACTGATCATGGCTTTCGAAAATCGCCACGACAGCCGGATCTGCAGGCCGGCCGCGGAGTCCCGCGCCACCACCTATCGCGCCGAGCGTCCCGCTCTTGCCGACAGGCGGCGTGCGACATCGCCACGGCTTTGATACCGCCTTCGGCTGGCTTAGTGTCCTAAGGGCACAAGCAGCCGAGGCCAGCGTGACCGACCTTCCCCAGCCAAGCCGTCACTCCGAAACATCCTTCGATGCGCGCCATCCGCTGATCGTCTTCGATGGCGTCTGCGTGCTGTGCTCCGGCTTCGTGCGCATGGTGGTCAGGCTCGACCGCCAAAGCCGCTTCCGCTTCGCCACCGCGCAGTCGCCATTCGGCGAAGCGCTGTTCAGGAAGCACGGGCTGCGCCCGGACAGCTATGAAACCAATCTCGTCCTGATCGATGGCGTCGCTTTCACGCGGCTCGACAGTTTTGTCGCCGTCATGTCGGAACTCGGCTGGCAGTGGCGGGCGACGAAGGCTCTGATGTTGCTGCCGCGCCCGCTGCGCGACTGGCTCTACGTTCGCATTGCTAAAAACCGCTACGCGCTGTTCGGCAGGAAGGACAGTTGCGAGGTCCCTTCCGCCGAACTGCGGGAGCAGTTCCTTGGCTAGAAAGCGGAGCTCTGGGGGAGCAGCGGGATTCGACGCCGACAAGGCGGAAGAAACCTGGACGCGGACATTCGGCACGCACAGTTTATCCAGCCGCCAGTTCGAAGGACGAGGCCACTCAGGGCGCCTGCTGGGGATGCCCGCTTCCATGTCGAGATTTCCCATCCGCTCACCAACTTGATCGTGCGCTATCGCGGCTGGCTCGTGCCATCCAACCCGCATGGCTCCAGCACAATGGAGCTACCGGCCGCCTTGCCCAGTTCACGGCAGCCCTGAACCGAACACAGCGTCCAGCCGTCGCCGGTGGCGCCGGAGGCGGCGAGCACAACGCGCCGCTGCGGGCCGACATCAGGCGCGTAGATCCACCAGCCGTCGCGCAGCATCGCGCCTTCCGGCGGCTCCATGCCGGCGCCCGAGCCCTTGATCCGGGCTTCGATCACCTGCAGGCCGGAAGGCATCACCTTCCAGTCCTCTTCCCAGCGCGTCCGTTCCACCGAATGCGTCCACGATAGGGTGAAGGCGGCAACCGTCAGCGTCACCGTCTTGCCGGCGGCCAGGATGCACAGGCTCATGCAGTGGCCGGCCGCGCTCGCCAGCAATGCCAGCCGATCCAGGCAAGCGACAGCGCCCAGCCGGCCTCGTCGGTGAGCGGCACCGCGGCGACCAAGAGCACGCCGGCGGCGAAGGCGACGAGTCGCTCCCACCATGCCATGCGCCTGACAAGGAAGCCGACGGCGGCGGCACCCCACAGCACGATGCCCATGCACGCCTTGGCGACGATGTAGGCGACCTCGACGGGATAGCCGAACTGGGCGGCGATCGGCCCGGCGTCCTGCAACATCAGCGCCGGGGTGTAGACCGCCATGAACGGCACGACGAAGCCGGCAATGGCGAGCTTGGTCGCCTGGATGCCGATCTTGAGGCCGCTTTCCTTGGCCATCGGCGCGGCGGCAAACGCGGCCAGCGCCACCGGTGGCGTCAAATCGGCCATGATGCCGAAATAGAAGACGAACATGTGGCTGACCAGCAGCGGCACGCCGAGCGACAGCAGCGCCGGCCCGGCCAGCGACGAGGTGATGATGTAGTTGGGAATGGTCGGGATGCCCATGCCGAGCACCAGGCAGGTGAGCATGGTCAGCACCAGCGACAGGAACAGATTGTCTTCGCCGATCGAGATGATCCAGCCGATGAAGGTCGAGGCGATGCCGGTCAGCGTCAGCGTGCCGATGACGATGCCGACGATGGCGCAGGCGATGCCGACCGGCAGCGCGTTCTTGGCGCCTTCGGCAAGCGAGTCGACGCAGATACGCAGCGTTTCGCGGCCGCCCTTGAAGGTGAAGCAAGCGACAACCAGTGCGACGATGACCAGGCCGAGGAGGTTGACGCCGAACTTCATGAACGAAGCAGCGGCAAATCCGAGCGCCAGCCAGAAGACGACGCGGAAGGCGAGCGGCCCGATCGCCGCCGCCAGTGGTGTGCCGAGGATGAGCACGATGGTCAGCGCCAGGCCCATCGTGCCGGCGAAGATCGGCGTATAGCCGGCAAACAGCAGGTAGATCAGGGCTGCCAGCGGCAGCACCAGCGGCCAATGTTGCCGCACCGCGTCCCACGGGTTGGGCAGGTCCGCCTTGGCCATGCCGGTGAGCCCGGCCTTGCCGGCTTCCAGATGCACTTGCCAGAAGCAGGCTCCGAAATAGAGCAGCGCCGGGATGATCGCCGCCTTGACCACGTCGGCATAAGGCACGTTCAGCGTCTCGGCCATGATGAAGGCGACCGCGCCCATCACCGGCGGCATGATCTGGCCGCCCATCGAGGACGTCGCCTCGACGGCGCCGGCGAAAGCCGAGCGGAAGCCGAAGCGCTTCATCAGCGGGATGGTGAACTGCCCGCTGGCCACCACATTGGCCACGCCCGAGCCGGAAATGGTGCCCATCAGCGCCGACGACAGCACGCAGACCTGTGCCGGGCCGCCTCGCCATGTGCCGACAAGGCCAAGCGCGAAATCGTTGAACAGCGCGATCATGCCGGCGCGTTCGAGAAAGGCGGCGAAGACGACGAAGATGAAGATATAGGCGGCCGAGACATAGATCGGCGTGCCGTATATGCCTTCGGTGCCGTAGGCGAAGGTGTCGACGAGTTGGGCGAAATCATAGCCGCGATGGATGAACGGCGGCGGCAGATGGTTGCCGACGAAGCAGTAGGCGAGGAAGAGGAGGGCGATGACCGCCAGCGGCAGGCCCATCAGCCGCCGCGCCGCCTCGAAGACCAGCACCACCAGAACCGCGCCGACGATCAGGTCCGGTGTCGTCAGGAAGCCGGAGCGCCGGATGAGATCGGCATAGAAAACCCAATTGTACAGGCCGGTGCCGAAGCCGAGCACACCGAGCGTCCAGAACGCGGCTTTCGCCGGCATGCTTTTGGCGCGCAAATTGGCGATCAGGCCGAAGCCGAGCAGCAGCAGGAAGCCGACATGCATGGCCCGAACCACCTGGCTCGGAATGCTGCCATAGGCGGCGACATAGATCTGGAACACGGAAAAGGCGACGGCGATGAGAAAGGCAGCCTTGCCGGCGATGCCGTCGCCGAAGCCCGGCGGGAGGCCTTCGACCTGCTCTTCGACGGGTTTAGTAGCGGTCATTGGCGGTTCCTGGCGCTGGTTCCCCTCCCCCTTGAGGGGATGGTGGACGGCCGCCGAAGGCGGATGGACGGGTGGGGTCGTTGCGGCAGTGTGCGGCCTGACCAGCCTCGACCTATGATTTAAGTAAGAAGGTAGAACGCTTGACCGAGGACCCACCCGGCCCTGCGGGCCACCCACCCCTCGAGGGGGGGACGCCTTACTTGATGAGCCCCTTCTCCTTGTAATACCGCTCAGCACCGGGATGCAGCGGCACCGGCATGCCGTCGAGTGCCTTGGCCGGATCGATCGCCTTGGCGGCGGCATGCGCCGCGGCAAGCTGGTCGAGATGGTCGAACATCAGCTTGGTCATCTGGTAGGCGGTCTCGTCGGAGACATCGGCGCGGGTGATGAGGAAATTACCGACTGCGGCGGTCGCGACATCCTCGCTCTGGCCCTCATAGGTGCCCTTGGGAATGACCACCGAAAGATAGGGCGAGCCGATCTTGGCGACGTCCTCGGCGGGAACCGCAACGACATTGATCGGCACGGAGGTTGCGAGGTCGCGGATCGAGGCGACGCCAAGCCCGGCCGATTGCAGCGTGGCGTCGAGCTGGCGGTTCTTGATAAGCTCGACCGATTCGGCGAAGGGCAGGTATTCGACCCGACCAAGATCCTCGTATTTGAGCCCGGCGGCGGCGAAGATGGCGCGTGCGTTGAGTTCGGTGCCGGAGGCCGGCGCGCCGACCGACAGGCTCTTGCCCTTGAGGTCGGCCAGCGTCTTGATGCCGGACTCCTGGCTGGCGACGATCTGGATGTAGTTGGGATAGATGGCGGCGATGCCGCGCAATTTGTCGAGCTTGCCGGGGAAACCGGCCTCGGTGTTGCCTTCGGCGGCCATCTTGACGGAATCGCCGAGCGCAAAGGCGATCTCGCCCTTGCCCTGCTGCAGCAGATTGAGGTTTTCGACCGAAGCCTTGGTCGCCTGCACCTGGGTGCGCGCGCCCTCAATGCCCTTGCCGTAGATTTCCGACAGCGCCACGCCGAGCGGATAATAGACACCGGACGTGCCGCCGGTCAGCACGTTGATGAATTCCTGCGCTCCTGCCGGCATCGCGCCGAAACCGAGTGACAGCGCCATTGCGCCAACAGCAACAAGTTTCGTCCTGAAATTGAGCATCGTGATTTCCTCCCTGAAATAGTGGCGCCGCACTGCCCTCCTCGGCATGAGCGGCGCGAGTTTAGACGGCAGACGGGAAATGCCAACCCGCAATTGCACCCATTAGACGAACGGCTGAGCGCTGCCGCGGTGGGCGCCGGCTTGCGCATCATGCGACCAAGGCCGAAAGATTTTTCCAGCGCCTGTCGAAATCGGCCGAGACCGCACGACATAGGGTCGGCCCGCACGGAGCGGCCGTTCGACAAAACGGGAGAAGACCATGCGATACATGCTTTTGATCTACAATGACGAGGCCGCGACGGCGAATGCGCCGCGCGACAAGACCGAGCAGGTCCTCGCGGCCTATGGCGCCTATACCGAAGCGTTGAAGAAATCCGGCGCATGGCTGGCCGGCGATCGGCTACGCCCGACCCAGACGGCCGCCTCGGTGCGGATGGCCAACGGCAACACCAACGTGCTCGATGGCCCCTATGCCGACACCAAGGAGCAACTTGCCGGCTTCTACATGATCGAGGCGACCGACATCGACACGGCCATCGAATGGGGTGGACGCTGTCCGGCAGCCAGCACCGGCACGGTCGAGGTGCGCCCGATCTGGGAAATGACCGAGTACCTGTCCGAGAAATGACCGAAACGCCCCGACGCCGCCGAATGATTTTTCGCGGCGCTTGTCGAAATCGGTCTAGGCCACCCGACATAGGGTCGGCCAGCAACGAAGCGGCCTTCGAGAAAATGGGAGAAGACCATGCGATACATGCTTTTGATCTACGTCAACGAAGCCGCCATGGCGGCCGCGCCGACCGATAAGACCTACGAGATCAGCGCAGCCTATGGCGCCTATACCGAGGCGTTGAAGAAATCCGGCGCCTGGCTGGCCGGCGACCGGCTGAAGCCGACCCAGGCCGCCACTTCGGTGCGGATGGCCAACGGCAAGACCAACGTGCTCGACGGCCCCTATGCCGACACCAAGGAGCAGCTCGCCGGCTTCTACATGATCGAGGCTGAGGACGCCGATGCCGCTATCGCCTGGGCGGCGCGCTGCCCCGCCGCCAGTGCCGGCACGGTCGAGCTGCGGCCGATCTGGGAACAGACCATGTGATGGAGAATGGCCTGGAGATCGCGCGGGCGGCGGCGGAAGTCGCCGCCCGGCAAAGCTACGGCAGGCTTGTCGCCTGGCTCGCGGCGCGCACGCGCGACGTGGCCGGCGCCGAGGATGCACTGGCCGATGCTTTCGCTGCCGCATTGGAGCGATGGCCTCGAACCGGCGTACCCAAGAAACCGGAAGCCTGGCTGCTGGCGGTGGCAAGGCGGCGCCGTGTCGATGCGGTGCGGCGGCGGCTGACCAGCGAAGCCGGCCGCGAGCATCTCAAGCTGATTGCCGAGGAGGCGGAGGCGCACATGACCGACGAAGACCTGCCCGACGAACGGCTGCGGCTGATGTTCGCCTGCGCCCATCCGGCGATCGAATCGAGCGTGCGTTCGCCGCTCATCCTGCAGACGGTGCTGGGGTTCGACGCCGCGACGATCGCCTCTGCCTTCCTGGTCTCGCCGGCAACCATGGGCCAGCGCCTAGTGCGCGCCAAGACCCGTATCCGTGAGGCCGGCATTCCGTTCCGCGTGCCGGAGCGGGCCGAACTCGGCGAAAGGCTGGACGCGGTGCTGGAAGCGATCTACGCCGCCTTCGCCGAAGGCTGGTCCGACCCCGCGGGCACCGAGACACAGCGCCGCAACCTGGCGACCGAAGGCATCTGGCTTGGCCGGCTGGTGGCTTCGCAGATGCCGGAGGAGCCCGAGGCGCTGGGCCTCTTGTCGCTGATGCTGTTTGCCGAGGCGCGCCGCGCCGCACGGCGCAGCGCCGAAGGTGACTTCGTGCCGCTGGCGGAGCAGGATTGCCTTCTATGGGACCGCGCCCTCATCAATGAGGCGGAGGCGCTGCTTTCCCACGCCGCGGCCATGGGCGTCATTGGTCGCTATCAGCTTGAGGCGGCCGTGCAGTCCGCACATGTGGCACGACGGCTGACCGGCCGCACCGACTGGGTGGCGATCCGCGAGCTCTACGACGCGCTGCTTTCGATCGCAGGATCGCCGGTGGTGGCGATCAACCGTGCGGTGGCGATTGCCGAGGCCAAGGGCGCCGTGGCCGGATTGGCGGCCCTCTATGTACTGGGCGACGACAAGCGGCTTGATGACTATCAGCCCTATTGGGCAGCCCGCGCCGGTCTGCTGGCCAGGCTCGGTCAGGTGCCACAGGCAATCGAGGCCTATGATCGGGCGATCGGCCTCGAACGCGACCCGGCGGTGCGCCGGTTCCTGCAGGGGAAACGGGCAGTGCTCAGAAATTGAGCCTCGCCACCGGCCGTCCGTTCAGCCTGGCCACATCTCATGCGATGTGTTGAGCGTCCTCATCAGAGGGTTCTCGCGCAGTTTCGACCACAGGCGCTCGATATCAGGCCAGGTCGCGCGCGCCCTGTCGACGTCGGGATGCCACGCCACCAGCATGGCCAGATAGATGTCGGCCAGCGACAGCTGGTCGCCGACCAGCCAGTCGCGGCCTTCGAGAGCGGCATCAAGAACGGCAAAGCCGCGATCCATCTCGGCGACGGCCGCCTGCTTGACCGCCTTGGTGCCGTCGGGATCGGCCGTGTATCGATACGCGTAGTAGAAACGCAGTACCGCCGGATAGAGCACCGACGACATGAATGCCATCCAGCGCAGGAAGTCGGCGCGGGCAGGCGCGTCGATCGCCGGCGCCAGGCCGGCATTGGGGTGACGCTCGGCAAGCAGGATGCAGATCGCCGCCGATTCGGTCATCGAGCTTCCGTCCGGCAAGGTCAGCACCGGAACCTGATTCAAGGGACTGATGCCGAGGAAGGCCGGATCGGGCCGGTCCGTCTTCGGCACGTCGATCTGCTCGAACGGTGCGTTGGCCAGCGCCAGCGCCGCCTCGACGACGAAGCCGCCGCTGCCCGGACGGGTGTAGAGCTTGTACATGAATACCTCCCCGGCCCGCGCAAAGCAGGCTGGGGGCGATATGAACCGGAAGCGGTGTCGCGCTCAAGCCGCTGACGCGGCCACGGGCGGTTTTTCAGCGGGCCAGCTTGGTCACGAAGAAGCGTTGGACTACGATCCCAATCCCTCGAACAGGATGGTCGACAGATAGCGCTCGGCGAAGGATGGGATGATCACCACAAGGTTCTTGCCCTTGTTCTCCGGCCGCGAGCCGACGACGATGGCCGCCTGCAGGGCGGCGCCCGACGAGATGCCGACCGGCACGCCTTCGAGGCGGGCGACGAGGCGGGCATTGGCGACCGAATCCTCGTTCGACACCTTGACGATCTCGTCATAGACCGTGGTGTCGAGGATTTTGGGCGCGAAGCCGGCGCCGAGGCCCTGGATCTTGTGCGGGCCGGGCTGGCCGCCCGACAGAACCGCCGAGGATTCCGGCTCGACAGCGACGACATGCACCGAAGGCTTGCGCTTCTTCAGCACCTGGCCGACGCCGGTGATGGTGCCGCCGGTGCCGATGCCGGCGACGAAGATATCGACCTCGCCAAGCGTGTCGTTCCAGATTTCCTCAGCCGTCGTCGTGCGATGGATTTCCGGGTTGGCCGGATTCTCGAACTGCTGCGGAATGATCGCATTGGGGATCGTCGCTGCCAGTTCGTCGGCCTTGGCGATAGCGCCCTTCATGCCTTTCGGGCCCTCGGTCAGCACCAGCTCGGCACCGAGCAGCGCCAGCATTTTCCTGCGCTCGATCGACATCGTTTCCGGCATCGTCAGGATCAGCTTGTAGCCCTTGGCGGCAGCGGCGAAGGCAAGCGCGATGCCGGTGTTGCCGGACGTCGGTTCGATCAGCGTGGTCTTGTCGGGAGAAATCTTGCCGGATGCCTCCAGTGCCTCGATCATCGCCACGCCGATACGGTCCTTGACCGAAGCGATCGGATTGAAGAATTCGAGCTTGGCGATGAGATTGGCGACGATGCCCTTTTCCTTAGCGAACTTGTCGAGCCGCACCAGCGGCGTGTCGCCGATCGTGTCGGTGATGGAATCGTAGACGCGGCCGCGGCCGGGCACGCGGGCTGATGTGGCGGGCTTGTTCATTGGTTTCGCTCCCAGAATTTCAGGCAGTGGCATTGCAGCCGGCAAGATAGGGCCTTCAGCCGCGCAACATAAGCTGTCAGCCGAAAATATCCGAGTGGGGCCTGTGTCTAAAACGCCCTCGTCCCGGAAAATCATTTCCCGAAAAAGCCTGTTTGCAAAATGCTTTGGCCAAAAGCCCTCTACTGGCGGGCGGCAATCGCCGCAGCAGCACCGACCATGAAGCCGGCGGCCGTGCGGTTCAGCGCCTTGAGCGCGCGCGGCGATTTCAGAAACCAGCGCGCCTTGGCGGCCAGCGCCAGATATGGCACCAGCACCACCAGAAGCACGACGACCGTCAGCGCGACGAGAATGCCGTAATCGGCCAGCGTGATGGTCTTCAGGTCGACGATGGTCGGCGTGATGGCGAGATAGAAGATCATCGTCTTCGGATTGCCGAGCGTGACGGTCAGGCCGGCGACGAAGCTCGACAGCAGCCCGCTTTTGCCTTTCCTGGCCTCGACGGTCTCGGGCGTGATGCCGCTGTTCCAGAAGCGCCAGCCGAGGAAGGCGAGATAGGCGACGCCGAGCCATTTGATGGCGAGAAAAACCATGCCGAAACTCTGCGCGACGAAGGCGAGACCGAGCGCCACGACGATCAGATAGGTGATGTCGCCAACCATCAGGCCAAACGACATCGCCAGCGACGTGCGAAAGCCGGAGCCGAGCGCCCGCGCGACAAGCGCGGTGATGCCGGGACCAGGAATCGCGGCGGCGATGCCGAGAGCGGCACTGTAGGCGCGGAATCCGGTGAGGGTCATGGTTGCGGCCTTGCGCGCGGCGCTGTTGTGACACCGTCCGCACAAGTCCGCCCGGCGTGAATTCCCTGGCGTCGGATTCGATTGCACCACGCCGATGCGCGGATTTGCGGTCAGGACCGACCGTCGCCATGGGTGACGCGCCAGATGGTGCCGTTGCCGTCCTCGGTCACGATCAGCGCGCCGTCGTTCGCCACCGCCACGCCGACCGGTCGGCCCCAGACCTCGTCGTTGGAGACGACGAAGCCGGTGATGAAATCCTCATATTCGCCGGTTGGCTTGCCGTCCCTGAACAGCAACCGTACCACCTTGTAGCCGGTCCTGTTGCCGCGGTTCCATGAACCATGCAAAGCGACGAAGGCGTCGCCTTGGTATTCGGCCGGAAAGGTCTTCCCGTCGTAGAAGGCGATGTTGAGCGGCGCCGAATGCGCCTGCATCAGCACATCGGGAGTGGTCGCCTTACCGGCAAGGTCGGGCCGCTCGCCCTTGCTGCGCGGATCCTCGTTGTTGCCGATATAGTACCAGGGCCAGCCATAGAAGGCGCCGTCCTTGACCACGGTTGCATATTCAGACGGTACATTGTCGCCGAGCCCATCGCGCTCATTGACGACACACCACAGCGCGCCGGTTGCCGGCTGCACGGTCATGCCCGAACAGTTGCGCAGCCCGGTGGCGACGATGCGACCGTTCTTGCCGTTGGGGTCGAAGGCCAGCACATCGGCGCGGCCGTCCTCGGACCCCCATGTGGCGCCGAGCGGCTGAGACTTCGCCCAGGCGTCGAGGCCGCCCTTCGGTTCCTTGCCCATATCCTGCGCGACGTTCGATCCCGAGCCGACCGACAGATAGAGCGTCTTGCCGTCCGGCGAGAAGGCAATGTCGCGCGTCCAGTGATGACTGGCAGGGATGTTGTCGACGATGGTTTCAGCTTCGCCGGCGGCTTTCAGGTCGCCCTTGCGGTAGGCAAAGCGCATGACGCTGTCGCTGTTGGCGACATAGACCCATTGCGGGTCATTGCCCGGGGGATAGAAGGCAATTCCATAGGGCTGGTTGAGGTTGCCGGCAAAGATGCCGTCCTGCGCCGGCTTCGCGCTGCCCTCGGCCAGGCGATAGACGCGGACCTGGTTGGCCTCGCTGTCGGCGACGAACAGGTCGCCATTCGGCGCCACACGCACGACGCGCGGATTGTCGATGCCCGACGCGATCAGCTCTGCCGAGAAGCCCGGCGGCAACTTGGGCTTGGCACCCGCCGGCCTTTCGGCGAGGCCGGCGCTGTTCGAGGCGGATTTGGTGACGTAAGGTTTTGGCAGATCGTTCGGCCTGATCAGACGGCGCACTCCTGGCCTGTCGGCACGCCAGTCGCCAAAAGCGGCCGCACCTTTCAGCACCGGCTCGTCCGCCTGCTGGGCAAATGCTGTTGCGGTGACAAACAGGGCGGCGGAAATAGCCAGACCGGCGAAACGGATCATCCTGCCCTCCCATATTTAGCCGTGAAGACAGGAACGGGCGGTTTCGCCGATCGTTCCGCAGCCCACGATGAGTTGAAGGAAGCGAAGGTCCGATTTCCGGTTCAGGTTCCGGCAGCGTAGAAATCGTCGTCGAGGCGTTTTTCGAGTGCGACGAGATCGGCCGGCAGCGGCAGGCCCATGGCGCGCATTTCCCGCAGTTTTTCGCGCAGCTGCTCCTGGATCTCGTGCTGGTCTTCCGGCTGGTTGACCATCTCCTCCAGCAACAGGCTGATCCGGGCCTTGAGTTCTTCGAGCGCCATTCTTTTTCTCCTCAGCAGCCTTAGGTTTGGATCCAAGGTGTTCAGATTCAGGTCAGGCCGGCATCACCTGAATATCAACACCTTAGCGCAGCATGCGGGAAATCAGCTGCGCCGTATAGTCGACCATTGGCACGATGCGGGCATAGTTCAGCCGGGTCGGGCCGATGACGCCGAGCGCGCCGATGACGCGGGCTTCCTTGTCGCGATAAGGCGCAACCACCAGCGACGAGCCCGACAGCGAGAACAGCTTGTTTTCCGAGCCGATGAAGATGCGCACGCCCGAGCCTTCCTCGGCAAGGTCGAGCAGCTGGATCAGCCCGTCCTGCGTCTCCATGTCCTCGAACAAATGCCGCAGCAATTCGATGTCGGCCTGGGCGGTGACGTTTTCGAGCAGATTGGCGCGGCCGCGCACGATAAGCCGCGCCGGCAGGCCGCTGTCGGCGCCGGCCCACACCGCCAGCCCTTTCTCGACCAGGTCCTGCGACAGCGTGTCGAGTGCGGCCCTAGTTTCTTCCTTGATGCGGGCGATCTCGATCCGCGCCTCGGCCAGCGTGCGGCCGCGGATATGGGCGTTGAGGAAATTCGAGGCCTCGTGCAGTTGCGAGACGGTGATGCCGGCGGGCAGCTCGACGACGCGGTTTTCGACGTCGCCGTTCTGCGACACCAGCACCGCCAGCGCCTTGGTCGGCTCAAGCTGGATGAATTCGATGTGCTTCAGCGCCACCTCGTTCTTGGCGGCCAGCACCAGGCCGGCGCCGCGCGACATGCCCGACAGCATCTGGCTGGCCTCGGTCAGCATGTGCTCGAGCGTCGCGCCGGAGCCGGACGCGCGAACCTGTGCCTCGATGGCGCGGCGCTCCTCGTCGGAGAGGTCGCCAAGCTCCATGAAGGCATCGACGAAGAAACGCAGGCCGGCTTGCGTCGGCAGCCGGCCGGCCGAGATGTGCGGCGCGTAGATCAGGCCGAGATGCTCGAGATCGCTCATCACGTTGCGGATGGTCGCCGGCGACAGCGAGGACGGCAGGATGCGCGACAGGCTGCGTGATCCGACTGGTTCACCGTCCCTGAGATAGGAATCGACGATGCGCCGGAAGATGTCGCGGGAACGCATGTCGAGCGACTGAAGCGCGGGCGACTGCGAACCGGGATCGACTGCCTTGGTCATACGGCCAAAAACCTCCGGCCCAAGGATATAGACTTCACTACGGCCGGCGCAACCCGGTGTCTTTGTGAGATCACCCGGTGTCTGTGTCAGATCGTCAGGCCATTTTCCTTTGCGCCACGCCTCCCATGTGGTTACAAGCCGGCCAAGATTCCGAAAGAATGACAAGAAAGCAGCCAGAATGCGCCCCTCCAAACGCCAATTCGACGAAATGCGCGCCATCTCCTTCGAGCGCGGCGTCTCCAAGCATGCCGAAGGCTCATGCCTGGTGAAGTTCGGCGACACGCATGTCCTGTGCACGGCCAGCCTCGAGGAAAAAGTGCCGGGCTGGATGCGCAATTCCGGCAAGGGCTGGGTGACGGCGGAATACGGCATGCTGCCGCGCTCGACTGGCGAACGCATGCGCCGCGAGGCTTCAGCCGGCAAGCAGGGCGGCCGCACGCTGGAAATCCAGCGGCTGATCGGCCGCTCCTTGCGCGCCGTGGTCGACTTGCAGGCGTTGGGCGAGCAGCAGATCACCGTCGACTGCGACGTTATCCAGGCCGATGGCGGCACCCGCACCGCCTCGATCACCGGCGGCTGGGTGGCGCTGTATGACTGCCTGCGCTGGATGGAAGCCCGCCAGATGGCCAGCGTCGCCAAGGTGCTGAAGGACCATGTCGCGGCGATCTCCTGCGGCATCCATGACGGCCAGCCGGTCATCGATCTCGACTATATCGAGGATTCTTCGGCCGGCACCGACGCCAATTTCGTCATGACCGGCAAGGGCGGGATCGTCGAGATCCAGGGCACCGCCGAGGGCGAACCTTTCTCGGAAGAGCAGTTCGCGGACTTGATGGGCCTGGCCAAGAAAGGCATCCAGCGCCTGGTCAGCCTGCAGCAGATGGCAGTGGCTTGACGGCTTTCTGGTGACTCCCTCCGCCATCCTGGAATCCGCCCTCTACGTCACCGATCTTGCGGCGGCGGAAGAATTCTATGTCGGCATCCTCGGCCTAAACCTGCTCGGCAAGGTCGACGGCAGGCACCTCTTCTTCCGCTGCGGACCGGGCGTGCTGCTCATCTTCAATGCCGAGGCAACGAAAATCCCGCCGGCGCCCGACGCCAAGCTGCCGGTGCCGCCGCACGGCACGGTCGGCCAGGGCCATCTCTGCTTTGCGGCCAGCGCCGACGAAATTATGCGCTGGAAAGCGCATCTCGAGGCGAAGAAGGTCGCCATCGAAAGCGAATTCGAGTGGCCGCAGGGCGGCCGTTCGATCTATATACGCGACCCCTCGGGCAATTCGATCGAATTTGCCGAGCCAAGAATCTGGGGCCTTTGATGCATTCTCTTGATGGCAAGAAGATCGTCGTCGCCAGCCACAATGCCGGCAAGCTGCGCGAATTCGCCGACCTGATGGGGCCGTTCGGCTTCGAAGCGAAATCGGCCAAGGAGTATGGCCTGCCGGAGCCGGATGAGACCGGCACCACCTTCGAGGAGAACGCCTACATCAAGGCGTTCGCCGCCGCCAAGGCGACCGGCCTGCCGGCGCTGTCGGACGATTCCGGCCTGTGCGTTGACGCGCTCGACGGCGCGCCCGGCGTCTACACCGCCAACTGGGCCGAAACCCCTGACGGCGCGCGCGATTTCGCCATGGCCATGCAGCGCACCGAAGTGGCGTTGCAGGAAGTCGGCGCGGCCTTGCCGCAACAGCGCAAGGGCCGCTTTGTCGCCGTCATCTGCCTGGCGTTTCCCGACGGCGAGGCGGAATATTATCGCGGCGAGGCCGAAGGCACGCTGGTCTGGCCGCCGCGTGGCGAGCTCGGCTTCGGCTATGATCCGGTGTTTTTGCCCGATGGCTTCGAAAAAACTTTTGGCGAGATGAGCGCCGAGGAAAAGCATGGCTGGAAACCTGGCCAGCCGACGGCGCTGTCGCACCGCGCCCGCGCCTTCCAGAAATTCGCCAAAGCGAGATTGGGCTCGGCATGAGCATGCTGCTCGACCGGACGCCCGGCTTCGGCGTCTATGTCCATTGGCCGTTCTGCGCGGCCAAGTGCCCCTATTGCGACTTCAACAGCCATGTCCGCCACCAGCCGGTCGACCAGGACCGCTTCGCCAGTGCCTTCGAGGCCGAGCTGGCGACGATGCGCGAGCGCACCGGGCCGCGCGAGGTGACCAGCATTTTTCTCGGCGGCGGCACGCCGTCGCTGATGAAGCCGGAAACGGTGGCCAGGGTTCTGGACGCGGTGGCGAAGAACTGGACAGTGCCTGACGGCATCGAAGTGACGCTGGAGGCCAATCCGTCCTCGGTCGAAGCCGAACGATTTCGCGGCTACCGGGCGGCTGGCGTCAATCGCGTGTCGCTTGGCGTGCAGGCGCTGAACGACAAGGATTTGCGCTTCCTCGGCCGGCTGCACAATGTCGGTGAGGCCCTGCACGCCATCGGGCTGGCGCGGGAAATATTCCCAAGGCTTTCCTTTGATCTCATCTATGCGCGGCCCGGCCAGACGCCGGAGGCTTGGGCATCGGAACTCGAACAGGCGATCGGCCATGCGGCTGACCACCTCTCGCTCTACCAGCTGACCATCGAGGAAGGCACACCCTTCCACGCTTTGCACGCGGCGAAGAAATTCATCATTCCCGACAACGACCATGCCGCCGATCTCTATGCGCTGACGCAGGAGATCACGTCGGCGCACGGCCTGCCGGCCTATGAGATTTCCAACCACGCCAGGCAGGGCGCCGAAAGCCGGCACAATCTCACCTACTGGCGCTACGGCGAATATGTCGGCGTTGGCCCCGGCGCGCATGGCCGCTTCGTCGAGAACGGCCGCCGCACAGTGACGATCGCCGAGCGGATGCCGGAAACCTGGGCCAATCTGGTCGAGGCCAAGGGCCATGGCGTCACCGGCGGGGAAATCCTGACGCGTTCGGAAGAGGCCGATGAATTCCTGCTGATGGGCCTACGGCTTGCCGAAGGCATCGATCTCGCCCGCTACGAGGCGTTCTCCGGACGCGGCCTGTCGAGCGCGCGGCTGTCGATGCTGCAGGGCGAAGGGCTGGTGGCGCCGATCGGCAACGCCCGCCTGCGCGCCACGCCAGCCGGCATGATCGTGCTCGACGCCGTGGTGGCCGATCTGGCGCGATAGGCCCTTGAAAAACATCCTCTTCGTCTGCAGCCAGAACCGCTTGCGCAGCCCAACCGCCGAACAGGTGTTTTCCAAGCGGAGGGATATCGAGGTCGCATCGGCGGGAACAAACCACGATGCGGATACGCCGCTAACGCATGAATTGGTCGCTTGGGCCGACATCATCTTTGTCATGGAAAAGGCGCACCTCGCCAAGCTG
This sequence comes from Mesorhizobium sp. Root695, assembly GCF_001428185.1. NCBI lineage: Bacteria > Pseudomonadati > Pseudomonadota > Alphaproteobacteria > Hyphomicrobiales > Phyllobacteriaceae > Mesorhizobium > Mesorhizobium sp. Root695. The sequence continues at coordinate 52,655 of NZ_LMHO01000010.1, read as the reverse complement.
CAGAAGAAATTCAAGGCCAGCCTGAAGAAGCCCCGTGTCATCTGCCTCGATATATCGGATAACTATGAATTCATGGACCTGGAGCTGATTGGCCTCCTGGAGGCGCGGGTTTCACGGTATCTCGGTTGACACGCCATCCGCGAAGGCCACCCGCATGAACCTGACCGTATCCTCCTGGCAATTCTGGGCATTGCTGTCGGCTGCATTCGCTGCCTTGACGGCGATCTTCGCCAAGGTCGGCATCGAGAACATAGATTCCGATTTCGCCACCTTCATCCGCACGGTCATCATCCTGATCGTGCTCGGTGCCATCCTGCTGGCCAGCGGCCAGTTCCAGTCGCCGGCGACGATCTCGGGAAAGACTTGGGCTTTCCTCGGCCTGTCCGGTCTGGCGACCGGCGCCTCATGGCTCTGCTACTTTCGCGCCCTGAAGATCGGCAATGCGGCGCAGGTGGCGCCGATCGACAAGCTAAGCGTCGTGCTTGTGGCGGTGTTTGGCGCGGTCTTTCTCGGCGAGCGACTCACCAGAGCGAACTGGCTTGGCGTCGCCCTTATCGCGGCGGGCGCGGTGCTGGTCGCCTATCGGGGGTAGCTGCACGGCATTGCCAGCGCTTTTTGTTTCAAGACGGGTGATGAAGATATCGAAGCGATTGGGCATCGTCCGGTCAGTGCTCCGTCGTGCTGTCGGGTTTGTTATCGGAAAGCCTGACGTTCGTAGGCAAGGCGGCCTGCTCGGTCAGGCTGGCGTCGGTCTTGGCAGGCAGGCGCTTGTCCCCGCGTACGACAACGCGGCTGCGGTCGGCATAATAGGGCTCGAAAGCGTCCTGTATCTTCAGGCTATCCATCCTGTCCTCCTCCGGAATCAGGGGGCTAATCTGCCAATACCGGTTTCGTTCCCCACTGTGGCAAAGGAATGGCGAGTTCCTTACATCGGCGTCAGCTTTTGCAAGCCCGCGCCAGCCGTGCCAAACAGGGCTGAATGGAGAAGGCATCAGTGACCGGCGAGACGGGCAAGCGAAGCTATGTGATCGGCCAGACCGAGATCGCGGCCCGGCCGCTCAAGCCGGCGCTCTATCTGGTGGCGACGCCGATCGGCAATCTCGCCGACGTCACGCTGCGCGCGCTGGAGACGCTGGCCGCCGCCGACATCGTCGCCTGCGAGGACACGCGGGTCTCGCGCGTGCTGCTCGACCGCTACGGCATCCGCCGCCGAACCACCGCCTATCACGAGCACAATGCCGGCGAGGCCGGGCCGAAGCTGATCGCGGCGCTCCAGGCTGGACAGAGCGTGGCGCTGATCTCCGATGCCGGCACGCCGCTGGTGTCCGATCCCGGCTACCGGCTGGTCGGCGAGGCGCTTGACCACGGTATTCGCGTCGTGCCGATCCCCGGCCCGTCGGCGCCGCTCGCGGCGTTGACCGCATCCGGCCTACCCTCAGATGCCTTCATGTTCGCCGGATTCCTGCCGGTGAAGACCGGGCAGCGGCTGACGCGGCTGGAAGCACTGAAAGCCGTGCCGGCGACGCTGATCTTCTTCGAATCGCCGCGCCGGCTGGCCGACTCACTTCTCGCTATGGTCGAAGCGCTCGGCGGCGAGCGCAAGGCCGCGATCGGCCGTGAATTGACCAAGACCTTCGAGGAGATGCGCACCGGCACGCTGCGGGTGCTCGCCGACCACTATGCGACGGCCGATACACCGAAGGGCGAGATCGTCGTCTGCGTCGGTCCGGCCGAGGCCAAGGCCGACGAACCAGCCGATATCGACCGCCTGCTTTTGTCGCTCGCCGCCGAAATGCCGGCTTCCAAGGCGGCGGCGGAAGCCGCGAAGATGACGGGCGGCCAGAAACAGGCGCTCTACCGGCGGTTGCTGGAGCTCAAGGATGCCGCCGAGGACGTTATTGCGGAAGGCGACGGTGGCTGAGCGCCCGAGCGCCAGCCGCCAAAAGGCCTATCGGCGCGGCCATCGCGGTGAATGGCTGGCGGCTGCAGTGCTGATGCTGAAGGGTTACCGGATACTCGCACGCCGCCATCGCACGCGCTTCGGCGAGATCGACCTGATCGCGCGGCGCGGCGACCTGGTGCTGTTCGTCGAGGTCAAGGCGCGCCGCACGCTGATGGAGGCCATGGAGGCGATCGGCCACGAATCGGAACGCCGCATCGAGGCGGCCGCCGACATCTGGCTGTCGCGCCAGTCGGACTACGGCAAACTGTCGATGCGCTTCGACATGGTCGCGGTGCTGCCTTGGCGCTGGCCGGTGCATGTCGAAAACGCGTTTTATGGAAGGAGTTGAAGGGCCATTGACGGGCGTTGCTCGCCCTTCGCGCTACGCCGACCACTCCTCACCCCCAGATCATCAACGCCACCAGCCCGACACCGCCGACCACCAGCCGCCACCAGCCGAACAGCGCGTAGCCTTTGCGCGAGACGTAGTCGAGCAGGAAGCGCACGACGATGAGCGCGGTGACGAAGGCGGCGACGAAGCCGACGGCGATGATCGGCAGGTCGGCGCTGCTCAGCACATCGCGGTTCTTGAACAGGTCGAAGGCGAAGGCGCCGACCATGGTCGGGATCGCAAGGAAGAAAGAAAATTCTGCCGCCGCGCGCTTGTCGACGCCCAAAAGCAGCGCGCCGACGATCGTCGAACCCGAGCGCGACGTGCCGGGAATCAGCGACAGGCACTGGAAAAGCCCGATCTGCAGGTAAAGCCGGGTCGGGAACCGCTCCACGTCGCGGTAGACCGGTTTGAGGTTCATGCGGTCCACCGCCAGCAGCACGACGCCGCCGATGATCAGCATGATGCAGATCAGCCTCGGCGATTCGAACAGCACCGTCTTGATGAAATCATGCGCTAGCGCGCCGATGATCGCCGCCGGCAGGAACGCGATCAGGATGCCGATGACGAAGTGCCGCGTCAGCCGGTCATGCGGCAGGTCGAGCAGCATTTGCCACAGGCGGCGGAAATAGACACTCAGGATCGCCAGGATGGCGCCGAGCTGGATCAGGATCTCGAAGGCCTTGCCGGTCGAATGGAAGCCGAGGAAATGGCCGGCGAGCAGGATATGGCCGGTCGACGACACCGGGATGAACTCGGTCAGCCCCTCCAGCAGGCCGAGCAGCAGGGCTTCGACGATGGTCTGGCTTTCCATGGCTACCTCGGCATTGGCGTGACGGCGGACAGAACGGCTTGCTTGTCATGGCGTGCAAGTCCCCCTATAGGTCGCAACACCCTGACGGCCCGCTAACCGGGCGGCCAAGACTTACCGGTGCGCCCTGCGATTCGCCAGTGCGCTTTATCATCGCGGAACCATGCTGACGCTTTTCCACCATCCCATGTTCGCCACCTGTCGCTTCGTTCGCCTCGCTTTTGGCGAGTATGGCGAGGAGCTGGCCCTGATCGAGGAGAAGCCGTGGACCCGGCGCAAGGAGTTCCTGGCGCTGAACCCGGCCGGCACGCTGCCGATCCTGCTGGCCGAAGGCGACGTGCCGATCGTCGGTGCGACGGTCATCGCCGAGTATCTCGATGAGACGCGTGGCGTGCTGAAGCGCGACAAGCGGCTGTTCGCCGAGGATCCGATGCAGCGCGCAGAAATCCGCCGGCTGATCGACTGGTACCTCAACAAGGCCGAAGGCGAAGTCACCCGCCATCTGGTGCGCGAGCGCGTGCTGAAGCCGGTGATGCCGGAAACGGCCGGCGGCGGTTCGCCCGATTCGGGCGCCATCCGTGCGGCGCGCGCCAACATCCGCCAGCACATGAAATACACCAACTGGCTGGCCGGCACCCGCCATTGGCTGGCCGGCTCGAGGGTCACCTATGCCGATCTCGCGGCCGCGGCAACGCTGTCGGTGCTCGATTATCTCGGTGAGATCGACTGGCGTGAACACGCCGCGGCGCGCGAATGGTACACGCGGGTCAAATCGCGGCCCTCCTTCCGGCCGCTTTTGACCGACCGCGTGCGCGGCCTGTCGCCGGTGTCGCATTATGCGGACCTCGACTTCTGACGCCGCAAAACTGCGCGCGCTGATCGACGCAGAGGCGCGCCGCGCCGGCTTCGATGCCGTCGCCGTCACCACCCCCGATGCAATCCCGCTGGCGCCGGCGCGACTGGCCGAGTTCGTCGCCGACGGCTTTCACGGCTCGATGGGCTGGATCGCCGAGACGCTGCAACGCCGCGCCGAACCGACGGCACTGTGGCCGCAGGTGCGCTCGATCATCGTGCTGGCGATGAACTACGGCCCCGACCATGATCCGCGCGCTGTGCTGGCCAAGCGCGACCGCGGCGCCATCTCGGTCTATGCGCAAAACCGCGACTATCACGATGTGATGAAGGGCCGGCTGAAGGAAATCGCCGGCAAGATCGTGGCGCGCGCCGGCGGTGATGTGAAGGTGTTCGTCGACACCGCGCCGGTGATGGAAAAGCCGCTGGCCGAGGCCGCCGGGCTTGGCTGGCAAGGCAAGCACACCAATCTGGTCAGCCGCGAGCACGGCTCCTGGCTGTTCCTCGGCACCATTTTCACCACAGCCGAGCTTGCGCCCGACCGGGCGGAGATCGACCATTGCGGCTCCTGCCGCGCCTGCCTCGACGCCTGCCCGACCGATGCCTTCCCGGCGCCCTACCGGCTCGATGCTAGGCGCTGCATCTCCTATCTCACCATCGAGAATAAGGGGCCGATCCCGCATGAATTCCGCGAAAAGATCGGCAACCGCATCTATGGCTGCGACGATTGTTTAGCTGCGTGCCCGTGGAACAAGTTCGCCCGGGCTGCTTCCGAAGCAAAACTCGCCGCGCGAGACGATCTGCGCGAGCCGCCGCTCGCCGACCTTCTGGGTCTCGATGACGCGGCCTTCCGCGCCTTCTTCTCGGGTTCGCCGATAAAACGCATCGGCCGCGATCGTTTTGTCCGCAACGTGCTGGTCGCGGCCGGCAATTCCGGCGATGCCTCCCTTGCCGGCAGCGTGCGTACCTTGCTCGGCGATCCGTCGCCGCTGGTGCGGGGCGCGGCAATATGGGCGCTGGCGCGGCTGGTGCCCGATGCCGAATACTTGCAAAGGGCAGCTGTCGGCCTGAAAACCGAGAGTGACGAAGCCGTGCGCGACGAATGGCGTCTGGCGCGGCCAACCAGGGCGCATGCATGAGCGAAAAACAGGTCTTCATCTTCGGCGCCGGCTATTCCGGCAAGGCTTTTGCCCGAGCCAGCAAAGCCTCTGCCCGCGCCGGCAAAGGTGCTGCGACGATCTTGGGCACGACGCGCTCGGCGGACAAATTCGAGGCGCTGCGGCAGGCCGGCATCGCGCCGCTGCTGTTCGACGGCGCGCTGACCGAGCAAATCGGCGATGCGCTGAAGAAGACGACGCATCTGCTGATTTCGGTTGCCCCGGAAGAGGTCGGCGATCCCGTGCTGAATGCCGCCCGAGAGGCAATCGCTCAAATGCCAGCGTTTGAGTGGATCGGTTATCTCTCCACCGTCGGGGTCTATGGCAATTATGACGGCGCTTGGGTCGATGAAACGGCCGAATGCCGGCCGGTGTCGAAGCGCTCGGTGATGCGGGTGGCGGCCGAGCAGGACTGGCTGCAATTGGGCACGGACATAGGCCGACCGGTGGCGATCCTGCGGCTTTCCGGCATTTACGGGCCGGGCCGCAACGCCCTGGTCAATCTGGAAAACGGCAGCGCAAGGCGGCTGGTCAAACCAGACCAGGTGTTCAACCGGATCCATTGCGACGACATTGCAGGCGCGCTTTGGCGACTGATCGAAGGCAATACAGGTGGCATCTTCAACGTCACCGACGATCTGCCGGCGCCGCCGCAGGATGTCGTCGCCTATGCCGCTTCCCTGATGGGCATCGAACCGCCGCCCGAAATTCCCTTCGACGCCGCCCAACTTTCGCCCATGGCGCGGTCCTTCTATGGCGAGAACAAGCGTGTCGCCAATGCGGCGATCAAGGCGGCGGGCTATTCCCTGCGTTTTCCGGACTACCGCACCGCCTTCGACCATATGTGGGCAAGCGGCAACTGGCGCGACGGCGAGGCGCGCAGCCCGATGAAGCGCTGACGATCGAACCGCGGTGCGTTGCGTGCTATGATTTGGGCTTGGATTGCGGTGGGGATTCGGTTTCATGAAGACAGTGATGCTGCCATTTCTCGGCAAAACGCCCCTGTTGGCCGCCGCGCTCGGTCTGTTTGCCCTCGTCGGCTTCGCCACGCAGCCGGCAGCGGCCGAGGAACGGGCGAAGGACCTGTTCGGCGCCAAGAAGCTGCCAGCCGCGACATCAGCGCAGTCGATCGGCTTCTATTCCAAGGGCTGTTTTGCCGGCGGCGTCGCCATTCCCATGGATGGTCCGACCTGGGAGGTGATGCGACCGTCACGCAACCGCCGCTGGGGCCATCCGACGATGATCGCGGTGATCGAGAAATTGTCGCGCGATGCCGCGGCCGATGGTTGGCCAGGGCTTTTGATCGGCGACATCTCGCAGCCGCGCGGCGGCCCGATGATGACCGGCCACGCGTCGCACCAGATCGGGCTCGACGCCGACATCTGGCTGACGCCGATGCCCAGCCACCCGCTGTCGATGGCGCAGCGCGAAAGCATGAGCGCCACCTTGATGGTCGACGAGAAGACCCATCTGGTGAAGGACGCGCTGTGGACGCAGGCGCACACAAGGCTCCTGAAGCGGGCAGCGAGCTACAGCCAAGTCGAGCGCATCCTGGTCAATCCGGGCATCAAGAAAAAGCTCTGCGACACCGTCAAGGGCGACCGCAGCTGGCTGCGCAAGGTCAGGCCGTTCTGGGGCCACGACTATCATTTCCACATGCGCATCGGCTGCCAGCCGGGATCGCCCGGCTGCAAGGCGCAGGAAGCGACGCCGGACGATGACGGCTGCGGCAAGCCGCTGGCCTGGTGGTTCACGCAGGAGCCGTGGCGCCCCAACAAGAACCCGGATGCGCCCAAGGCCCGCGACCTGATGACGATGGCGAACCTGCCCCGCGAATGCCGCGCCGTGCTCGACGCGCCGGCGCCGGCCTCCGCCGAGGCCGCGACTTATCATGGCGGCGGCGCGCCGGTTGCGGTGGCAGCGCCTGAACCCGAAGCGCCGTCACTGCCCGCCACCGCGGCCAGCGGCACGGCAGGACTGCCAAGTGCGGTGAACGCCTTCACCGCGACCCCCGAGATCGGCGTCCCGCTGCCGCGGCCACGGCCGCCGGGAAACTGACGGTCGCGGCACCAATCGGCAGGCTCAATCGGTTTAGGATCTCATTTCTGCGAAACAGTGGCCGTTTGGCCGCAGAGCCGGCCTCAGCGCGCCGCCGGGTTCGAAAACCGTTTCCCTTTTCAAACTCATGCGCTAGTCAACGGGAGAACGGCTAGATGCCGTCGGGGGCGCCGGGGACGGACGAGAGCATGCCAGGCACAGGCGATGACGATACTTTGTTGCGGTTTCCGATCCTGATCGGCGACATCGGCGGCACCAATGCGCGCTTTTCGATCGTGATCGACGCCAATTCCGAGGCCGGCGAGCCGACCGTCGTCCAGACCGCCAATTACAACACCATCGACGAGGCGATCCAGGCGGCCGTGCTCGACCGCTCATCGGTCCGCCCCAATTCGGCGGTGCTGGCGGTGGCCGGCCCGGTCGATAGCGATGAGATCGAGCTCACCAACTGCCCATGGATCGTCAAGCCAAGAAAAATGTTCGCCAGCCTTGGCTTGAGCGACATCGTCGTGCTCAATGATTTCGAGGCGCAGGCGCTCGCCGTCGTCGCGCTCGGCGAGGAGCACATGGAGAAGATCGGCGGCGGCACGCCGGAGCCAAATGCCGGCCGCGTGGTGCTCGGTCCGGGAACCGGGCTCGGCGTCGCCGGGCTGGTTTATGCGCTTCACCACTGGATCCCGGTGCCGGGCGAGGGCGGCCATATGGACATCGGCCCGCGCACACCGCGCGATTTCGAGGTTTTCCCGCATATCGAGAAGCTCGAGGGCCGCATTTCGGGCGAGCAGATCCTGTGTGGGCGGGGTCTGGTCAATGTCTATCGGGCGGTGGCCAAGGCGGACGGCAAGCCGTCGCCCTTCACCACGCCGGCGGAAGTCACGGCCGCCGCACTGGCGAAAACCGATCCGGTTGCCGAGGAAGCGCTGGAGACTTTCGTCACCTGCCTCGGGCGCACCGCCGGCGATCTTGCTTTGGTGTTCATGAGCCGTGGTGGCGTGTTCCTCACCGGCGGCATTGCGCAAAAGATCGTGCCGGCGCTGAAAGCCGGCAATTTCCGCGCCGCCTTCGAGGACAAGGCGCCGCACAGCGCGCTGATGCGCACCATGCCGGTCTATGTCATCACCCATCCGCTGGCAGCACTTCTGGGCCTTGCCGCTTATGCCCGCAACCCCTCGCTCTTCGGCGTCCAGACGGAAGGACGGCGGTGGCGCGACGAAGTTAGTCACCCCAAGGCATAGGCAAGCCGGCCCCTTGGCGTTAAGAGGGGTGCCGAATTGCCCGGCCGCGGGAAGCGGAAACCTACGAAGCGCTCCGATTTGACATTTCAGCCCCCCAATTTGTCGAAACCCCGTGCGGGCGAGATCGTGGCGGTCATCCGCCGCATTCTCCAGGAAAACGGCCGCGAGTACCGGGGCGCGTATATTTTCACGATCCTCTGCCTGCTGACCGTGTCGGCGACGACGGCGCTTGCCGCCTGGATCATGAGTCCGGTCGTCAATCAGATCTTCTATGAACGGCGTGGCGACCTGATCCCCTGGATCTGCGCCGCACTGCTCGGCGCTTTCATCCTGCGCGGCCTTGCCGGCTACGGCCAGGCGGTGACGATGGCCAGGATCGGCAACAATCTGGTGGCGCGCTACCAGCAGCGCATCTTCAACCATCTGATGAAGCTCGGCGTCAGCTTCTTTAACGACACAAGGTCCGGGCGGCTTGCCGCGCAGGTCAACGAGAACGTCAACGGCATTCGAGACCTGTTGTCGATGACGGTGACCTCGACCGCGCGTGACGCCGTCTCGCTGGTCGGCCTGGTCGGCGTCATGATCTACCAGGATCCGGTCCTTTCGCTGAGTTCGCTGCTGATCGGGCCGCCGCTGATCTGGACCGTTACCTACCTGATGCGTCGGGTGCGGCGCATCACGCGTGAATCGGTGCAGATCAACTCGCGGCTGATCGGCGCCATGCAGGAGGCGACGCAAGGCATTGCCATCGTCAAGGCCTTCACCATGGAGGATGAGCTGTCGCGCCGCATCAGCAAGCTCGCCGAGGACGCGGAACAGCGGTCGAACAAGATCGCCCGCGTCTCCGAGCGGCTGACGCCGGTTTCCGAGCTGCTGGCCGGCATCGCCTTCGCCAGCGTCATCGCCTATTCCGGATATCGGGCCACCGTTCTCGGCCAGCCGCCCGGCGCGGTGTTTTCCTTCATCACGGCGCTGACGCTCGCCTATGATCCGGCCCGCCGGTTGGCGCGCATGCAGGTCGGCATGGAACGCGCGCTGGTCAATGCGCGCATGATCTACGAGCTTCTCGACATCGAGCCGCAGCAAAGCGATGCGCAGGGCGCAGCCGAGGCGAAGTTCACCTCCGGCGAAGTGCGCTTCAACAACGTCTCCTTCCACTATGTCGAGGAGGCACCGATCCTGCACGATCTGAGCTTCACCGCGGCCGCCGGCAAGGTGACGGCCATCGTCGGCGCTTCGGGCGCCGGCAAGACGACGCTGGTGGCGCTGCTGCAGCGCTTCTACGACGTCGAGGCGGGCACGATCGAGATAGACGGCCAGGACATTTCGAAGGTCACCAAACAGTCGCTGCGCGGCTCCATCGCCTATGTCTCGCAGCAGCCCTATCTGTTCGAAGGCACCATCCGCGACAATATCCGCTACGGCCGGCCGGGCGCTACCGATGGCGAGATCGAACAGGCCGCAAGGCAGGCCGCGGCCGATGATTTCATCCGCCAGCAGCCGCAGGGTTATGACACGCCGGTCGGCGAGAACGGCGTGACGCTTTCTGGCGGGCAGCGCCAGCGCGTATCGATCGCGCGGGCCATTGTGCGCCAGGCACCGATCCTGTTGCTCGACGAAGCGACATCGGCGCTCGACAACGAGGCCGAGGCGCGCGTGCAGCAGGCACTCACCCAGGTCATGGAAGGCCGCACCACCATCGTCATCGCGCACCGGCTGTCGACGGTGGTCAACGCCGACCACATCATCGTCATGGAACAGGGCCGGCTGGTCGAGGAAGGCACGCACGCTTCGCTGATGGCCGATCCGCACAGCGTCTATGCCCGGTTCCACCGCATCCAGGGCATCAAGGGCCTGGGGCTTGTCGATGACAGCGCGCCGATCCAGACTTCGGCCCAAGGCCCAATTCGCAACACCGAGACGCAGAGCATCGCCGGGAGCAAGACATGAGCGAGACGCCCGCAACCGACAAGCCAGCAAGTGATATGGGCCTGGTGGTGGTCGGCGCTGCTGGCCGCATGGGCCAGACGCTGATCCGCGCCATCCACACCATCCCCGGCGCGCGGGTCATCGGCGCGGTCGAGCGGGCGGGTTCGCCCTATCTGGGCAAGGACGCCGGCGAGCTCGCCGGCGTCGGCCGCATCGATGTGGCGATCGGCGACGATCCGCTGCCGGTCTTCGCCAAGGCCGATGGCGTGCTCGATTTCACCACCCCGGCCTCATCAGTCGAATTCGCCGGCTACGCGGCGCAGGCGCGCATCGTCCACGTCATCGGCACGACCGGCTGCAAGGCCGACGACAATGCCAGGATCGCGGCGGCGGCGCGCCATGCGACGATCGTCAAGTCGGGCAATATGAGCCTCGGCGTCAATCTTCTGGCAGTGCTGGTGGAACAGGCGGCACGCGCGCTCGACGCCGACGATTTCGACATCGAGATCCTCGAAATGCACCACAAGCACAAGGTCGACGCCCCGTCGGGCACCGCTTTGCTGCTCGGCGAGGCCGCCGCCGCCGGGCGCGGTATCGAGCTGGCCGGCAATGATGTGCGCGTCCGCGACGGTCACACCGGCGTGCGCAAGACGGGCTCGATCGGCTTTGCCACGCTGCGCGGCGGCTCGGTGGTCGGTGACCACAGCGTGCTGCTGGCCGGTACCGGCGAGCGCATCACGCTGTCCCATCACGCCGAGGACCGCGCCATCTTCGCTCGCGGCGCCGTCAAGGCGGCGCTTTGGGCGCGTGGCCGCAAACCGGGACTGTATTCGATGCGGGACGTGCTCGGCCTCAGCTGAGACGGACCATCCACACCTCTTTGTTTTAACGCAATTCCGGACGGAAAACCGCTTCACACTTTCCTGGAATTGCTCTTGAAGGGAGCAAACATGTCGAGAACCCTCGTGCTCGTGCGCCACGGCCAGAGCGAATGGAATTTGAAGAACCTGTTCACCGGCTGGCGCGACGTCGACCTGACCGAACAGGGCCACGCCGAGGCCAAGGCCGCCGGCCAGAAACTCAAGGCGCGTGGCATGAAATTCGACATCGCCTTCACCTCAGCGCTGATCCGGGCGCAAAAAACCTGTCAGCACATACTCGACGCGGTCGGCCAGAGCGACCTGAAGACCATCCGCGACCAGGCGCTCAACGAGCGCGACTATGGCGACCTCTCGGGCCTCAACAAGGACGACGCCCGCAAGAAATGGGGCGAGGAGCAGGTGCATGTCTGGCGCCGCTCCTACGACGTGCCGCCGCCCGCCGGTGAAAGCCTGAAGGACACCGGCGCCCGCGTCTGGCCCTACTACCTGCACGACCTGCAGCCGCACGTGCTGCGCGGCGGCACGGTGCTGGTCGCCGCGCACGGCAACTCGTTGCGTGCGCTGATCATGGCGCTGGACGGCAAGTCGGGCGAGGAGATCGTCAAGCTGGAACTCGGCACCGGCGTGCCGGTCATCTACCAGCTCAACGCCGATTCCACCGTGGCCTCGAAGGAAGTGCTGGAGGCCTGACGGTCCTTGAGCCGGCAAGCGGCAAACGGCTTTGAAAAAAGCGCGTTGACACACATCGCTTGCCCGCTTACATGAGCCCGCACCAGCCCAGATGGCGGAATTGGTAGACGCGCACGGTTCAGGTCCGTGTTCCGCAAGGAGTGGAGGTTCGAGTCCTCTTCTGGGCACCATCTTTCCCGACTACCAACGGGATCAAGCAGATTTCTCAACAGAATGCCTCCTCGGGTCAAGCCCGAGGATGACGACGGTGTGCTGCCGCCAACCAATCTCCCCTTCCGGCCAGGGGCTGAATAAACCGCTTCAAACTCCGCAGCCGCTTCGCTACGCTCAAAACCATGGCTCAACCCACCAATCCGATCTTCGGCGCGCGTCGCGATCAGGCGTTCCCCACCTTGGCGCAGGCGGACATCGATCGCATGCGCCGGTTCGGCAAGGCCAGCTTCTATGCGGCCGGCGAGAACATCGTCACGGCCGGCGATGTGGCGCCCGGTCTGATTGTCGTGCTGTCCGGCAGCGTGGACATCACCCAGGATGGCGGGCTTGGCCGGCTCGAAACGATCGCCACGCATGGTCCGGGCAGTTTTGTCGGCGAGCTGGCGGAGCTTTCGGCCCGTCCCTCTCTGGTGAATGCGCAGGCCGCCGAACCGGTCGAGGCGTTCGTCATCGCCTCGCATCGGCTGCGCGACCTGATGGTGCAGGAGGCCAATCTCGGCGAGCGCATCATGCGCGCGCTGATCCTGCGCCGTGTCGGGCTGCTGGAAAGCGCCACCAGCGGACCGATCATCGTCGGTCCCGTCGACAATTCCGATGTGTTGCGGCTTCAGGGGTTTCTCGCCCGCAGCGGCCAGCCGCACCGCGTGCTCGATTCCGACAGCGATCCTTGCGCGAAAACCCTGGTTGAACGCTTCGAGGTCGACCCCCATCATCTGCCGATCGTGCTGTGTCCAAACGGCAGGCTGCTGATGAATCCCGGCGAAAAGGACCTCGCCCGCTGCATCGGCCTGTTGCGGCCGATCGATGCGGACAAACTATACGATGTCGCCATTGTCGGCGCCGGACCGGCGGGGCTGGCGGCCGCCGTCTATGCGGCCTCCGAAGGGTTGTCGACCATCGTGCTGGATTGCCGTGCCTTCGGTGGACAGGCGGGTGCCTCCTCGCGCATCGAGAACTATCTCGGGTTCCCCACAGGCATTTCCGGCATGGCGCTGATGGCGCGCGCCTACAACCAGGCGCAGAAATTCGGCGTCGAAATGGTGATACCGGACGAGGCGAAGCTTTTGAGCGCTGCGACCGACGGCGCCCGTTACAGGCTCGATGTCGGCGATGGCGAGACGGTGCGCACGCGCAGCGTGGTGATCGCCAGCGGCGCGCGCTACCGCCGCCTCGACATCGCCAATCTGGCGCGGTTCGAGGGAACGTCCGTGCATTATTGGGCGTCGCCCATCGAAAGCCGGCTTTGCGCGGGCCAGGAAGTGGCGCTGGTCGGCGCCGGCAATTCGGCCGGGCAGGCGGCTGTCTATCTGGCCAGCCATGCGCGCAAAGTGGCGCTGCTGGCGCGCGGCGGCAGCCTCGATGCCAGCATGTCGCGCTATCTGGTCGAGCGCATCAGGGCGCAACCGAACATCGAGGTGCTGACCGGGGCCGAAATCATGGCTCTGGAAGGCGACGAGGGCAATCTTGGCACAGTGCGCTGGCGCAACCGCGCCAGCGGCGCGGAAACGACGCGCCCGATCCGCCATCTCTTCCTGTTCATCGGCGCCGACCCGAACACCGATTGGCTGGCGAACTGCGATGTGGCGCTTGACGCCAAGGGATTCGTGCGCACCGGATCGGACCTGGGATCGGCGCAGATGGAGACGAGCCGCAGCGGTGTGTTCGCCATCGGCGATGTCCGCGCCGGGTCGGTCAAGCGCGTCGCGGCGGCTGTCGGCGAAGGCGCCCAGGTGGTCGCGGCATTGCATGCATATCTCGCGCGCGGCAACGCCGACGCGCCTCAAACGGCAGGGAGACCATGATGGATGAATGCAGGCACACGCGCGACATCAGGAAGGTGACGCCGAGCGCGCTCGGCTGCGAGGAATGCCTGACGAGCGGGTCGCAATGGGTGCATCTGCGGCTGTGCCGCACCTGCGGTCATGTCGGCTGCTGCGACGACTCGCCCAACCGCCACGCCACCAAGCATTTTCACGCCACCAAGCATCCGATCATCGAGGGCTACGATCCGCCGGAAGGCTGGGCATGGTGCTATGTCGACGAGGTGTTTGTCGACCTCGGCGACGACGTGACCCCGCAGAACGGTCCGATCCCGCGCTTTTATTGAGGTCCGCCCTACGGACCGGAAAAAGCCCGGTTCGGCCGGGCCTTTCTTTGTCCAAGCATAATCGCCACCCGATGCCCGGCTGTCAGCGAACTGACAGGTTGCCCGTTCCAGGGTCTGCCAGCTCACGATCACAGCAGCCCGATCCTGGACGCTCTCTTCAGCGCATCGCCACTGGGTTCTTGAGCGCGCCCAAAAGGGATCGTCTCCCGAACAAAGCTTTGACATGATCGCGGCTGGTCTAGAAGCATTCAAAACGGGAAGGTTCGCATGCACCCCACCTATACAAGCACGCAAAAGGCCATTCACTGGGCGGTGTTTCTGCTGGTCGTCGGCCTTTATGGCTTGACCTATATGGAGGAGCTTTTTCCACGCGGCGATCCCGGCCGCGCGATCGTCTGGTGGTTACATATTTCGTTCGGGCTACTGCTGTTTGCGCTGGTCGTCATCCGTGTCGGCCTGCGTCTGGCGCTGGGAACGCCGGGGCTGCCGACGGAAATGTCGGAACTTGAACGATGGGCGGCAAAGATCGCGCATCTGCTGCTTTATGCGCTGCTCGTGACCATTCCGGTTCTAGGCATCCTGCTGACCTGGTACAGGGGCGACGCGTTGAGTTTCTTTGGCCTCTTCACCATCCCGGCTCCGGTTTCGCCCGACCGCAACACGGCCCAATTCGTCAGGGAACTGCACAGTCTCTGCGCCAATTCCATCCTCATCCTCGCCGGAGTGCACGCGGCCGCGGCGCTGTGGCACCATTTCATCCGCAAGGACGACGTGCTCAAGCGAATGCTGCCGGAAGGCACGGGTGCCTAGTCCGTGAAAGTGTGAGACTGTTTCCCGGGAAAAACGCATAGCGCTTTCCCTTGGGAAGATAGACCCAAGGCGCTTCTTCAATCAGTCTCGCCGTGTTGGCGCCGGGGCGGGCTCGGGGTTGTCCACGCTGTTCTCGTTGATCTGGAAGGCCTTTCCTTCGACCTTCTTTTTCTTCAGGTCGTCGCCGGTCTGTTGCTGCGGCGGGTGCTTCGGGTTTTGCTTGGTGTTCTGGTTCACGTCGAGAGCTCTGGTCATCATTTCCTCCAGCGGATTTCCTGGAACACAATGTCCGACGGTGCGTGGGGTTCCGGCAAAAGAAGACGCTCCCTGCGACCGGGCGTCTGCAGCCCGGCCGCTGTGCGGTCTATCGAGGGTTTCCGTCGGACGGCGTGCAGGAGCAGCGACGAGGCCGTCAGTTCGACTGTCATGCCGGCTTGTGCTGTCTCACGATCCTCCACTCATGCCAGATCAACACCATGACGACCGCATCGAAGACGGTCAGGACGAGCAGGCCGATCGAATGGGTGTATGAGTAGCGATAGACTTGATAGACCATGAATAGGCCCAATGCCGCGAGTGATGCCGGGTAAGACCAGAGCTTGCCTCTCAAAAGCCCGACAACCAAGGCCAGCTTTATGAGGCCGTGGCTGAGCAGGTAGAAGGCGTAAAACTCCTGGCTGGCGATCGAGAAATGGCTTGCCATTTGCGACAGATGGCCAGCTATGAAATCGGTCGGATCTTCGATCAATTCCTCCTGGGTGAGAGCATTGACCCAGGAGGCAATGGCATCGGTGGTGACGACATAGAGCAGGATCCCGCCGATGCATTCGATCAGGGCATGCGCGCCCTTGAGCCAGACGCCGATTTCGAAAATCTGATGGATACGACGTTCATCGACGAGCTTCAAAACCCACCTCACGATCAACTACGGAAACCGACGCCAAATGGATGTGGCTTTAACACACTGGGCAAATGCCGCGGCCGGTATCAGCCCTTTTCTTGATAAAACGATGATCGGCGTCTCACAAATCGGCGTTCCCCTCATGGTGCTGGCCGTGGTCCTGCAATGGTGGGCGAAGGTCGACCGCTACCATGTTCGTCACGCGGCCGTGTCGGCCGGTCTGGCGTTCTTGCTCGGTCTGGCGATCAACCAGTTCATTCTTCTGTTCGTGCATCGGATACGGCCCTACGATGCCGGCGTGACGCATCTGTTGATTGCGCCCAGCGCCGACTGGTCATTCCCATCCGATCACGCGACAGCCGCCATTGCGATTGTTGCGGCCTTTGCGATGCAAGGCCTCCCGCGCCGGACGATTGCGCTTTTTATCATGGCATTCCTGATCTGCTGGTCGAGAATCTACATCGGAACGCACTACCTGACCGACGTTGTCGGTGGGGCCGTCACCGGCGTCCTGGGTGCCATCGTGGTGCGACTGGCTTACCGCGAGAACTCCCGGTTGGACAAACTGGTGACCAAAATTCTCTAGCTCGGCGCGGCTCAACGACGCGTTCGGGTATGCAGTTGAGCTGTTTCCACACTACACTACGGACGCGACTTCAAAGTCAGCCAGCGAAGCATCGATACCCCAGCCATCCCGCCAGCGCGACCGAAGCGACCCAGATACAGGCGATGATCACCGCCGCACCGCGGCTCACGGGCCTGTCAACGGCAAGGGCGGCGGCCTCTCGATGTTCCGCCATGACCTCAGGCGGTATCATCCTGACCACGGCAAGGATGCCCAGGGGGATCAAGATCGCATCGTCGAGATAGCCAACCACGGGGATGAAATCTGGGATTAGGTCAATTGGCGATAAGGCGTAGCTTGCGACAAACACGGCAAGCGCCTTGGCGTACCACGGCGTTCGGGGATCACGCGCGGCGAGGTAGAGCGCATGCACGTCGCGCTTGATCGTTCGTGCCCATTCATTCAGTGCCGTGGTCATTGGCGACTTTAGCGCCAAATGATGACGCCCCGATAGCGCACGCCAGGAGATGCTCGGCGAGCCCCTACATGGTCCTATCGCACCGACCCCGTGACAGTCGGGTCGATCGTGCTGGGAACGGATTTGCGTTCGTTGCCGGCGAGTGCCGCTATGATCAGCAGGCTTGCAACCACCGGGACAAATAGGATGGCAATGCGGGCTTGCACGTAAAATATGGCGCGCCATTCATTGCGCTTGTCGGGGCTGTTGCTCATCATACTCACTTTGTCACACCCCCCGGGCCGTGACATAGCCGCGAACGGTTAAGCAACCCCTTCCGATAGTGTTAACCGGGCGGAATCGAGGCGAAATTCTCAGGCGATACGCGGGCCTCAGCCCAGCCCAATCCGCCTTGCCCCTTGCCGGAACAGCGCCACGGCATCCGGCTCGAAGTGGAAGGTGCCGATGAAATCGTCGAGGCGATAGTCCGGCCGCGTCTTGCGGATGGCGGCGGCAAAGCCGCGTGCCTCGTCGAGCCGTCCCGCCAGAGCCAGGCAGTGGGCCGCGATTGCCAGGATGATGGCGTGCGCGTTGGGCCGCGCCGCCGCCTTCAGCGCCCATTCGGCCGCCTCCTCGAACTGGCCTAGCCGGACATGTGCCATGGCGCGTGCCCCCAGCATGCCAAACAGCAGCGGGTCGAACGGGCTCAGATGGCGCGAATGGTCGGAGGAGCCGATCGCCGCCTGCGGGTCGCCCGACTGAGAGTGGACGAAGGATAGTGCATAGTGGCCAAGTGCGAAATTCGGGCTGAGGTCCACAGCCCGTTCCAGTTCGATCAGCGAACTGTCCTGCTCGCCGCGCAGCCACAGCGCCCGGCCCATCGCCCAATGCGCTGCCGGATTGTGGTCATCGATCAGCAGGCTGCGGCCGGCGCTCTCGAAGGCCAGCGCGCTTTCGCGGTCACGGTCGCCCCAGCGCTGGAAGGCGTTCTGCCAGTGGGTGAAGGACAGGCCGGCATAGGCACGGGCAAAAGTCGGGTCGAGCTGCAGGGCCGTGTCAAAGAAATGCTTCGCCTGCTCGTTCTCGGCCTGGGTGAAGCGGTACATGTGCCAGAGGCCGCGATGATAGGCCTCCCAGGCGTTGAGCGAACTGGGCGCCTTCAACATGGCGCGGTTACGCTCCATCGTTTCGATCTCGGCCGAGATCGACGAAACGATGCTGTTGCCGATATCGTCGAGCACGGTGAAGATGTCGTCGGGCCTGCGCTCGAACGTCTCGGCCCAGACGATCCTGGCAGTGCGCACCTCGATCAGTTCGACGCTGACAATCAGGCGGCCGGCCGGGCTGCGCACCGTTCCGGTGGCGACATAGTCGACATTCAGCCGGCGGCCGGCATCCTCGGGCGCGATGTCCTTCTCGGCCAGCGCAAACACCGATCCGCGCGCGATGACGAAGAAATCCCGGAGCTTGGCGAGGCGGGTGATGATGTCGTGGGTGAAACCATCGGCCAATCCACTGCCTGCGCCGGTCTCATCAACAAACGGCATCACCGCCAGCGAAGCGTGGCTGGGCTCGACCGGGCCGGCATCTGAGGGCGTCGCGATCAACTGCGATATTGTGGACAGGCAGGCCGGCTGCGGTTGGAGCGGGGTGCCCGACTGTTGGTCACGGATTGCCCGCCAGGCCGCGCGAAGCGGTGCAAAATCTAGTTCCTCTGACTGGAACAATCGTTCCGCCGAAGCCAGGTGCTGCTCGGCCGCGCCGATCTCGCCGCGCCGGGCCAGACTGGCCAGAAGTGCTGCATGCGCACGCCCGTCGAACGGCGCCAGTTCCACCCATTTGTCGAGATAGACGATCGCCTCTTGGCTATCCGTCGGCAGGCTTGCGACAAGCTGTTCCAGCAAGGCGATGTGGCACGAGTGAAAACGGCGACGCTGGGCGATCAGCCAGCTGTTGAAATGAGGGCTGCGCTCGACCTCCAGCCCATCCAGCAAATCGCCGGCAAACAGTCCGGCAAGCGCTCGTAGCCGCTCGACATCGAGGTGACTGTTGCCTTGCGCGATCGCGCCGGCGACCTCCAGCGCATCCACATGGCAATCGTCCAGGTCAAGCGCGACCGTATCGCCCTGTGTGGAGATCCGGCGCCGCTCCGGCTCGTCGAGGACGCCGCGCAACTTGCTCAGGCACCAGCGCAGCTCGCCCCGTGGATCGTTCGGCACGTCCCACAGCAATTCGCACAGGCGGCTGCGGCCGGCCGGATGCGGTGCCAGCGCCAGGTAGGCGAACAGCGCTCGCAGCTTGCGCGACGCCGGCAGCGCCACCGGCACGCCGTCGCGCAGGATCGCCAGCGCCCCGAGCAGGCGCACGGAAAGCGCCGGCATCTCGCCGTCCAGCCTCGATCGTGCGGATTCCACGTTGGTTTCCACGCCTGCTCCCACGCTGGCCTGTCGGCCTCTCCTGTATCACCAAACACGACACGGCGCATCCGGCAGCGGATTTAAGCGCCGGATACCGTCATTGCCGCTGTGCGGCATGTTAGTCCTAGCGCGGCAAGGTCACGAAACCTCGCCGCCCAACCCGCCGGTTTGTAACCGGTCTGTGACAACAATCGAGGAGACCAAGATGTTGCATCAGCAGAAAATCAGGACCACGGCCGGTCGCGGTCGCCTGTTCGACAGCATTCTCGACACCGTCGGCGATACGCCGGTGGTCCGTATCAACAATCTGGGACCAGCCCACGCGACCATCTACGTCAAGGCCGAATACTTCAATCCCGGCGCCTCGGTGAAGGATCGTCTGGCGCTCAACATCATCGAGGAGGGCGAGCGCAGTGGTGCGCTGAAGCCGGGCCAGACGGTTGTCGAGGCGACCAGCGGCAACACCGGCATCGGCCTGGCCATGGTCTGCGCGCAGAAGGGCTATCCGCTGGTCGTCACCATGGCCGACAGTTTTTCCGTCGAGCGCCGCAAGCTGATGCGCATGCTGGGCGCCAAGGTGGTGCTGACGCCGCGCGCCGAAAAAGGCGTTGGCATGTACAAGAAGGCGGTGGAACTGGCTGAGGCCAATGGCTGGTTCCTCGCCCGGCAGTTCGAGACGGCCGCCAATGCCGCCATCCACGAGGCGACCACGGGGCGGGAGATCGTCAATGATTTCGCCGGTTCGCGGCTCGACTACTTCGTCACCGGCTATGGTACCGGCGGCACCGTCGTCGGCGTGGCACGCGTGCTGCGCCGCGAGCGGCCGGAAACCCGCATCGTGCTGTCCGAGCCGGCCAACGCGCAGCTCATCGGCAGCGGCAAGGCGCAGCAGCGCGGTGCCGATGGCGCTCCCGCTGCCAGCCATCCGGCCTTCGAACCGCATCCGATCCAGGGCTGGACGCCGGATTTCATCCCCAACGTGCTGCAGGAGGCCATCGACTCCAGCCTCTACGACGAGGTGATGCCGATTGCCGGGCCCGAGGGCATCAAATGGGCCAAGGCGCTGGCACGCCAGGAAGGCATCTTCACCGGCATTTCCGGTGGCGCCACCTTCGCAGTGGCGCGGCAGGTCGCGGAGAAAGCGACGGCCGGGGCGGTGATCCTGTGCATGTTGCCCGACACCGGCGAACGCTACATGTCGACGCCGCTGTTCGACGGCATAGAGACCGAGATGGACGCCGACGAGATCGCCCTGTCGCGCTCGACGCCCGGCTGCCAGTTCCCGGCGGCTTGACGGGAGATCCGCTATGGACGCCGTGCAAGAACCCCTCGGCCTGGTGGCCGAGGAAACGCTCGATCCCCTGGACTGGGCCGATGTGCAGGCCCTGTCGCACCAGGTCATCGACGATGCGGTCGATTATCTGCGTGACGTAGGCGACCGTCCGGTCTGGCGGGAGATGCCGGCCGATGTGAGAGAGGTCTTCGCGGCACCGCTGCCGCGATCGCCGGCGCCGCTCGCCGCTGTCTATGGCGAGGTCTCGCGCACGGTGATGTCCTATCCGATGGGCAACATCCATCCGCGCTTCTGGTCCTGGTATATGGGGTCCAGCAATTTCACCGGCGCGCTCGGCGACTTCCTGGCGGCAATCCAGGGTTCCAACCTCGGCGGCGGCAACCACGCCGCCGGGCTGATGGACAGCCAGGTGGTGAATTGGTGCAAGCAGATGCTGGGCTTTCCGGCTTCTGCCAGCGGCACGCTGGTCAGCGGCGGCTCGATGGCCAACCTTATCGGGCTGACCGTGGCGCGCAACACCAAGGCTGGCATCGACGTGCGCGAGCACGGCGTTGCTGCGATCGAGAAGCCGTTGCGTTTCTATGGCTCGGACCAGATCCACTCCTGCCACCGCAAGGCGATGGAAGCGCTCGGCCTCGGCAACCGGGCCCTGCGCCGCATCGCGACCGATGCCGGACTGCGCATCGACATCAATGCCTTGCGGGCGGCGATCGCCGAAGACCGCGCGGCCGGGTTCAAGCCGGCCTGTGTCATCGGCAATGCCGGCACGGTGAACACCGGGGCGATAGACGACCTGCGGACACTCGCCAAGCTGGCCCATGAGGAGGACCTCTGGTTCCATGTCGACGGCTGCATCGGCGCGCTGATCGCCATCGCACCTGAAAATGCCCATCGCGTCGCGGGCATCGAATGGGCCGATTCGGTCGCGCTCGATCCGCACAAATGGCTGCATGCGCCGTTCGAGGTCGGCTGTGCCCTGGTCAGGGATGCCGCCGCGCATCGCCGGACCTTCGCGGTGACGCCGGAATACCTGGAATCGACGCCGCGCGGCCTCGCTTCCGGCGAATGGCTGCACGATTACGGCTTGCAGACGTCGCGCGGCTTTCGCGCGCTCAAGGTGTGGATGGCGCTGAAGCAGCATGGCGTCGACAAGTTCGGCCGCCTGATCGACCAGAACATCGCACAAGCTCTCTATCTCGCAGGATTGATCGAGGCCGAGCCTGACCTGGAGCTGGCGGCATTGCCGACCATCAACATCGTCTGTTTCCGCTATCAGCCCGGCTTGGCCGGCGAGGCGCTGAAGGCGCTCAACACCGAGATCATGCTGCGGCTGCAGGAACAGGGTATTGCCGCGCTGTCGGACACCACGGTGCATGGCGAGCACTGGCTGCGCGTGGCGATCACCAACCATCGCACAAGGCGCGGGGATCTCGACCTTCTGGTGGGTGAAACGATGCGGCTGGGGCGCGAAATCGCGGCGCAGGGTGCTGCGTCTTCCTAGTCACCGGCAGGCATGCGATTCTGCCGCTCTGATTCGCGAGGTCCGACGGTGACGCTCTTTCGTATGGCTGCACTGGCGGCCTTTGTCTTCACCACCTCGGCGCAGGCCGCCGAGATGGCCTTCTTCATCAAGAACCTGCGCAAGGAAGCGGTTGCGGTCGAACTGTTCAGCCGCGACCGCGAGACGGTCTGGCCGGGCAACGACAAGGTGTTCCTGATCGACCCCAGCTCGCAGAAATCCGTGCCGCTCTCGTGCAATCAGGGCGAACGCATCTGCTATGGCGCCTGGGTCGATGGCAACGACAGCATCTCGGCCGGCGTCGGGCCGGACAATGACCAGCCTTGCGACAATTGCTGCTTCATCTGCGTGGAGCACTCGACCGAGACGATCGATCTGGTGCCGTAAAAGGGAGAAGCTGGCGTCGGACCCAAATTAAGTCAGGGATCAGGTCACCCGATCCACTTCCGCGATTCAATGCAGCATGCAATGGTCGCCCCGCGGCCGGGTGGGCCGCTACTTCAGGGGGTTACCATGCTTTACACCTATGCGCGCCGCACGCTGGTCGCGCTGTCGCTTGCCACACTGTTTGCGCCGTCCGCGCACGCCGCCGATATCACCTTCGCAATCAAGAACAGCCACCCCAACGCCATGCGCGTCGAGCTCTACAGTCAGGACCGCGACTATGTCTGGCCGGGCGAGGACAAGGACTATTTCCTCGACGATGGCGAGACCAAACAGCTGCCGATATCGTGCAACGAGGGCGAATCGATCTGCTACGGCGCCTGGGTCGATGGCGACGAGGGCACCTATTGGGGCGTCGGTCCCGGCAACAAGGAAAAATGCGAGGATTGCTGCTATACCTGCAACGGCGGCGAGACCGAGGAAATCGATCTGGTCCCCTGACCGGCTTGACGGTTTTCCCTGCTGGAGCCATAGCCTCGACAGATACCCAGAGCGCGCCGTGTCTGTCCGTTCAGACGCGCCGTGCTTCAGGCAAAGGAGCCCAGCTATGGCCGGCATGGTCGAAAGCGACAAGATCGACGTCGGATTCTCCGGCAGGCGCTGCATCCATTCGCGCAATTGCGTGCTGGGCGATCCGCATGTCTTTGTGCCCAACGCGCCGGGTCAGTGGATCCATCCCGACGCGGCCAGCGTCGAGAAGGTGGTCGCGATCGCCGAAAGCTGCCCCTCGGGCGCCATCACTTACATCAGGAAGGATGGCGGGCCGCAGGAGCAGCCGCCGGTGGTCAACACCGTGCGGCTGCGGGAAAACGGCCCGCTAGCCGTGCATGCCGAGATCGTGCTCGACGGCGAAACGTTTTACCGCGCCACGCTATGCCGCTGCGGCACCTCGGAAAACAAGCCGTTCTGCGACGGCAGCCACAACAAATCAGGTTTCACCGCCACCGGCGAGCCGGCGCTGAAGGACACGCCGGCGCTGGAGGCGAGGAATGGCCCGCTGAAAGTGACGCCGACCACCAACGGCCCGCTCAAGCTCGAAGGCAATGTCGAGATCGTCACCGGCACCGGCCATACGATCGACCGCACGCAACGCACCTTCCTCTGCCGCTGCGGCCATTCCGCCAACAAGCCGTTTTGCGACAACACGCATAAAAAGATCGGCTTCGTGGCATGAAAGGAGGTCCGCCAGCGTTAGTGTAGGATGAGGGTCTCGCGCTAAGGAGGAAATCCATCATGCGCACCATGCTTGTTCTTGCTTTGCTTGCCTTTGCGATGCCCGCCTACGCCGCCAATCATGCGGTCCAGATCAAGGGCATGAAATTCAACCCGTCGAAAATCTCGGTCGCTGTCGGCGATACCATCACCTTCACCAATGCCGACCCGATGACGCACACCGCCACCGCGCTTGACGGCTCCTTCGACACCGGCCATCTCGCCACCGGCAAGAGCGCCAAAGTCAAGATATCAGCCGCCGGCGCGCACCCATTCCATTGTGCGATCCATAGCTCGATGAAGGGCACTGTCACGGCGAAATAGTGGCATCTCGCCAGACTCTCTTCCGCCATGGGGGGAAGACTTCCAGCGTCGGTGGGAGGTGGTCACTGGCGTTGCGGCCAAAGCCGCCGATCTCCCCCATAAGGGTTCCCTTGAGGGGGGAGATCAAGTCCTCATCATGGTCATCGCGTGTTGGCCCAGCGCTCGCGGCTTTATCGCCCGCTCCGTATCGGCTAAGGGCAGGGCAGAAAAATTCGCCAGCCGGACCGCCATCAGAAATGACCGTCAAGACCAAGCCAAAGCCCCTGTTCCTCGGGATCGATACCGGCGGCACCTACACCGATGCCGTGCTGTGGTCAGAAACGGAAGGCCCGCAGCAGGGGCCGAACAAGGGCAAGGTGCTGGCCAAGGCCAAGGCGCTGACCACACGGCATGATCTTGCCGTCGGCATTTCCGGCGCGGTCGACGCGGTGCTGCAGAAGGCTGGCACCGATCCCGCCGCGATCAAGCTGGTTTCGATGTCGACGACGCTTGCCACCAACGCACTGGTCGAGGGCCAAGGCGGCCGCGTCGCGCTGGTGATGATCGGCTTCTCCGAGGGCGACCTCGCCCGCGACGGGCTGAAGGCCGCGCTGGGCACCGACCCGGTGGTTTTCTGTCCTGGCGGCCACGACGTGCACGGCAATGCTGCAAAACTGGATCTGTCCGGGCTGGAAGCGGCGCTGCCGGAACTCGGCGCATCGGTGTCCGGCTTTGCCGTCTGCGCCTATTTCGCCACCCGCAATCCGGCGCACGAGGTCGCCGCCCGCGAGCTCATCCGCGAAAAGACCGGGCTGCCGGTAACCGCCAGCCACGAGCTGTCGGCCAAGCTCGGCGGTCCGCGCCGGGCGCTGACGACGCTGCTCAACGCCAGGCTGATCTCGATGATCGACCGGCTGGTGGCGGCGACCGAAGGTTTTCTCGAAGCACGCAACATTGCGGCACCGCTGATGGTGGTGCGCGGCGATGGCGCGCTGGTTTCGGCGGCGTTTGCCCGCCAGCGGCCGATCGAGACCATCCTCTCCGGACCGGCCGCCAGCCTCGTGGGCGCCCGCCACATGACCGGGCTCGACAACGCCATGGTGTCCGATATCGGCGGCACCACCACCGACGTCGCCGTGCTCGACGGCGGCCGGCCGCGGCTCGATCCGGAGGGCGCCACCGTCGGCGGCTTCCGCACCATGGTCGAGGCTGTCGCCATGCGCACCTTCGGCCTCGGAGGGGATTCTGAGGTGACGCTGGAAGATGGCGCGCTCAACCCGAAGATCCTGCTCGGGCCACGCCGCCTGGTGCCGCTGGCGCTGGCTGGCATGGCGCATGGCAGCGCCGTCACATCGGAACTCGAACGCCAATTGCGGACGCCCAATCCCGGCCGCATGGACGGCCGCTTCGCGGTGCGCACCGGCGTGCCGGACAGGCTCGCCGCCGGATTGACCGGCGCCGAAGCCAGGCTCTACGAGCTGATTGGTGCTGTGCCGCTCGCCATCGACAGGCTTTTGACCTCGAACGCGCAGAACGCGACGCTGAACCGGCTGGTGTCGCGCGGACTGGTGCATGTCGCCGGTTTCACCCCGTCGGACGCCGCCCATGTGCTGGGCAAGCAGGCAAACTGGGATCCCGTTGCCGCGCGCCTCGGCGCCGAACTGTTCGCCCGCAAGCGCGACGGCCGTGGCCAGTTCATCGCCGCTTCGCCAGAAGCGCTCTCGGAACGGGTGCTGGTGACGCTGACGCGCTGGTCGGCCGAATACATTCTCGAAACCGCCTTTGCCGAGGACGGCCTCGATGGCGCGTCGACGGTGGCGCATGCGCTGGTGCAGCGCGCGGTCGACGCCCATCCCGGCATTGCACGCTTAACCGTGGCGCTCGACCGACCGGTCATCGGCCTCGGCGCCTCGGCGCCGCTGCATTATGCCGGCCTGCCACCCTTGATCGGCAATGACTGCGTGGTGCCGGAAGACACCGATGTCGCCAATGCGCTTGGTGCCGTCGTCGGTCAGGTCAGGGTTTCGGCCGAGGCGCGGGTCAGCCAGCCCAAGGAAGGGCTGTTTCGCCTTGCCTCGGGCGAAACCGTACGCGATTTCCTCGACGAGGCGGCGGCGATCGCGGCGGCCGAGGCCGATGTCCGCGCCATCGTCGCCCAGCGTGCCAGGGATGCCGGCACCGATAGCGCCGAGATCGACGTTTCGACCGAGTTCCGCGTCTCGACCGTCGAAGCCCAACGCATGTTCATAGAGGCGCATGTGGTGGCGGTGGCCTCGGGAAGGCCGCGGATTGCGGTTTGAGCGAGGCGGCGAAATACGCCACCTTCACCCTAAGCTGAATTGACCCTGCACCCCTGACATGCCAAAGGCCCGCAAAGCCTTTCATCTGGAGTAGCCTGATGACCGATCGCATCGAGATCGCCGGATTGCGGATTGCCCGCGAGCTGCATGAGTTCGTGGCCAGGGAAGCGCTGCCGGGCACGGGCATCGAAGCCGACGCCTTCTGGAACGGTTTTTCGGCCATCGTCCATGACCTGGCGCCGAAGAACCGGGCGATGCTGGCAAGGCGCGACGTCATCCAGGAACAGATAGACGGCTGGTACCGCGACCATGGCGCACCCGTCGACATGGAGGCCTACAAGGGCTTCCTGAAAGAGATCGGCTATATCGTTCCGGAAGGGCCGGCCTTCAGCGTGTCGACGGGCAATGTCGACCCGGAAATCGCAATCGTTGCCGGACCGCAACTGGTCGTGCCGGTGATGAATGCCCGCTATGCGCTCAATGCCGCCAATGCGCGCTGGGGCTCGCTCTACGACGCGCTCTATGGCACCGACGCCATTCCCGAAACGGATGGCGCGGAGAAGGGCAAGGCCTTCAACCCGGCGCGCGGCGCCAAGGTCGTTGCCTGGACGAAGACCTTTCTCGATGAGGCTGCCCCGCTCACCTCGGGCAAATGGGCTGGTGTCAACGGTTTGTCGCTGGCGCAAGGCGGGTTGCGGCTGAGTGCCGGTGCCGGCTCGACCACGCTGGCCGAACCGAAGCAATTCGTCGGCTACCGTGGCGATGCCGCCAATCCCGATGCGGTGCTGCTTGTGCGCAACGGCCTGCACATCGAGATCGTGATCGACCGCAACAACCAGGTCGGCCGCACCGATCCGGCGGGGATCGCCGATGTCATCCTGGAATCGGCGCTGACCACCATCCAGGACTGCGAGGATTCGATCGCGGCGGTGGATGCGCAAGACAAGGTCGTCGTCTACCGCAACTGGCTTGGCCTGATGAAGGGCGACCTGACGGAAGAAATCACCAAGGGCGGCAAGAGTTTCGTCCGCAAGCTCAACCCCGACCGCGCCTACACCGCGCCCGCCGGCGGCACGCTGACCCTACCCGGCCGCTCGCTGATGCTGGTCAGGAATGTCGGCCACCTGATGACCAACCCGGCGATCCTTGACCGCGACGGCAACGAGGTGCCGGAAGGCATCTTGGATGCGGCTATGACGGCGCTGATCGCGCTGCACGATGTTGGGCCGAACGGCCGCCGCGCCAATTCCCGCGCCGGCTCTATGTATGTCGTGAAACCCAAGATGCACGGGCCCGAGGAAGTCGCCTTCGCCGTCGAGATATTCGACCGTGTCGAGGCCCTGCTCGGCATGGCCAGGAACACCATCAAGATGGGCATAATGGATGAGGAGCGGCGCACCACCGTCAATCTCAAGGAAGCAATCCGCGCGGCGAAGGAGCGTGTCGTATTCATCAACACCGGCTTCCTCGACCGCACCGGCGACGAGATCCACACCTCGATGGAAGCCGGTCCGATGATCCGCAAGGGCGACATGAAGCAGGCCGCCTGGATTTCCGCCTACGAGGCGTGGAATGTCGACACAGGACTGGAATGCGGGCTGGCCGGCCACGCCCAGATCGGCAAGGGCATGTGGGCGATGCCAGATCTGATGGCGGCGATGCTGGTCGAGAAGGTCGCCCATCCCAAGGCCGGCGCCAACACCGCCTGGGTGCCATCGCCGACGGCGGCGACGCTGCATGCCACGCACTACCACAAGATCGATGTCCACGCGGTGCAGGCAGCGCTGAAGAACCGGCCCAAGGCGAAGCTCGACGACATTCTGTCGGTGCCTGTCGCCGTGCGGCCGAACTGGTCGCCCGAGGACATCCAGAAGGAACTCGACAACAACGCGCAAGGCATTCTCGGCTACGTCGTGCGCTGGATCGACCAGGGCGTCGGCTGCTCGAAAGTGCCAGACATCAACGATGTCGGCCTGATGGAAGACCGCGCCACGCTGCGCATCTCGTCGCAGCACATCGCCAACTGGCTGCACCACGGCGTGTGCAGCAAGGACCAGGTGATGGCGACGATGAAGCGCATGGCCGGCATCGTCGACCGCCAGAACGAGGGCGACCCGCTCTACCGGCCGATGACGGTCGACTTCGACAAGTCGATCGCCTTCCTCGCCGCCTGCGACCTGGTCTTCAAGGGCCGCGTTCAGCCCAACGGTTACACCGAGCCGGTGCTGCACGCGCGGCGGCTGGAGCTGAAGGCGCAGCAGGGCTGAAGAGGTACGCGGCCCGCCCCTGCCGCGAATGGGGGGCGGGTCTTCGAACTGGCTTCCGGCCAGAGAAAAGGCGTTAGGGAGCCGTATGGTCCAGGAGCCGGATGGAGGGATCGCGCCGGTGCTCGGAGTTGACGCGATCGACGCCTTCCACCGTGATCGCTATCGTTCCGTTTTCTATCCTCGCGATCCATCCCTTCGCTTTCATGTACCAGAGATGAAACTCGAGATGCTCTCGCGGGCAGCCTGACAGGCGTTCGAGCTCTACATCTCCGATCCCCGGATCGGTGACGTCGTGGCGGCGCTTCGCGTAAAGCAGCGACAGCAGTTTGGCCTGGATCACAGCATCCCGCTCGATGCCTTTGGCGTTGCTGGCCTCCTCGGTCAACTCGCGGCGAAGGCCGGCATGGTCTCTATACGCGATGTCGTATTGAGCGCGCTTGACGGGATCCTTGAGCGTATTGTGGGCTTCCACGATTTCGCTGAAGCGGGCTTCATCCCCAGTGTGCTGATTGTCTGGATGATAGCGCATCGCAAAATAGCGAAATATGCGCTCCAGCGTTTCCGAGTTGGCGTTCGGGCTAACTTCCAAAACTTCGTAGTAGTCAATGAACATATCGGTACACCCTCAACCGCAATCATATTCGTATTGTCTAAATAAGGAATATCCAATGCAGCAGCCAAGATTTTAGTCCGGCACCGATGCGACACGTTCTGGGGTGAAGACGAAGAAATGGCCGACGTCCGTTCGGTGGGGCCGTTGGGTGGGGAGGACGCCGGCCAAGCGGACAATCAGATCCGCCGCATTGCAGAGATGTTCGATTCGTTGGGTGGCGGTTATGGCGTGATCGCGGAAGGCAACGTTGCGGAGCCGGCTTGTCGCGCGATCGCCTGCTGCCAGATTTCGCCCGCGGACCAAAAACCACAACCCGTAAGCACGGCCATTGGCAGGCAAGTGACCTAAGCCGCTTGCGCCACCCGCTCCGAACTCATCCGATAAGAGATCGCTTCGGCCAGATGGATGCGGCCGACGGTTTCGCTGGCGTCGAGATCGGCCAGCGTGCGCGCCACTTTCAGCACGCGGTGGTAGGCGCGCGCGGAAAAGGCGAGCTTCTCGCTGGCGTCCTTGAGCAGCGACAGGCCGGCGGCGTCAGGCATGGCTATCTCCTCGATGACTGAGGGCGCGCAATGCGCGTTGGTGGTGGCCCGGGTAGCGCCGAGCCGTTCGAACCGCTCGCGCTGGATGGTGCGGGCGCGCGCCACGCGCAGCGCCACATCGGCACTTTTCTCCGCCCGGTCGGGCCGGATCAGGTCGCTGGCCGACACCGCCGGCACCTCAATCCGAAGATCGATGCGGTCGAGCAGCGGGCCTGATATCCGCGCCTGGTAGTCGGTGCGGCAGCGCTCGCCGCGCAGGCAGCGATAGCCCGGTTCGCCGGCCATGCCGCAGCGGCACGGATTCATCGCCGCCACCAGCTGGATGCGCGCTGGATAGGTGACGCGATGGTTGGCCCGCGCGATCATGCAGTCGCCTGTCTCGAGCGGCTGGCGCAGCGCATCGAGCGTCTGCGGCGTGAACTCCGGAAATTCGTCGAGGAACAGCACGCCGTGATGCGCCAGCGACACTTCACCCGGCCGCGCGCGGATGCCACCGCCGACCATCGCCGCCATCGAGGCCGAGTGGTGCGGCGCGCGGAACGGCCGCCGGTCGGTCAGCTTGCCCTCCCCGAGCTCTCCCGCCACCGAGGCGATCATCGAGACTTCGAGCAATTCCTTCGGCGCGAGCGGCGGCAGGATCGACGGCAGCCGCTGCGCCAACATCGACTTTCCCGATCCGGGCGGGCCGATCATCAGCAAATTGTGCCCACCGGCTGCCGCCACTTCCAGCGCCCGCTTGGCGGTCTCCTGGCCCTTGATGTCGGCGAGGTCGGGCAGGTCGCGCGCCGCGGCGTGGATTCCGGCCTCCGGCCGCGACAGCACCTGCGTACCGCGAAAATGGTTGGCGATGGCGATCAGGCTGCGCGGCGCCAGAATGTCGAATTCCCGCCCGGCCCAGGCAGCTTCCGGCCCGCAGGCGAACGGGCAGATCAGGCCCTTGCCCTCGGCATTGGCGCCGATCGCCGCCGGCAAGGCGCCAGCGACCGCGGCAATCGTGCCGTCGAGCGACAACTCGCCAAGCACGACATAGCCGGCCAGCATGTCGCCAGGAATGGCGCCCAATGCGGCCATCAGGCCAAGCGCGATCGGCAAATCGTAGTGGCTGCCTTCCTTGGGCAGGTCGGCGGGTGCCAGATTGACCGTGACCTTCTTCGACGGCATCGACAGGCCGGAAGCATGAAGTGCTGCCTGCACCCGCTCGCGGCTTTCGGCCACTGCCTTGTCGGCGAGGCCCACGATGTGCATGTTGACCTTGCCGGGCGCGATCATCACCTGCACATCGACCGGCACGGCCTCGATACCCTGGAAAGCGACCGTGCGAACCCGCGCCACCATCGTGCAACCCCAATTTAGGCTGGCCCCAGCCCGTGCGATCAGGCCAGGAACGGCCCCTCGGGGAGACAATCACAATTCCTTGGTCAAATCAAGAACATTACAGGAACATGTGAGCGCGCAGGTTGCAGCCGAATTGAGCCCGGTTGCAAAACCGGAACATGGTTAAGACAAAGTAAAAACGGACTACGTCCGCCGCTTGTCCTCGACCGCATCCCAGAACAGGCTGGCGATGTCGGCGCCGCCGAAGCGCTTGACCTCGCGCACGCCGGTCGGCGAGGTCACGTTGATCTCGGTCATGTAGTCGCCGATGACGTCGATGCCGACGAGGATGAAGCCGCGCTCTTTCAGCGACGGCCCGATGCGGGCACAGATCTCGCGCTCGCGTTCCGTCAGCTCGGTTTTCTCGGCGCGGCCGCCGACATGCATGTTGGAGCGGGAATCATGCTCGGCCGGCACCCGGTTGATGGCGCCGACCGGTTCGCCGTCGATCAGGATGATGCGCTTGTCGCCCTTGCGAACGTCCTTCAGATAGCGCTGCACGATATAGGGCTCGCGGAACATCTGGCCGAACATTTCGAGCAGGGAGGCAAGGTTGCGGTCGGCCTCGTGCAGATGGAAGATACCGGCGCCGCCATTGCCGTAGAGCGGCTTGACGATGATGTCGCCGAACTCCTTGCGGAAGGCGGCAACTTCGAGCGGATCCTTGGTGATCAGCGTGTCCGGCATCAGGTCGGAAAACTCGGTGACGAAGATCTTTTCCGGGCTGTTGCGCACCCAGGCGGGGTCGTTGACCACCAACGTCCCGGGATGGATGCGCTCCAGAATGTGCGTGGTGGTGATGTAGTTCATGTCGAAGGGCGGATCCTGGCGCAGCAGGACGACGTCCATCTCCGACAGATCGGTACGCACCTCCTCGCCCAGCGAATAATGGCTGCCCTTCTCGTCGCGCACCTGCATTTCCTCGATGCGGGCAAACACCTTGCCGTCGCGCAACGACAGCCGGTCTGGCGTGTAGTGGAACAGCTTATGGCCGCGCCGCTGCGCTTCCAGCGACAGCGCGAACGAGGTGTCGCCGGCGATCGACACGGTGGAGATGTGGTCCATCTGGACGGCGATTTTAAGCTTCATGGCGGGTCTCCGGCGGCTCGGATGGGCGACTGTCTTGCCTGTACAGGCTCACTGCCCGTCTGCCAATCGCGACATTTGAAGATTGGCATCAGCAAGTCGCAAAGCTGAGCTGGCCTCCAATCTTGCCGACCAACCAACTGCCGTCGCTGGCCTGCGCGGATCGCATTCACAAAAGGGTGCTGCGCCCGAACCCTCTCGTGTCCGGTCGGATGGCTGAAGATGTGCATGAAAAAAAGCTTCGACGCGCACCGCGGCGACCTTCCCGAAGGTGACGCATTTTACCCGCGAATAATCGATTTGGGGATACGTTTCCTAAAGGGTTTGCTGCCAGTCTCGGAAATAAATTCCGACGTCACAAAACAGGGACACCGATGCAAACTTCGTTTGGCACCGGTCAGGCAAACAGGGAGAGCACGGATCTGGCATTCACAGATCCGTTGACCGGGCTTGGCAACCATCGCCGCTTCTTCGACAAGGTCGATCGCTTGATCAGCGACCGTGCCGACGATCCCGCACCCTTTACCGTCGGCATTCTCGATCTCGACGGCTTCAAGCCGATCAACGATTTGTTCGGCCACAAGGCCGGTGACGATATCCTGATACAGGTCGCCATGCGGCTGCGCGCCTCAATGGACGGCCACTCAACGGTCTGCCGCATCGGCGCCGACGAATTCGCCTTTCTCTATCCCCTGGTGTTCAGCGAGGATGCAGCGGCCGAAAGGTCCCGCATGCTGATCGAGATCCTGTCGGCGCCCTATGATGTCGGCGAACGCACAGCCAGGCTTTCGGCCTCGGTGGGCTGCTCGCTGTTCTATTCCGGCGACGAGACCACTGAGATCCTCATCAACAAGGCAGAGACGGCGCTTTATCACGCCAAGCGTTCCGGCCGTGGCCGCGTCGTCGTCTACACCCGCGAGATGGAAGAGGCGGCCAAGCGCGTCACCCGCATCGAACAGGCGCTGCGCCGGGCCGTTTCGGCCGGCGAGGTGGAGCCGCATTTCCAGCCCATCGTCGACCTCAACACGCGCCGCACCATCGGCTTCGAGACGCTGGCGCGCTGGACCGATCGCGACCTGGGCTCCGTGCCGCCAACGGTCTTCATTCCCATTGCCGAGGAGCGCGGCATCATCGGCCCGCTGTCGCAGCTGGTGCTGCGCAAGGCGACAGAGGCGGCCAGAAGCTGGCCGAAGGACCTGTTCCTTTCGTTCAACCTGTCGCCCTCGCAGCTCGTCGACCAGAACACTGGGCTGCACATACTGGCGATCCTCGACCGCACCGGATTCGATCCGCGCCGGCTGGAGATCGAGATCACCGAGACCGGCCTGATGAACGACCCGGCCTCGGCCGCGCAGATCGTCGAGGATCTGCGCCGCGTCGGCATCCGCGTCTCGCTCGACGATTTCGGCACTGGCCAGTCCTCGCTCGGCCGTCTGCGCGAATTCCATTTCGACAAGCTCAAGATCGACCGCGCCTTCGTCTCCTCCATTCTCGATGACAGGCCGTCCGAACACATCATCCGCGCCATTCTCGCCATGTGCGAAGGGCTCGGCATGGACGTCGTCGCCGAAGGCATCGAGCAGGAAGCGCAGGCCGACCGCCTCGTCCAGTTCGGCTGCGCCGGCGGACAGGGCTATCTGTTCGGCAAACCGGTCGATGCCGCCGCTACGCTCGGCTATCTCCGCGATTCCTTCCGCGGCGCCCTGCGCGCCAAGGCGATCTGACCGGCGATCCCCCGCGGCCCGCAATCCCGACAGTGCGGTTGTGCGCATCCGGTGCGGCGCATTGTCGTTTTGTCTGACATAAGCCCAGAAATCCGGCGGTTCGCCCTTGCCCGCGCGCCTTGCGTGGCTAGGATGCGCGCCGGTCACGACTACAGCGCCGCGCGTCCTCTTGGACGCGCAAAGGACGCTGTAGCAATTTACATTTTGCGCATGATCCCTTTCCGAAAATCGATCCGATTTTCGGGGTCATGCGCTGGGAGACAAGAACGATGATGCCATCGGCGCATTTTGCCGACCTCGAAGGAGCCTCGGTGCTGATCACCGGCGGCGGCTCCGGAATTGGCGCGGCACTGACCGAGGGTTTTGTGCGCCAGGGCGCCAATGTCGCCTTCATCGACATCGCCGACGGCCCAAGCACGATACTCGCCGACCGCGTCGAGAACGAGTTCGGCAAGCGGCCGCTCTATCTCAAGACCGATCTGCGCGACATCGAGGCCCTGCGGGCGTCCGCCGCGAAGGCCGCCGAGGCGCATGGCGATGTCACCGTGCTGGTCAACAATGCCGCGTGGGACGAACGCCACGCCGTCGAAGACGTGACGGTCGAATTCTGGGACAACAACCAGGCCATTAATCTGCGGCCGCATTTCTTCACCGCGCAAGCGGTGGCGCCGGGCATGAAGCGGGCTGGCGGCGGCTCGATCATCAACTTCACCTCGACATCCTACTTGATCAACCACCCCGACATGCCGTCCTACACGGCCGCCAAGGCCGGCATCCTGGGTCTGACCAAGGGGCTGGCCGGCAAGCTCGGCGTCGATGGTATCCGCGTCAACGCCATTGCGCCCGGATGGGTGATCACAGAGCGGCAGAAGGAGCTCTGGGTGACCGAAGAGGCGCTTGCCGCCCATGTCGCCAAGCAGTGCATCAAGCAGGTAATGCAGCCGGACGACATCGTCGGCACCGTGCTGTTCCTCGCCTCGGACGCCTCGCGCATGCTGACGGCGCAGATGCTGATCGTCGATGGAGGTTTCTTGTGAGCCCAGGGTTTGCCGGCAACGCGCCGGCGGTAGCCGCAGTCGACTGGGGCACGACCCGCATGCGCGTCTGGCTGATCGATGGGCAAGGCAAGGTGCTTGCCGAACGCCGCGGCGATGATGGCTTGATCACCGCGCAGCAGAAAGGCTTTTCGACACTTCTCGAGGGGCATCTGGCGGCGATGGGAGCACCGGAGGCGCTGCCCGTCATCATCTGCGGCATGGCCGGCTCTCGTCAGGGCTGGCTGGAAGCGCCCTATGTCACCGTGCCGGCGCCGATCGATGCCATCCTGGCGGGTGCCGCCAGCGTGCCCGGCCAGAGCCGTGACATCCGCATCGTTCCGGGTCTTGCCCAGCGGCTGACTGACGCGCCCGACGTCATGCGCGGCGAGGAAACCCAGCTTGCCGGCGCCGGCCTGCCGGCCAAGGGACGCCAACTGGTCTGCATGCCCGGCACCCATTCGAAATGGGTGCAGGTCGAGGACGGCGCCGTTGCCGGCTTCGGCACCTGGCCGACCGGCGAGCTGTTCTCGGTGCTTGCCGCGCATTCGATCCTGCGCCATTTGCTCGGCGAACATCCCAAGCCCGTCACATCGGACAATCCGTTCTTCCACCGCTGGTGCGAAACCGCATTGGGCGAAGGCGGCGATGTCACCTCGCGGCTGTTTTCCATCCGCGCCGCCGGCCTGCTGCAGGACCTGAAAGCCGACGATGCCGCAGCCTGCCTGTCCGGCCTTTTGATCGGCGCCGAGATCGCCTCTGCCAGCCGCCGCCACGGCGCCGGAGCGGAACCCGTGGTGCTGGTTGCCTCCGGCGCGCTGGCCGCGCTCTACCAGGCCGCCCTTGGTCTTGCCGGGCTTGAGGTCCGGAATGTCGACGCCGACGAGGCGGTGCGCGCCGGTCTCGTCGAGGCGGCGCGCGAGAACGGCATGATCGCCAGAATTGGAGCAACCCGATGAGCCAGACCGCACCTTTCCCCAAGCTCAAGCGCGGGCTGGTCGCCATCCTGCGCGGCCTCAAGCCGACTGAGGCGATCGCCATAGGCCAGGCACTGTTCGACGCCGGCATCGAGGCGATCGAAGTGCCGCTGAACTCACCGGAGCCGTTTTCGTCAATCGCTGGGATCGTCGAAGTGCTTCCGAAAACCGCTTTGGTTGGCGCTGGCACGGTGCTGACACCAGCCGATGTCGATGGCCTGCACAAGGCAGGCGGGCGGTTGCTGGTCAGCCCCAACATCGATGCCGAGGTGATGGCGCGCGCCATGCACTACGGCATGGTGACCATGCCCGGCGTGTTCACGCCGACCGAGGCTTTCCTGGCGATCAAGCTCGGCGCCTCGGCCCTGAAATTCTTCCCGGCGAGCGTGCTGGGTGCCGGCGGCATTTCCGCGATGCGCGCGGTCTTGCCGGCGCAGACATTGGTCGGCGCCGTCGGCGGCGTCTCTGAAAAAGACTTTGCCGGCTACAAGGCGGCGGGCGTGACGGCCTTCGGACTTGGCTCCAGCCTGTTCAAACCGGGCATGAGCGTCGACGACGTGGCGGCCCGCGCGCACGCCGCGGTCACGGCCTGGGACGCGGTGTTCGGGGAAGCATGATGAGCGAGGTTTCGGTTTTCTCCGATTACATCTGCCAGCTCGGCGAAGGGCCGAGCTACGATCCCGCCACCGATGCGCTATTCTGGTTCGACATCGTCAACGGCCTTTTGTTGGAGCAGGGCGTCGCCTCCGGTTCGCTGAAGATCCACGACCTCGGCCAGATGGCCAGCGCCATCGCCGTCATCGACGACAAGCGCCAGCTGATCGCCACCGAGACCGGCCTGCACGTACGCGACGCGGCGACAGGCAAGCTGACACTGCACACACCTGTTGAAGCCGACAATGCGCTCACGCGTTCCAACGATTCGCGCGTCCATCCCTGCGGCGCATTCTGGGTCGGCACGATGGCCAAGGACGAGAGCAAGGGCGCGGGCTCGATCTACTGGTTCTTCAAGGGCGAGCTTCGCCGTCTGTTTTCCGACATCACCGTCTCCAATTCGATCTGTTTTTCTGAAGACGGCGCACTCGCCTACTACACCGACACCGCGACCGGCCTGTTGATGCGCGTCGCCTGCGACCCGGCTACCGGCCTGCCTGCGGGCGAGCCGAAGGTGTTCGTCGATCACCGCTCGTCCAAGGGCTATGTCGACGGCTCGGTCGTCGACCGCGACGGCGTGCTGTGGAACGCCGTCTGGGGCGGCAAGGTGGTCAAGGCCTATTCGCCTGAAGGCGCGCTGCTGCGCGAAATCCCGATACCGGTGACGCAGCCGTCCTGCCCGGCCTTTGTCGGCCGGAAAGCCGATCGTCTGGCCGTCACTTCCGCCTGGAAGGGCAAGGACGAAAAGCAGCGCCAGATCGATCCGCAGGCGGGCATGACCTTCCTGCTCGACATCCCCGTCAACGGCCGCTTCGAACCGCGCGTGCTGATCGCCTGATTGAACTGTGGCCGCCCGTCGGCGATGCGTTGTCACGCATCCGTCCGACCCGGTCGGTTTCGCGGGAGCCGATTGCCTTCACCGTGCGATGGTAGGCAATCGTACCGCCGGGAATCGTTCACCTCATGCCGAGCCGCAGGCCAAGACTGATCCTCGTTTATGAGCCGGAGAAGGCTTGCTTCGACCGTCTGGTCGCCGACGGTCATGCACCGGAGCGCGCTGCCGAAATCGCATCCTATCTGGCGCAGTCGACGGACCTCGCTCTCGAATTCGGGGCGCTTGGCCGGGCCTGCCAGGCACGCGGCCTGTCTTTCACGCCGGTGGCGCTCGACGGCGCCGCGAGCGTGCTCGCCGGCGAGCATCCCAGCACAACGCTGGTCTGGACGCTGACCGACGGCATCGCCTATTTCCGCGGCGGCGCGGCGCCCGCCTTGGCGCGACTGGGCGGCTTCAAGACGATCGGCGCCGACGATGCGCTGTTCGCGCTCTGCCAGGACAAG
This sequence comes from Mesorhizobium sp. Root695, assembly GCF_001428185.1. NCBI lineage: Bacteria > Pseudomonadati > Pseudomonadota > Alphaproteobacteria > Hyphomicrobiales > Phyllobacteriaceae > Mesorhizobium > Mesorhizobium sp. Root695. Next base: position 14,558 of record NZ_LMHO01000010.1, on the reverse strand, counting down.
TTCCGTTCCGGCGCCGTGCTTGGCGCGCTCGGCCTACCGGTGCCGCAGGCCGGTCTTGCACGCGACGGCAAGTGGCTGGTCGATCCGCCGGCCTCTGCGGCCGGCTGGTTCGTCAAGCCCAACCGGCTCGGCGCCAAGATCGGCATCTGGCCGGATTCGCATGTGGCCGACCTCAGCCACGCGCTGGAGCTCAGCCGGCGCGTTTTTGCCGCCTATCGCGATGATGTCGTCGTCCAGCCCTATGTCGCCGGCCGCAACGTGCGCGGCAGTTTTCTCGGCCTGGTGCCTGGCGCCGGGGTCGAAGCGCTTGGCGTGGCCTTTGTCGATTCAGGCGCCGATTTCCAGACCATGGCGGACAGCCTGGCGCTCTATGGCGACACTGGCGAGGCAGCGAAAGCGGCGGGACACTACGCCGAACCGGAACTCGTCGCGGTTGCCGACAGCCAGCCGGCCGCCGACGCCAGGATTCGTGCCATCGCCGAGCGGCTGATGAGCCGGCTCGGCCTGCGCGATGTGTTTTCCATCGATCTCAGGGTCGAGGCCGACGACACTGTCCATCTCATCGAGTTCGAGGTTTGCCCCGGCCTGCCCTGCTTCGATTTCCGCGCCTACTGCCGCCAGCAATGGGGTCTCGATCTGGCCGATGCCATGGCCGAAACCGCGGCCAGCCGGCTGATCGGCCACGCGTGTCGCGTTTAATGGCGCCACGGCAGATCGCAGACCGACCAGCAGGCCTTATCCCCGAGGCATTCGCTCGAACGCCTGCAAGGACGGATCCATCTTGTCCCAGGCATGAGCGCGGATGGTATAGGTGACCGCCTGCGGATTGAACTGGTCCGGGTCGTCAAGGCTGGTGGCGTTGATCGCTATGAACTCCGGCATGGCGACGAATGTCAGGTAGACCGGCGTCCCGCAGGTCGGGCAGAAGGCGTGGATCTTTTCATTGCCGCTGGCGCCCGCCGCCCGCCAAGTGCTCGCCTCGCCGGTGATCGCCATATCGGCGCGCCGGCCGAAGGTCATATAGGATCCATGGCCCGTGCCTGAGCGCTTCTGGCAATCGACGCATTGGCAGTGGTTCTGGAAGATGGGCTCGCCGCTGGTTTCATAGCGGATCGCGCCGCATGCACAGCCGCCGGTATAGCGCTTGGTCATTGTCATGCTCCCGCTGCGATCAGGGCTGATTTCGGTTTGGCGAACAGGTCGATGCCGCTTCCGGTTTCCAGGAAGGATTTCATGCTCGACAGCACGGCCGGCCAACCCTGGCTGACGCCCTTCGCCATGCCGCTGCCGGCCTCGAGTTCGTCATGGCTGACGGTCAGCCGCACCATGGTGTCGTATTCCTCGATGGCGAACGTCACGCGGCTGGTTTTCGACGGATCGTCCGCCTGCGAAGCGTTGGCCCAGGTGATGACGAGGCGGGTCGGCGGCGAGATCTCGACGACCTTGCCGACGAGTTCGACGGTCCGTTCGTCATTAGCGCGGATGTGCTCCCATTTCGATCCCGCCTTCCAGTCGGAGACGTTCTCGTGGCCCCAGTAGCGCCTTGCGACATCAGGCTTGATGATGGCCTCGAACACCTTCTGCGGCGTCGAGCGGATATAGGTCACGTAGACAAAGCTGGTCGTCTCTCTGGTCATTGGTCCTCTCCTTCGAGTTCTTGCTTGAGGTCGTGCAGCAGGCTGAGCCGCTGCCGTTCGAATTTCCGCACCCAGCGCTCGTAGACTTCGTGCAGCGGTACGGGGTTGATGAAATGTAGCTTTTCGCGGCCGCGCTTGACCGTGCTCACCAGATTGGCCGCCTCCAGCAGGTCGAGGTGCTGGGTGGCGGATTGCCTGGCCATGTCCAGGTTTTCGCAAAGCTGGCCGAGCGTCTGCCCGTTCTGCTCACACAGAAGGTCAAGCAGCCTTCTGCGTGTCGGGTCGCCCAGCGCTTTGAAAACCTTGTCGGCGTCCATCGATCTCGCTCGTTTGTAAGATCGCAATATGCAGGTAAATACCTGCATGTCAAGCAGCAGTCAGCCCGGCGTCGCAATGGCTCAAAGCGAAGGCTGTTCGGACAGTCGGTCGTTCGACAAGCCGCGCGTCGGCAACGCTCCGCGGGCTGGCGCCTGCTACTTGGCAGGTCGCCACGGAGGCGCGGGGCGAAGATACGGGAAGTCTACCTGCGGGGGCTTCGCTTGAAGCGCCGCCAGGTTCTCTCCGGTCTTGAGCGTCGTATCCGGTGAAGACCGGATGCCACTTTTCGGAATGGTTCGGTGGGCCTCAGGTGCCCTCGACCAGGACGATCTCGCCATCGGCGACCTTCTGGCGGATGGCGACGGCGCGCTGGTATTCAGGCGAGTGGTAGCAATCGTGTGCGGCAGCGAGCGATTCGAACTCGATGATGACATTGCGTGCGCGGCCGGGCCCTTCGGCCTTTTCATGTTCGCCGCCGCGCGCCAGGAATTTCGCGCCGAAGCGCTCGAAGGCAGGCTTGGCAGCGGCGACATAGTCCTTGTAGCCTTCGGCATCGCGCACATCGACGCGAGCGATCCAGTATCCCTTGGGCATGTCTTGTCTCCGAAGTCGTTTTTTGGATTATGCCGAGCGCATTTCGTCAAGGATGGCTTCTGCCGCTTCTCGTTTGTTGGCCGCAGCAATGATCGGGCGGCCGACGACGAGGTGGCTAGAGCCGTTGCGGATTGCCTGGCCCGGCGTCACCACGCGCTTCTGGTCGCCATGGTCGCTGCCCGTGGGACGGATGCCCGGCGTCACCACCGCCATGTCGGGGCCGACGATGCGGCGCACCGCTTCGGCCTCCGCGGCCGAGCAGACGATGCCGCCCATGCCGGCATGCAGTGCCTGTTCGGAGCGCCTGAGCACCAGCGTATGCGGGTCGTACTCATAGCCGACATCGATCATGTCCTGCTCGTCCATCGAGGTCAGCACGCTGACGGCAAGCAGGCAAAGGTTGCTGCCGCGTGCTGCTTCCACCGCGGCCGCCATCGCCTTGGGATAGGCGTGGATGGTCAGCATGGTCATGCCCATCCTGACGATGTTCTCGACGCCCTTGGCCACGGTGTGGTCGATGTCGAGCAGCTTCATGTCGAGGAAGACCTTGGTGCCGCCGCTGGCCAGTTCGCGGGCGAAATCGAGCCCGCCGGCGAAGGCAAGCTGGTAGCCGATCTTGTAGAAGGAGACGACGCCGTCGAGTTCGCGCACCGCCTGCTCGGCTTCCTTCACGGTCGGCACGTCGAGGCCGACGATCAGTCTTTCCTGCATGGATTGGGCCTGCAAGGTGCCGGCAATCATGTCGCGATCCGGGTGGACAGCATGCGCGAGGTTTCGATCAGCGTGCGGCATAGGTGCTCCATCGATTTGTGCAGTCTTTCGTCACGGAAATGGCCGTCCTCGTCGAAGGCCTCGCCGCCCTCGGGCACCGAGCATTCCGGCGTCACCACCTCCATCTGGCAGCGTACCAGCACGGCGCGCAGATGGTTGATGCAACGGATGCCGGCAAAGTGCCCGTTGGAGGATGAGCAGAGGCCGGCGACCTTGCCGGCAAGCGGCCTGACCGGCCGGCCGGCATCCCTGCGCACACGGCTTACCCAGTCGATCGTGTTCTTGAGCAGCGGCGGTATGGAGCCGTTGTATTCCGGCGTGGCGATCAGCAACCCGTCATGGGTGATCACCAGACGGCCGAGTCTCTGGGCGTTTTCGGGAACACGTTGTTCCTTTTCCAGATCCTCGTCCATGATCGGCAAGGGATAGTCCGCGAGCGAGATGCGGGTCACCTCGGCGCCTTGCATCGCAAGTTCCTTCTGCGCCACGTCGGCGGTCCTGCCGCTATAGGCGCCGCTGCGCACCGAGCCGGCGAAGACGAGGATTTTCGGGATCACTGCCATTGGCCACCCTTGTTCCCGGACAGGTACAGCCAAGGCCCGCTCAAATCAACGCCAACTTCGTCATCCCTGAGCGAAGCCAGGATCCTCGGGTCTGCGCCGCGTCGCTACGCTCCTTGCTCCGCCCGTGGATGACGAAGTGATAGGCGAACAGCCCCGCGCCGAGGAACTAATGGGCCTCGCGGCGATAGATCCACAGCTGCGTCGGCGGGATGTTGCGGAAGATGAAATCGAAATGCTTGACCGTGTAGTCGCCGCGGCCGGCCGGGATCGGAGACATCGGGCCATAGGTCAGCTGCACGATCGGCCGTCCGGCCGGGATGCGGTCGAGCAGGCTCTCGATATAGGCGATGCGCTGGGCGACCGGAAAGTTAAGCAGCGGCACGCCGGAAACGACGGAATCGAAGATCATCCCGCTCTTGTCGCCAAGCGTGGCGTTGAGATTGAAGGCGTCGCCCTCGATGACGTTGACGCCGGGATAGAGCCGCCGCAGGTGACGGACGAAATCCGCGGAATATTCGACCGCGTAGAGGTTTTCGGGCCGCACGCCCTGGGCGAGGATGGCGCGGGTGATGACGCCGGTGCCGGGACCGACCTCGAGCACCGGCAGGCCGGATTTCGGATTGACGATCGAAGCCATCTTGCGGGCGGTGATCGAACTGGTCGGCACGATCGAGCCGACGGTCTTCGGCTTGTCGATCCAGCCCTTGAAGAATTTGAGTTCGTCGTCGAACTTTTCGACAAGCGCCTTTCGCAGTCCAGGGCCACGTGTCATGCAAGTTCTCCTCAGCGCTCCCCGCAAGTTACTTAACACCTGAGCGGTGCAAGGCAAGGCGCGGCCGGACACATGTCGTGGATAAGATAACTTTCGTCGCGTCTCAAGGGGTTGCCCGGGTCACGGATTTTCGCGCTGCAGGCCGGTTCCGCTGCCGGGCGACTTGCATCAACGCTCGCCGAAGGATTCGAAGAAATCCTTCATGCGGGCGAAAAAGCCGCTCGATTGGGGCGAATTGTCCTGCGAGGAGAGCTGTTCGAACTCCTCCAGCAGTTCGCGCTGGCGGCGGGTCAGGTTCTGCGGCGTCTCGACCGCGGTCTGGATGTAGAGGTCGCCGACATTGGGCTGACGCAGCACCGGCATGCCCTTGCCCTTGAGGCGGAACTGGCGGCCGTTCTGGGTGCCTTCCGGCACCTTGACCTTGGTCTGGGTGCCGTCCAGCGTCGTCACCTCGAAGGAGCCGCCAAGGGCCGCCGTCGTCATCGAGATCGGCACCTTGCAATAGAGGTCGGCGCCATCGCGCTGGAAGAACTCGTGCGGCTTCACCGCCAGGAAAATATAGAGGTCGCCCGATGGCCCGCCGCGCAGGCCGGCCTCGCCTTCATTGGCAAGGCGGATGCGGGTGCCGTCCTCGATGCCGGCCGGGATGTTGACCGACAGCGAACGCTCCTCGGTGACGCGGCCCTGGCCGGCGCATTTCGGGCAGGGGTCCTTGATGGTCTGGCCACGCCCCTGGCACTGCGGACAGGTCCGCTCGATCGAGAAGAAGCCTTGCGTGGCGCGCACCTTGCCGTGGCCGTTGCACATCGAGCAGGTGACGGGCTGGGTGCCGGGCTTGGCGCCGCTGCCCGAACATTCCGAACAGGAGATCGACGCCGGCACGCGGATCTGCGCGGTCTTACCGGCAAAGGCCTCTTCCAGCGTGATTTCCATGTTATAGCGCAGGTCAGCGCCGCGCTCGCGGCCGCCCGACGAGCGGCGCTGGCGCCCGCCCATCATGTCGCCGAAAATGTCCTCGAAGATGTCGGCGAAGCCGCCGGCGCCAAAGCCTTGCGCGCCGCCATTCATGCCGCCCTGCTCGAAGGCCGCGTGGCCGAAGCGGTCATAGGCCGCACGCTTCTGCGGGTCCTTCAGCGTCTCGTAGGCTTCGTTGATTTCCTTGAACTTGTGCTCGCAGGAATGATCGCCGGGGTTGCGGTCGGGGTGGAACTGCATGGCGAGCTTGCGGAAAGCGCTCTTGAGCTCCCTCTCATCGGCGCCCTTTTGCACGCCCAGCGTCTCGTAGAAATCAGCTTTCATTTTTTCCCGCTGTCCGGATGCTCAACGTCTTGAAGCATTGTTGCGTCGTTTGCCGGCATTGCCGTTCCGATTTAGGTGCGATGGAAGCGGGATGCCAGTGTCGACGCCGGTTTGCCTGCATTTTTTCAGCAAGGCCCGCTGTTTTTCTGCAAGGGGTTGCAAAAAAGCCCGGCCTTCGCCGGGCTTTTCGCTCTATCTTGCCGTCAAGCGGTTCAGGCCGACTTCTTCTTGTCGTCGTCTTCGTCGATTTCCTCGAAATCGGCATCGACCACATCGCTGTCCTTGGCGGCGTCCGCCTTGGCATCGGCTTCCGCCGCTTCCTTCTGCGAAGCCTCGTACATGGCCTGGCCAAGCTTCATCGAAGCCTCGGCGAGCGCCTGGCTCTTGGCCTCGATGTCGGCCGCGTCATCGCCTTCGGTCGCGGTCTTCAGCGCCGTGATTGCATCGGCAATTGCCGTGCGGTCGCCTTCCGAAACCTTCTCGCCATATTCCTTCAGCGACTTCTCCGAGGAATGCAGCAGCGCTTCGGCCTGATTGCGGGCTTCGACCAGCGCGCGGCGCTTCTTGTCGGTCTCGGCATTGGCCTCGGCGTCCTTGACCATCTTCTCGATGTCGGCGTCCGAAAGACCACCCGATGCCTGGATGCGGATCTGGTGTTCCTTGCCGGTGCCCTTGTCCTTGGCCGAGACGTTGACGATGCCGTTGGCGTCGATGTCGAAGGTGACCTCGATCTGAGGCACGCCGCGCGGCGCCGGCGGGATGCCGACCAGGTCGAACTGGCCAAGCGCCTTGTTGTCGGCGGCCATTTCGCGCTCACCCTGGAAGACCCGGATGGTCACGGCCGATTGACTGTCCTCGGCCGTCGAGAACACCTGGCTCTTCTTGGTCGGGATCGTCGTGTTGCGTTCGATCAGGCGCGTGAACACGCCACCCAGCGTCTCGATGCCGAGCGACAGCGGCGTCACGTCGAGCAACAGCACGTCCTTGACGTCGCCCTGCAGCACGCCGGCCTGGATGGCGGCGCCGAGAGCGACGACCTCATCCGGATTGACGCCCTTGTGCGGCTCCTTGCCGAAGAACTGCTTCACGATCTCCTGGATCTTGGGCATGCGGGTCATGCCGCCGACCAGAACGACTTCGTCGATCTCGCCGGCCTTCAGGCCGGCATCCTTGAGCGCCGCCTTGCAAGGGGCAATCGTGCGCTGGACCAGGTCGTCAACCAGTTGCTCAAACTTGGCGCGCGTCAGCTTCAGCGTCAGGTGCTTCGGCCCGGTCGCGTCGGCGGTGATGAAGGGCAGGTTGATTTCGGTCTGGGTGGTCGACGACAGCTCGATCTTGGCCTTTTCAGCCGCCTCCTTGAGGCGCTGCAGGGCAAGCTTGTCGTTCTTCAGGTCGATGCCCTGTTCCTTCTTGAACTCGGCCGCCAGGTACTCGACCAGGCGCATGTCGAAATCCTCGCCGCCGAGGAAGGTGTCGCCGTTGGTCGACTTCACCTCGAACACGCCGTCGCCGATTTCAAGCACCGAAATGTCGAACGTGCCGCCGCCAAGGTCATAGACGGCGATGGTCTTGCCTTCTTTCTTGTCGAGGCCATAGGCAAGCGCCGCGGCAGTCGGCTCGTTGATGATGCGCAGCACTTCCAGGCCGGCGATCTTGCCGGCGTCCTTGGTTGCCTGGCGCTGGGCGTCGTTGAAATAGGCCGGCACGGTGATGACCGCCTTCTCGACCTTCTCGCCGAGATAGGCTTCCGCCGTCTCCTTCATCTTCTGCAGGATCATGGCCGAAATCTGCGAGGGCGACTGCTTCCTGCCGCCGGCTTCGACCCAGGCATCGCCATTGTCGCCCTTGACGATCTTGTAGGGGACAAGCTTCTTGTCCTTCTCCGTCACCGGATCGTCATACCGGCGGCCGATCAGGCGCTTGACCGCGAAGATGGTGTTTTCAGGATTGGTGACCGCCTGGCGCTTGGCCGGCTGGCCGACCAGACGTTCGTCATCGCCTGAGATGGCGACGATGGAAGGCGTCGTGCGTGCGCCTTCCGCATTCTCAATTACCTTCGGCTCCTTGCCATCCATGATGGCGATACAGGAGTTGGTGGTGCCGAGATCGATACCGATTACTTTTGCCATTTTTCTAGTCTCTCCGCTAAGCAGGCTCTCAGGACCCGTACAGGCATTCCGACGAAAGCCCCTGTTCACAAGAAATCCCGTTCCGGCAACCGGCATTCCGGCACCGAACGGCTTGGCGCGTATATAAGAACAGGCGGCATCGCGCGCAAGCATTCTGCGCAAGGCTTCCATGAACCTTTCCACCTCCGCCCGCGACTGATGTCCAGGTGCCGCATGGTGCGGCCCGGAAAGGAAGCCCCCCATGACCAATAACCCAGAGACTCCGCGGTCTCCGGGAACAACAGGAGCTCGGCGCGACCACCGCCTTCGGGACGGGGTCGATGCGCTGGGCTTTCCGCTGATTCCGTTGACCCTGCGTAAGAGCAGGCGTATCGTGACAACGAGGGAAGCAGACAATTCGATCAGGGAAGAACGAGCCGGAATACCGCGCCTTGCCCTGATTTGCGCGGCCAGACCGGACGTTTCTCCCGTCGACTACGGGGGGAGTGTCATGTCTCGCATCCGCGGCTCGTTCGTGTCGTCTCTTGACGGTCGTTTGCGTCGTGCCGCGCATGCAGGCGGCGCATTGCTGGCGCTGGCGCTAGCCGCCGGCCTGTGGCCGGGTGGCGCCGCGCAGGCGCAGGAAACCCAGATCATCTATCCCGGCTCGATGGCGGTGACCGGATTTTCCGGCACCATCATTCCCAATTTCGACGAGGGCCTGCCGCCCGGCGTCGATCCGGTCGACGAAACCTTCATCGACCCCACGCGCGCCACCTTGCGCGTGTTCGACGTTTCGCATCTGGGCGGACCAGCCTCCGGCCAACTCGTCAACACGCCGCCGCCTTTCGAGGTGACGGCGGAGCAGATCGGCCAGGTGTTCGGCGTCACCTATGATGACGGCGTGCGCGATGGCGTCCCCTCCGGCATTCCCAATCTCTATGCCGGCGCCACCTCGCTGCACGGCATCCGCATCGTCACGCCGGACGCCGACGATGACGGTCGCCCCGAGCGGCAGCGTCGCGGCGCGGCCGGCGCCACCTTCATGGATGGCCAGTTCGGCACCGAAAACGGTGGCGGGCCGGGCACCATCTGGAAGATCGACGGCTTCACCGGCCAGGTCTCCAAATTCGCCGACATCGACACCAACAGCGGTCCCGGCATCGGCAATCTCACCTTCGATCCTAGCCACCGCCAGTTCTTTGCTTCCGACCTCGACACCGGCCTGATCCATCGCATCGATGCCGACGGCAGGTTGATCGACAGCTTCGACCATGGCGTCGCCGGCCGGCCCGCGCATGGCCTCGCTCCTGTCGCCGACGACGGGTCGATCATGGACATACAGGGCGCGGCCTTCGACAGCGAAGACCCCGACAGCTGGGGCTACACGCAGGACGAGCGTCGCATCTGGGCCGTCTCCTATCATGGCGGCCGGCTCTACTACTCGGTCGGCGAAAAGTCGGAAATCTGGTCGGTGGGCATCGCCCGCGACGGCACCTTTGCCGGCGACCCGCGCTGGGAACTGACGGTCAAGGCCGACAAGGACTACGCCGTCACCGACATCGCCTTCGACAACAGCGGTTTCATGTACCTGGCCCAGCGCGGCCCGGTCGAGAACCGCTACGATTACAGTCAGTTCGCCGATTCCGGCAAGGGAGAGGTCATCCGCTACTGGCGCGAGAACCCGGACGATCCGGCAACCGAATCGGTCTGGGTGGAAATGCCGCAGGAATATGCGGTCGGCTTCCCGCCAGGTTTCAGGCAGTCGGCCGGCGGTCTCGACCTGCAATATGGCTATGACGGCGACGGCAATCTCGACAACTCGGTCTGCACGCAGACGCTGGTGAACACCGGCGACAAGCTGCGCGACAATCCGGCTCTCCCCGAACGGCTCGCCGCCGGCGGGCCGCTCGCCGTGCATGGCGTGCAGATCACGCCGAAAGAGCTGGTCAAGCCGGCCAACGCGCCGCCCTTCGGCTCCTGGTTCGTCGATTTCGACGGCTATTTTGAAGACCCGGAGGTCGAGGGCCATGTCGGCGACGTTGCCGTCTGGCATCCTTGCGAGGGCCGCGCCGGCTATTATGAAGAAATCCCGGGCGGCTACCTGCCCCCCTTCTACCCGCCGGACTTCCCACCGCCCGGCAATCTGCCTCCGTGCATCGATGTCGAGGATGTCCAGTATTACTGCACGCCTCGCGGCCTCCAGGCCGATCTCTATCTCCATGACCATGCCGGCTTCGGCGGCGATTCGATCAAGGCCCAGTCCAGGACGCCAGGCGTCGGGGTGACATCATCCCAGTCGCATGCGCCCGGCAAGCCTTACACGGTCGACATCACCGGCCACTATCCGGGCGACACAGTCGATGTCGGGCTCTGCTTCTACAGGAAGTCCGACAAGGACAAGGGTGGCTACTACCCTTGCTGCAAGATGACTTTGCCGCTCAGAACCCCAGCCGTCAGCTGCGAACGTTGAGGAGGGGAAGATGAAAAATCTCGCACTCTCCCCGCTCGCGACGAACGCTCAAACAACCGTCATGGAGACGATCATGAAACCCCTGTCATACGCCAGGCGCGGCGCGCGCTGGCTGATGGCGGCCGGTATCGCGGTCGCCATGCTGACCCCGGTGCAAGGCTTTGCGGAAGACTCTGCCCCAATCACCCCGGAGCTGAAGCTCGACCTCGACAGTTCGCGCGTCATCACTCCGAGGCCCGACCGGGTCGTACCCTTCTTCACCAAGACAGGCACTCAACGAGGCTGTGACTACGTCGTCTATTCGCTCAGCTTCGGCCTGCGCGGCGACCCGCAAGGCTTTGCCGACCCGAGCCTCGTGGCCAGGCTGAAAAAACTTCAACTCGACTTCAAGGACCAGCTTCCGCATGGCCTTGCGATCGTCAATGTCAACGTGTCCGGCGACGGCACGGATGCGTCCGGCGGACCATTGCCGGGCGCAACGATCAGCACCTCCGCCGATCCTAACGATACGGCTGTTGTTTCCGATTTCCGGATTTCCCCCAGCGATATCGACGGCGTCGGCGCTGCCAACGAGCGCGTCATCACCTTCAAGATCACCGCCAAGATCGACCATGCGGCGTTTCCCGCGCCGACGGTCGTCGACAACCAGGGCATGATCAAGGTGACGGCCGGATCGGGCACGGGGACCATCATCCCGTCGCAGGATCCGAGCAAGCCCGACGACGGCGACTTCAAGACCGGCGTGAAGACCTCGATCAAGATCGACGTCACCAAGTGCAACCCGCCACCGCCACCTCCCGGCAAGGAATGCTTCAAGGTGGAACGCGGCACGGTCGACTGCGTGCCCGGCGGCGGCGCCTTCATCTACCACATGCCGGTCGGCCCGGAGATGGGCGGCAAATGGATGCAGGTGTCGACGACCACGCCCGGCATCACCATCATCCCCGACAGCCAACTGGTGCCGGCGGGCGGCGGTGTCCTCAACTGGAAGATCGTTGGCGCATCGCCCGGCGACGTCATCCACCTCATCGTCACCGGCATCGAGACCTATGCCGGTCCGAAGGAAGGCTGGGGCCTGTGCTGCACGCAGACAATCGACATCGTCATCCCGCGTGACCTCAGGTGCCCACCCAAGGACAAGGAACCGGACCTCAAGGTCGAGAAACGCGCCAACGTGACGCGTTGCACGATGGGCGGCGGCTGCGACTTCACCATCAGGGTCACCAATGTCGGCACCGGCGCCTACCACGGCACGATCGTGCTCGACGAGGTGACTCTGCCGGCCGGCTCGACGCTTGATTCAGGGCCCAATCCGCCCTGGGTCTGCGTACCCGGCACCACCCCGATGGCGTGCACCTATCCGGTGACCACGCTCAATCCGGGGGCCTCCGTCGATCTCAAGCTCGGCTTCAAGCCGGCCGGAGGCTGGCAAGGCACCGTGCTGCGCAACTGCGCCACCTACAACTATGGGGCCAGCGGCAAGCCGCTGTTCGGCAGCCAGTCGAACGATCGCGGCTGTGCTGCGATCCCGATCTGCCGGCGTGGCGACCGTGACCGCGACTGTCGGCCGCTGGTCGAAAAGAAGGTCGACCTGATCCTGAAGAAGCGTGCCCGTATCCCGGTCTGCACGGCCGACGGCATCTGCTATTTCGTGATCGACATCATCAACAACGGCACATCAACCTATAACGGGCCGCTGACGGTGATCGACAGCTATCCGGGCGGCGCGCCGTCCTCCTCGACCTTTGGCCCGAGCCCGCCCTGGACATGCGGACCGAACGGCCCCGGCCAGTTCCGCTGCGACAATGCGGGGATCTCGCTGCCCGCGGGCGCCTCGACCCCGATCGTCGTCAAGGCGGTTATGCCGGCCGGCTATCAGTCTGACGCGGTGGAGAACTGCGCCGCGGTGAAGCCCATCCCCGGTGAGGTCGACCTCACCAACAACAAGGCCTGCGCCAAGGAACGCTTCCGTCATCCCAATGGCGGCAAGCCGACCCTGCGCATCACCAAGGTGTGCAACGGCTCGCTCGCCGGTGCCGGGGTCGTATCTTGCCGCATCACCGTCATCAGCCTTGGCAACGCTGCCCCCACCGGTCCGGTGCGGGTCAACGATGCCGCCACGCTGGTGGCCGGCGGCGCGCCCGTCCAGATCCAGACCGTCACCCCTGACGGCGCGGAATGGGCGTGCGGACCGGTTCCGGCCAATGCGCTGTCGTGCCAGATTCCCGGTGCCGTGATGACACCTGGAACCAGCCGCCACTTCGACGTGACGGTCTCGGCGAATGGCGCGTTCGAGAACTGCGCGCGCGGTTCGTATGGTCCGGCCCCGGGCGACGACATCGTCTATCCGATCGGCCAGGCCTGCGCCAAGGGCGGCGGTACCTCGACCATCCGTGTTGAGAAGACCGGCGACCGCGAATGCAAGCTCGGCCAACCCTGCTCGTTCGAGATCACCATCACCAATGACGGGACGACCCCCTTCTCGGGTCCAGTCCGTATCGGTGATGCGATCGGCGTTGAGGGTCTAGGCAGGCTGGAAGGCGTTGAAATCACGTCGATCGATCCGCCCTTCGGCTGCTCGCCGGAACCGGCAACCTTGCCGCTGTCCTGCATTGCCAACCTGACGCTCGGCGCAGGCGAAAGCCAGGTGCATCATGTCACCGTGGTCATTCCCGACGACGGCCGCCTGGCCAATCTGCAGGGCAACGTCAGCGGCCAGAACTGCGTCGGCGTCCTGTCTCCCGACACGCGGGTGCAAGGCGGTGGCGACGTGCTTGGCGGCGACCAGACCAATGTGCAGGGCGATCGCGGCAAGGCCTATGCCTGCCATCCCTTCACCATCAGCCAGGAGACGAAGAAGGAATGCTCGGCAGGCTTCGTCATGAACGACGCCGGCCGCTGCGTCTGCCCGGAAGGCACAACCTTCCGCAACGGCCAGTGCACCGGCGGTGGCACCAACGTTCTGCCGCTGCCACCACCATCGCGCTGCGTGCTGCTCGAAGGCCAGATCCGCACCGAGGACGGACGCTGCGTCTGCCCACGCGGAACCGGGCTTGAGAACGGCAAATGCGTCAGGACCGACAGGCCCGATCAGTGCACCATCCGTGGCCAGGTCCACAATTCGGATGGCGATTGCGTCTGCCCCAAGGGTACGGAAGTCAGGGACAGTGCCTGCCGTCCGATCCGGCCGAAGCCCGAGCAATGCACGATCCGAGGCCAGGTCCACAATTCGGACGGCGATTGTGTCTGCCCGAGGGGGACCGAGGTGCGCAATGGCGCCTGCCGCCCGATCCGGCCGAAGCCCGAGCAATGCACGATCCGTGGCCAGGTCCACAATTCGGACGGCGATTGTGTCTGCCCGAGAGGGACCGAGGTGCGCAATGGCGCCTGCCGCCCGATCCAGCCAAAGCCGGAGCAGTGCACCATCCGTGGCCAGGTCCATGACGCCAACGGCGATTGTGTCTGCCCGAGGGGTACCGAGGTGCAGGGCAATGCCTGCCGGCGCAAGCAGCCAACGCAGGAGCAGTGCGACATACCCGGCCAGGTCCACAACAAGCGCGGCGAATGTGTCTGTCCGCGTGGGACGCAGGTGATCAACGGCGCATGCCGCAAGCCCAGGCAGGAGGTGGAATGCGCACCGGGCTCACAGATGATCAATGGCCAATGCCAGCCGATCATCAGGCGGCGCTGCCCTGAAGGCACGATCGGGCGGTATCCGAACTGCCGGCCGGTCGGCGGGCAACCGTCTTTGGAGCTCAACCCGGGCCTGCTGCTGCAGCAGGTACTGCCACGGCGCAGGCCGCAGGTCGAACAGCAGCAGGATCCGGTTCCAAACAGAATCCTGAACCTCCAGCAGCAATAACCATCTGCTCGACGCCAGACAGAAACCCGCCCCAGAAACCCGCCGGAGCAATCCGGCGGGTTTTCAGACTGCTGACAAACCCCGTCGATTTTCGGCGGGGTTTTTTGTTATGTGATTGAAGTGTCTTGGACAGTTTGTGTCAGGAGATTTTGGCAGGAGGC